>DASUVY010000032.1:0-36405 GCA_036378695.1 Candidatus Dormiibacterota bacterium
GAGTTCCGCAAGGCCACCTCCGACCTCAAGGACGAGGTCACGCGCGCCAGCAGCACGGAAGAGACCGCGGGTCCGGGCACGGTCCAGCCGACGGTGCAGCCCATGCCCACGCCGGTGGCCAGCAGCGCACCCACCGAGCCCGCCAAGGCCGAGGCCGAGCCCAAGAAGAGCTGAGGCCCCTCCGCGTGGCCTCCGAGGGGTGCGGCTGGTGGGTGGCCCGCTGCATGTCGCGATCCCGGTGCTCCGATGCGTCAGCCGGCGCCGAGGAGCGGAGGGAGCGCAGTCTTCACCGCGTGACCGAGCACCGCAGCAGCCGGCGTACGCATCGGACGCCTGGGCGCGAGAGGCACGGCGCCACCCGCCGGCCGCACCCCTGAAGTGAAGCTGTTCGCGCGGCGATCCCGCGCGCCCGTGAGTCCCGAGGACTCACGCATGTCGGTCATCGAGCACCTGGAGGCGCTGCGCCGTGTGCTGATCGTGATCTGCATCGCCTGGGGCATCGCGACGATCATCGGATTCTTCGTCGGCGACGCGGTCTACACCTACGTGGTGCACCGGGCGGGGATCAAAGAACTGATCCTGATCAACCCCACCGGTGGCTTCTTCGTGCGCTTCAAAGTCGCCCTCTACGTGGGCTTCGTGATCGCGGCGCCGATCATCGTCCAGCAGGCCTGGTCCTTCGTGGCGCCCGGGCTGTACCTGCACGAGCGCCGCCTCTTCGGGCCCCTGGTCTTCGCGACCCTTTTCTTCTTCGGCCTGGGGATCGCGTTCTCGCTCTACTCGCTGCCGCTGATCATCCGGGTGCTGACCGGCTTCCTGCCCGCGGACCTGGTCAAGCCGACCTTCGACGCCAACGAGTTCCTGGGCTTCGTGCTGGGGCTGGTGATCGCCTTCGGCATCGTCTTCGAGCTGCCGGTGGTGCTGTATGCGCTGGGCCGGATCGGGATCATCAGCTCGCGCTGGCTGTGGCGGAGCCGCCCCTACTGGGTGATCGGACTGGGGCTCCTGGCCAACTTCCTGATGCCGGGCGGCGACCCGCTCACACCGCTCATCCTCTTCGTGCCCCTGTACGTCTTCTATGAAGGAACGGCGCTGCTGCTCCGGATCTCCGGCCACTGATGGCTCGCCATGACGGCCGCGAGGCCGGGCAGCTCCGGCCGGTCAAGATCGAGCTGGGCGTCAACGTGCACGCCGAGGGTTCCTGCCTGATCGAGATGGGCCGGACGCGGGTCTGGATCACGGCCTCCGTGGAGGACCGGGTGCCGCCGCACCGCCGGGGAACCGGCCACGGCTGGGTCACCGCCGAGTACTCGATGCTGCCCCGCTCCACGCACGACCGCGGCCAGCGCGAGGCCACCAGCGGGCGCGTCGGGGGCCGCACCCACGAGATCCAGCGCCTGATCGGCCGCTCGCTGCGCGCCGCCGTGGACACGGGCGCGATGGGTGAGCGCACGATCACCCTCGACTGCGACGTGCTGCAGGCCGACGGGGGGACCCGCACCGCGTCGGTCACCGGCGCCTTCTGCGCGCTCTACATGGCCGCGCGCCGGATGAAGGAGGCGCGCATGCTGAAGGAGCTGCCCATCCGCCAGTACGTGGCCGCGGTCAGCTGCGGCGTAGTCGACGGGGAGCCGGTGCTCGACCTCGACTACGCCGAGGACTTCCACGCCCACACCGACCTCAACTGCGTGATGGTCGAGGACGGCCGCATGATCGAGGTCCAGGCGACGGCCGAGAAGCAGCCCTTCAGCCGCGAGGAGCTGGAGGCCATGCTCGACCTGGGACGCAAGGGCATCCGCGAGCTGATGGGGTTCCAGAAGCGGGCGCTCGCCGGCTTGTAGTCGCCACCCGCAACCCCGGCAAGCTGGCGGAGCTGCGCGAGCTGCTGGAGGGCTCGGGGGTCGAGCTCGAGGACTGGGGTGGGGAGGTGGAGGAGACGGGGTCCACCTACGCCGCCAACGCCGCCCTCAAGGCCGAGGCGGCCTGGCGCGCCACGGGCCTGCCGGCGCTCGGCGACGACAGCGGCCTGGAGGTAGAGGCGCTCGGCGGCGAGCCCGGGCTGCAGTCGCGCCGACTGGCGCCGACCCAGCCGGAGCGCAACGCTGAGCTGTGGCGGCGGCTGGCATCCGTCGCCCGGCCGTGGCGGGCGCGCTTCGTGGCTATCCTGGCCCTGGCGCCCGGCCCCAGGTTCTTTGAGGGGCGGGTTGACGGCGAGCTCCTGCCTGAGCCTCGAGGCAGCGGCGGGTTCGGGTACGACCCCATTTTCCTGCTGCCTGAGCTGGGCCGCACCTTCGCCGAGCTGTCGGCGGAGGAGAAGCACGCCTGGAGCCACCGCGGCCGGGCGGCTCGGGCGCTGCTCGAGAGTTGTGTCCTATCCTCGATCGGGTGATCACGCTGCCCTCGGTCGCCGAGCTGACCCAGGAGCTGATCCGTTTCGACACCACCAACCCGCCCGGCAACGAGGCGGCGTGCGTGGCTCACCTCGAGCGGCTCCTAAGAGACGCCGGCCTGCAGACCGTGGTGGCCGGCGGAAGCGATTCCAGGCCCAACCTGGTGGCGCGCCTGTCCGGCCGCGGCGAGGCGCCGCCGCTCCTCCTCCAGGGCCACGTCGACGTGGTCACCACCACGGGCCAGGCCTGGAGCCATCCGCCCTTCGCTGGCGAGGTGGTCGACGGTCATGTCTGGGGCCGCGGCGCGATCGACATGAAGGGCGGCGTGGCCATGATGGTGCTGGCGACGCTGCGTTTCCTCGCTGAGGGCGCCGCGCCTCCGGGCGACGTCGTGATCGCGGTTGTCTCCGACGAGGAGGCGGGCGGCCTGGAGGGCGCCGGCTGGCTGGCCGCCAATCGGCCGGAGCTCTTCAGCGAGATCCGCCACGCCCTTGGCGAGGGCGGTGGCTTCGCCTGGTACGTGGACCGGCGACGCTTCTACCCGGTGATGGTGGCCGAGAAGCGCGGCTGCCAGACCCGGGCGGTCTTCCGGGGCCCAGGTGGGCACGGGTCGCGGCCGCTGCGGGGTGGCGCCATGGCGCGGCTGGGCCGCGCATTGGCGGCGCTCGATACCCACCGGATGCCGGTGCACATCAGCACCGCCACCCAGCTGATGCTGGAGGGCCTCCGCGACGGGTTGGACGCCGGTCCACTGCGCGACGCAGTGGCGCGCGTGCTGGATCCGGCCCAGACCGACGCCGCGCTCGACGAGCTGGGCGAGGTGGGGTGGATGCTCGACCCCCTACTGCACAACAACGTCAACGCCACCATGGTGCGCGGCGGGATCAAGATCAACGTGATCCCGAGCGAGATCGAGCTGGATCTGGACTGCCGGCTGCTGCCGGGGGAGACGGCCGAGAGCTTCCTGCCCGAGCTGCGCGCCGTGATCGGAACGGACGCCGAGCTGACCGTGATGCGGCAAAGTCCGACCATGCCCGAGCCCGAGCTGGGGCCATTCTTCGAGACGCTATGCGGCATCCTGCGCGAGGCCGATCCCGAGGGGACGCCGATCCCTTACCTGGTCAGCGGGGGCACCGACGCCCGCCATTTCGCTCAGCTGGGGATCCGGACGTACGGCTTCCTGCCCCACAACTTCGCCGAGGGCGTGGCCTACGAGCGGGCGATGCACGACGCCGACGAGCGCGTGCCCGTGAGCGCGCTCGAGTTCGGAACGGACGCCGTGCACCAGGCGATCCGGCGCTACCGGGGCTAGAATTCGCGAGCTTGCGGTTTTCCCTGGGAGTCGTGGCGGCTCTCGTCCTGGCGGCGGTGCCCGCCACCCCTGCCGCTGCCGCGCCGCACAGCACTAAGCACTTCACGCCGGCGCGCGCGGCCGGTCGTGCGGCCGCCACCACGGCTACCGCCTTACTGAGCTACAGCGGTGGTCCGGTCGGGTTGCGGCCGCGCGCGTACTTGACCTTCTGGGGGCATGAATGGACCGACGGCACCTTCAACAGCGCCCCGCTGGAGAGCTACCTGCAGTCCTTCTTCGGAGGCATCGGCGGCAGCCCGTGGCTGGGGAGTGCGGGGGAGTACTGCCAGGGCGTGGCTGTCGGCTCGACGAGCTGCCCATTTGGCTGGGCCCCGATACCCAATCCCGCGGGGTAGTACGGCGGTTCGATCATGGATTCCTCGGCGGTGCCCACACAGCCCGGCACACCGGATGACACGCCGATTTGGGCGGTGGTCAAGCGCGCCTACCAGCATTTCGGCGATCCGCACGGCAGCTACCTGGTCTTCACGCCACCTCGTCACGACCCCGCCAACTTCGGCACCTCCGGCGGGATCTGCGGCTGGCACGATTACAACCCCAACGCGGGTCCCGCGCCCTACGGCTTCATTCCGTTCCTGCCCGACGCGCCAGGCAGCAGCTGCGGGACCAACGAGGTGAATAGCTACTACGACGGGTTCAGCATCATCGCGGGACACGAGTACGTGGAGACGCTGACCAACCCCCAGCCACTGAGCAACAGCGTGGCCTGGGCGGATTCCGCAGGCCTGGAGAACGGCGATAAGTGCCTGTGGAGCACCGCGGCGCCGGCCAAGGATGTGAATTTCGGCGGCAACCAATATGCGGTGCAGTCGCTGTGGAGCAATGCGGCCGCGGGGTGCGTCTACGACAACGCGCACGCGCCGCAAGCCGGCGCCGGCCATGGTTACGCCATCCTCACGGGATTCGGCGGCATCTACACGTTCGGTGATGCGCGCTACTGGGGCAACCTCATCGATCACGGCTACCCCGGGCCTGCGGTGAGCCTGGCCGAGATGCCTGACGGCGCCGGGTACAGCATCCTGACGACCTTCGGCGGCATCTACAGCTTCGGCGACGCCCGCTATGCGGGCAACCTGATCGACCATGGCTACCCCGGGCCGGCGGTGTCGCTGGCGGAGGCTCCCGACGGCGGCGGCTATGCGCTGCTGACGGCGGCTGGGGCCATCTACAACTTCGGCGACAGCCAGTACTACGGCAATCTGCTCGACCACGGGTACGGCGGTACGCCGGTGGCGGTGGCTTACACCGCGGACGGTTTTGGCTACTACATCCTCACGGCGCAGGGCGCGATCTACAGCTTCGGAGACGCCTTCTACCGGGGAAACCTCATCGACCACGGCTACCCCGGCCAGGCGGTGGGGCTGTTCGTGACCAAGGACGGCCTCGGTTACTCGATCCTGACGACGCAGGGCGCCCTGTACAGCTTTGGCGACGCGGGCTACTTCGGGAACCTCCTCGACCGCGGCTATCCTGGCCCTGCCGTCGCGATGTCCGGCACTCCCTGACGGCCGATTGACTTCGGCGGTACCCGCTCGTATGACCGTTTTGAGTGCGCGCGCGCTCCGGTGTCCTGGCGGCCGTGTCCATTGGTGCCCTGGCGCTGCTCCTGGCCGCCGGAGTGACTCCGGCCGCGGCGGTGGGCGGCTACCGAGGTAAGCACGTGGCGCCCACCAAGGGCGCGCACGCCCGGCAGCGCGCCTCCGCCGCCGCCGCCAGTCCTAGCCCCAGCGCCAGCCCCTCGCCCTCGCCCACACCGACCACGACGGGTCCAAGCCTGCTGGCCTTCGGCGGCGGCGGCGTGGACCAGGCCCCTGTTGTGTACCTCGATTTCTGGGGCTCGGATTGGAGCGCCGGCTTCAGCACCGGCGGCTACTCCAGCGCCCAGGCGCAGACCTATTTGCAGGATTTCTTCGGAGCGGTGGGCGGAAGCGCCTGGTTGGGGAGCGTCACCCAGTACTGCCAGGGCGTGGCGACCGGCGCCACTTCGTGCCCCACCGGCTCGGCGGCGGTTCCTAACCCGGCCGGGATGCTGAAGGGAACCTGGGTGGATCCCGTGACAGTGCCCGCCACTCCGGTGGACCTGGACATCCAGGCCGAGGCCAAGTCCGCCGAGGCTCACTTCAACGACCCCGCCGGCATCTACGTGGTGGTCGGTCCCACCGGCAAGTCGGAAAGCGGGTTCGGCTCCAGCGCAACCGGCGGGTTCTGCGCCTGGCACGACTCCAGCTCGGGCGCCGGGCCCGCGCCGTTCATCTACCTGCCTTACCAGCCGGACGCGGCCGGGAACTGCGGCGCCAACGAGGTGAATCCCAACGACGCGTATGGGCATGGCTGGTTCGACGGCTTCAGCATCATGGGCGGGCACGAGCTGGCGGAGGTCCTGACGGATCCGCTGCCCAACACCGGGTGGGTCGACGCGCGCGCCCTGGAGAACGGCGACAAATGCCAATGGAGCTCGACCTGGCCGTCGGCGGATGTGGCCCTGGGTTCGAACTTCTACGCGGTCCAGCCCCTCTGGAGCAACGCCGCCGTGGCTTGTGTGACGGGCCCAACAACTCAGGCGCCGAAGCCGACGCCGACGCCCACTCCCAGTCCTACGCCCACGCCGGCGCCCACTCCCAGTCCTACGCCCACGCCGGCGCCCACTCCTACGCCGACGCCGACGCCCACTGCGACGCCGACGCCCACACCCACACCTACACCCACGCCGACGCCAACTCCTACGCCGACGCCCACACCCACACCGACTCCGACACCGACGCCAACTCCTACACCAGCCCCGACCCCGACCTTGCTCCCCACGCCGACTCCGACGCCGCTGCCCGTCGCGCCGGCCGGCCCCGGCCGCGGATACTCGATCCTCACCTCATTCGGAGCGATCTACTCCTTCGGCGACGCCACCTACTACGGGAACCTGCTCGACCACGGGTATCCGGGCGTGGCGGTGAGCCTGGCCGCGACCCCCAACGGCCGCGGCTACAACATCCTCACCACCGCCGGCGCCATCTACAGCTTCGGCAACGCGACCTACTACGGGAACCTCCTCGACCACGGCTACCCCGGCCCCGCCGTCTCCCTGTCGGCGACGCCCGATTACGGGGGCTACGCCCTGCTGACGTCCTGGGGCGGCATCTACACCTTCGGCAACGCGCAGTACTACGGCAACCTCGTGGACCACGGCTACCCAGGCGAGGCGGTCGCGCTGGCCTATACGACGACCGGCCGCGGGTACTACATCCTGACCCGCAGCGGCGCCATCTACAGCTTTGGCGATGCCCTTTACCGCGGCAACCTGCTGGACCACGGCTATCCGGGTGAGGCGATCGGGCTGATGCTGACCAAGGACGGCCTGGGCTATTCGATCCTGACCACCTCCGGCGCCATGTACTCGTTCGGGGACGCGCCCTACTTCGGGAACCTGCTCGACCACGGGTATCCGGGTCCTGCCGTCGCCTGCGCCATGACTCCCTAAGCCGAACTCAGCAGCAGTACTTTCGCCTGCTCCGGCGTTAGGTCTCCTTGATGGTGTCTCGGGTGAGGGGCGCCGCTGCGGCGGCGGGACTACTGCTGGCCGTCACCGGGTTCGCCGCCCAGCCGGCCGCCAGTGCGCAGGCGGCCGGCGGCTCCTGGACCACCTTTGGCTTCGACAACGGCCGCGACGGGAACCTGGGGGGTCCGGGGTTCACCACAGTCAGCCCGGCCTGGACGTCACCGACGGGGACGCTCGGGCAGATCAAGGCGCAGCCGTTGGTCTTCGGCGGCGCGGTTTACGTGGTCACCCAAAGCAACTGGGTCTACTCCCTTAACCAGAGCACAGGACAAGTGAACTGGAGCCGCAACCTCGGCACTCCACCGGGCGGATATATGTGCGGCAACATCAACGGCATCACGGGCACGCCCGTGATCGACCCCTCCGCCAACGTCATGTACCTGGTCGCCGCCGTCACCCCGCCCGGCGGTGGCATCGCCAACGACATTTACAAGATCAACCTGGGCGACGGCAGCATCGCCACCTTCGGCTCGGCGGAGTTCAGCGGCTTCGATCCCACGATCGAGGGCCAGCGCGGCGCCCTGGCGCTCAGCAACGGCCACGTTTACGTGCCCTACGGCGGACGCATCGGCGACTGCGGGTCCTACCACGGGTACGTGGTCGCCTTCGCCGCCACCAACCTGGCATATCAGGGGCGTTTCACGAGCACGCCTAACTGCAGCGGGGGCGGTATCTGGGCCGCCGGAGGAGAGTCCGTCGACGGCTCGGGCAACGTATACGCGGCCACCGGCAATGGCTTCTGCGGCAGCACTCTCGACCTGCAGGAGTCGGTGGTCAAGCTCGATGCCACGGCCAACCTCCTCGGCAGCTGGGCACCGTCCAATTGGCAGGCGCTGGACAACGGCGACACCGACATCGGCTCTATCGCGCCGACCCTGCTGCCCGGCGGGCTGCTGTTCCAGTCCGGCAAGAACGGCACCGGTTACGTGCTGACTACGGCGCCGGCGCTGGTCACCAGCCTCAACTTCGGCGGCGGCGAGTGCACCGGCGGGTCTGCGACCGATGGAGCCGGCAACATCTACGTCGGCTGCTCGGGCGGCCTCTTCTCGCTGCACTTCAACGGCAGCACGCTGAGCGTCAACTGGCAGCGGAACAACAATCCGACGCCCGTGTGGACGGACACGCCGATCATCGCGGGCGGTGCGATCTGGGCCATCGACCGAAATCACAACCTCAACGCCTTCAGCCCGAGCGGTGCGAGCCTGTACCACGCAAGCCTCGGCGCCAGCGCCAACTTCGCGGCGCCCTCCTCCGCCGGCGGCATGGTGTTCACGCCGGCAGGTTCGGTGGTCAAGGCGTTCAGCGTGAACACCGTCGTCATCCCCGGCGGCTACAACATCCTCACGTCGTTCGGCGGCATCTACTCCTTCGGGGACGCCACTTACCACGGCAACCTGTTGGATCACGGCTATCCCGGCCCGGCGATCGGGCTCTCGGAGACGCCCAACGGCGGCGGTTACAACATCCTGACCACGTTCGGCGGCATCTACTCGTTCGGCAACGCGCAGTACTTCGGCAACCTCATCGACCACGGCTATCCGGGTCCCGCCGTGGCCCTGTCGATGACACCCACCGGCCGCGGCTACGCGATCTTGACTAACTTCGGCGGCATCTACACCTTCGGTGATGCGCGCTACTTCGGGAACCTGATCGACCACGGCTACCCCGGCACCGCCGTGAGCGTGGCGTACACGGCGACGGGCAACGGCTACGCCATCCTCACCGACTCAGGCGCCATCTACACCTTCGGCGACGCACAGTACTTCGGCAACCTGCTCGACCACGGCTATCCGGGCCCCGCCAGCGGCTTCTCCTACACCAAGAGCGGCCACGGCTACCAGATCCTTACCGCGGCCGGCGCCATCTACACGTTCGGCGACGCCGTCTACTACGGGAACCTGCTCGACCACGGGTATCCGGGCCCCGCGGTAGCCCTCTCCGACACCCCATGACCGGCCTCCGCCGGCTGGGGGCGGCGACCGCCGCGCTCCTGGCCCTGACCGTCGCTCCTACGCCCGTCGCCGCCACCGCGGCTCGCGCGCCACTGCCGGCGGACCGGCTGCACTTCGGCCTCTCAAGCGAGCCCGGCCAGCTGGACTGGATGACGTCCAGCGGCGTCCCCTGGCGGTACCGCTTCAGCTACCTGGCGGGCGGCGTGAATACGGGCAGCGGCTGGACCACCTGGAACTCGCCCGCCGGCCAGTACGCCACGTATTACATGGACGCGAGCACGAGCGCTCCGGCCTCGTACATCCCCGTCTTCACGTACTACATGCTGCTGCAGTCGAATCCATCGAGTGGTTCGGACGAGCTGACGCGCGACTACAACAACCTCAACAACCCGGCGACCATGGCGGCCTATTACGCGGACTTCAAGCTCTTGATGCAGAAGGCCGGCGCCTACGGCAAGACCGTCGTGATTCACGTCGAGCCGGACCTCTGGGGGTACATGCAGCAGAAGGCCGCCGGCGGAGATTCCTCCACCGTCTCCGCCGCTGTTGCGAGTTCAGGATTCGCCGAGGCCGCGGGGCAGCCGAACACCGTGCAGGGCTTCGCGCACGAGCTGCTGCAGCTGCGCGACACCTACGCGCCCAATGCCTCTATGGGGATCCACGCTTCGCCCTGGGCGTCCTCCATCGACATCGCGAGCGACGCCGATCCAATGTTGAACGTGCGCACGGAGGCAGACAAGACGGCGGCGTTTCTCAACTCCACGGGAACCTGGGACTACGTCTTCAACGACGTTGACGACCACACCGCCGCCTGGTGGGAGCAGCAAGGCGTCAACCGATGGTGGGATCCGCAGAACGTTCAGTTCCCCAACTTCACGCGTTACCTGTCGTGGGTGTCGGAGCTGCACGCGCGCACGGCCAAGCCGCAGATCGTGTGGCAGGTGCCGATGGGCAACCAGTACTTCCTAACGCTCAACAACACCTGCGGCCACTACCAGGACAACATCGCGCCCTACTTCATCGCGCATCCCGGCGATCTCTACGCAGCCGGGCTGATCGCGGTCATCTTCGGCCCCGGCAACGGTTGTCAGACCAATTACGACGACAGTCAGGGAGACGGCGTCACCAACAACGGCGGCGTGCCGACCAGCGACGCCGCCGGCGGATGCATCGCCTGCAACACGCATCCGTCCATCTATCCCGACGACGACGGCGGCTACCTTCGGATCTTCGTCGGCCAGTATTACCAGTCGTCCACTCCGGGCGGCTACAACATCCTGACGGCGGCGGGAGCCATCTACTCGTTCGGCAGCGCCACCTATCACGGAAACCTGCTCGACCACGGCTACCCCGGCCCGGCGGTGGGGCTGGCGGAGACCCCCGACGGGGGCGGTTACGACATCCTCACCACCTTCGGCGGCATCTATACCTTCGGCAACGCCGCTTACTTCGGCAACCTCATCGACCACGGCTATCCGGGTCCCGCGGTTGCGCTCTCCATGACGCCGAGCGGCCACGGGTACGCGATCGTGACGTCAGCCGGCGGCTTCTACACGTTCGGCGACGGCCGCTACTTCGGCAACCTCATCGACCACGGCTACCCGGGACCGGCGGTCAGCTTCGCCTACACGCCCAGCGGCAATGGCTACGCGATCCTGACGGCCGCCGGCGCGGTCTACACCTTCGGCGACGCCCAGTACTACGGGAACCTGCTCGACCACGGCTACCCCGGCCCGGCGGTGTCCCTCGCCTATACGCCAAGCGGCCGCGGCTACACCATCCTGACCGCGTCCGGCGCCATCTACACCTTTGGAGATGCCCTGTACAGAGGCAACCTGCTCGACCACGGTTATCCGGGGCCGGCAGTTGCCCTGGCGACGACCCCTTGACTTAGACTGTCGCATTCCCTAGTGCCCTCGATGTTCCTCAGGGTGACAGGGCTGCTGCTGGCAGCTGCCCTGGCCATCGCCCTCGTCCCAGCACCTGTCGCAGCTTCCGGACCGGATCCGGCGTGCCTGAACGCGCCCGTCTCCTCGGCCGTGATGCACCCCTCGAGCTGCCTCGCCCGCGGCTCCCTTTCTGAGGTGCTCGCGGGCAGTTCGACCCAGGACCCAGGCGCCGGCGCGGTCGCACTGGCCGGCCCGTCAGGCTCCCAGGTCTGGACCTTTCCCGGCTCGGGCACCATCAAAGCGACCACGCTCGGCGATGGCACGATCTGCCTGACCTCGGCGTCAGGCGCCACTGCTGCGTTGAATATGGACGGCGCTCTCGGCCCAGCGCCGGCCGGCTGCGGGGCGGCCGGGGCAGCGACGCTGAGCCCGGCGAGTTCGAGCAGCCCGGCCCATGCGGCGGCCGCGCCGGCAGCCGCCGCCGCCTCGTCGGCGGTGCCCACGTCGTCCATGTCGTACTACGTGTTCGGAGGCAACATCAGCACCTGCGGCGCCGGCTTCCCCACCACCGGCTGCGGCCTCTACAGCGCGGGGGCGAACGAACCGGCCGGCAGCCTGGTCGTGCTCGCCTTCGGCGCGCCCTGCTTCAACGATCCCAACAACGGCACCACGTATGGCGCGCAGGTGTTCGGCACCAAGACGTGCACGCCCTTCGGACAGCTGCTGCCGGTCGCCAATGCTTTCGCGCGCGGCTACATCAGTACGCACGGCACGGGCTCGCGGTTCATCCTCAGCGTCGGCACCAGCAACAGCCTCACCGCGGCCGTGGCGGGCAACATGCTCAGCGCCACGCAGATGGAGATGCACGCCGACCAGTGGTACAAGCAGTTCGTGCAGCCGCTGCAAAGCCAGTTCCCCGGCATCACCGTGTGGGCCGGCAGCGACATCGAAGAGGAGAGCAGCGGCAACTTCTACGACTACGCCCACACGACTCCGTGGGTCGATCAGTACAGCATCAGCAGCGGCCATAGCAGCGCCACGCCCTGCGACGCCGCGCACGCGGGCATGATGGCCGACTTCGGCGACGACGTCGTGGGGGGCGGGGGGTGGACCCCCCAGCAGATCTACCACGTCGCCTACGGCAGCCCAGCATCCTGCCCGCTGCCCGAGATCTATGTCTCCGCCAACGCGACCGAGTGGGCGAGCCTGGCCGGCCAGGCCCAGGCGCCCGCGATCGTATTCCCTGGCGTGATGTCAGCCGGCGGCTGGAACGGGTACCTCTGCTCGACGAAGGCGTGGCAGGCGCTGGCCGGCGCCACCGGGCAGAACATCCCCTACCTGACGGTGATCGGCGGCGTCACCGGCTGCGGCTACCGCGGCTACTCGATCCTCAACCAGGCCGGAGGCATCTACTCGTTCGGCGACGCCGCATACTACGGCAACCTGATCGACCACCACTACCCCGGGCCGGCCATCGGCCTGGCCAGCACGCCCAACGGCGGCGGGTACGCAATCCTCAACACCGGCGGTGGCATCTACACCTTTGGTAATGCCCAGTACCTGGGGAACCTGATCGACCACCACTACCCCGGCCCCGCCGTCGCCATCTCCGAGACGCCCAGCGGCCGGGGCTACGCCATCCTCACCAGCAGCGGCGCCCTCTACACGTTCGGTGATGCGCTGTACTTCGGGAACCTGCTGGATCATCACTTCCCGGGTCCCGCCGTCAGCTTCGCCTACACGCCCGACGGGCAGGGCTACGACATCCTCACAGCGTCGGGCGCCATCTACACATTCGGGGACGGCCTGTACTTCGGCAACCTGCTCGACCACGGTTATCCGGGGCCGGCCACGTCGTTGACGTACTCCATCAGCACTGGGGCCGGCTACGCGATCCTCACCAGCCCCGGAGGCCTCTTCACGTTCGGCGACGCGCTCTACCTGGGCAACTTGCTGGACCACGGCTACCCGGGTCCGGCGGTGGCGGTCTCCAGCACGCCGTAAAGCGGCCCCCGGGGTCGTTGTAAATAGGCGATGCCCCGCCACCCGGCCCGGTTCTTGGCTGCCCTCTTGCCAGCGCTACTGCTATTGGTGCCCCACGGAGCGCTGGCGGCGGCGCCCACGGTGCCCGGCAGCTCCTGCCCGGTCTTCCCGGCTGACAACATCTGGAACACCGACATCTCGAGCCTGCCGGTCAACGCGCACAGCGCCGCCTGGCTGGCCTCCAGCGGCGCCACCGGCGGGACCCTGCTGCATCCGGACTTCGGGGCCCCGCCCTACGGGATTCCATTCAACGTGGTCGGCAGCTCGCACGCGACCACCAACTTCACGTTCGAGTACCCGGACGAGAGCGACGCTGGCGCCTATCCGTACGGTTCCGACCTGCTGCGCGAGGGGCCGACCGACAGCCACCAGCTGTCGATCAACAGCGACACCTGCCGGCTGTACGAGACCTGGGCCACCGACTACAACGGCCCCAGCACCGCGGGCTCGGGCGCCATCTTCGATCTGACCTCGAACGCGCTACGGCCGGCGGGCTGGACGTCGGCGGACGCCGCCGGGCTGCCGATCATGCCCCGCCTGGTGCGGCGGGACGAGGTGCAGGCGGGGGCCATCAACCACGCGATCCGCTTCACGGTCGCTCAGACCGACACCAGCTACCTGTGGCCCGCGCGGCATCAGGCGGGCGCGCGGAGCGATCCCACGCTGCCGCCGATGGGGGCTCGCTTTCGGCTGCAAGCCGGCTATGACGTCTCCGGCTACGGCCCGGAAGCGCGTGTCGTGCTCACGGCCATGAAGCGCTATGGCCTGATCGTGGCCGACAACGGGTCGAACTGGTTCTTCCAGGGCACCATGGACGCCGGCTGGGGCAGCGGACCGTACCCGCAGATGATCGCCGACTTGAAGCGCGTGCCCGCGGCCGCCTTCGAGGCGGTGGACGAATCGTCGCTGATGATCAGCCCCGATTCCGCACAGGCTCGCCAGCCCGGACCTGCGGCGCCGCCGCCGGCCGGCGGTTACAACATCCTGACCGGCTTCGGCGGCATCTACTCCTTCGGGAACGCCGGCTACTACGGCAACCTCATCGACCGCGGCTACCCGGGGCCCGCGATAGGCCTCGCGGAGACGCCGGATGGACTTGGCTACGACATCCTGAACACCGCCGGCGCCATCTACACCTTCGGCGACGCGCAGTACCACGGCAACCTCCTCGACCACGGCTACCCGAGCCCTGCCGTCGCCATCGCGGTGACGCCGAGCGGCGGCGGCTACGCGATCCTTAACTCGAGCGGCGCGCTGTATACGTTCGGCGACGCGCCCTACTTCGGGAACCTCCTCGACCACGGCTTCCCGGGACCTGCCGTCAGCTTCGCCTACACGCCGAGCGGGCGCGGTTACTCGATCCTGACCGCCTCGGGTGCCATTTACTCGTTCGGGGACGCCGTCTATTACGGCAACCTTCTGGACCACGGGTACCCCGGACCCGCCACCGGCCTGGCGCCCAGTCCGCATGGCTACGCGATCCTGACCCAGGCCGGCGCCATCTACACGTTCGGCGATGCCTACTACCGGGGCAACCTGCTCGACCACGGGTACCCCGGGCCGGCGGTAGCGATTTCCGCCACCTCCTGAGGCCGGCGCGCAGCCGCCTCGCCTGGGCGCGGCAAGCGGGGCCCGGGTCTACACTCGCCGGCCGTGAGCGGCCAGTTCTCGCCGGACGGGCTCTGGTACTGGGATGGCGCTCAGTGGCGACAGGCGATCTCGCCGGATGGGCACTGGCGCTGGAACGGAACCGCCTGGCAGCCGGCAGCGGCCCCACCGCAGATCGCGCGCGCGGCAGCCCATTACGAGAGCCCTGGCACGCTCGCGATCCTGGTTCAGCTCGCATTCGCAGCCCTCATCGCGGGCGACGTGATCTTTGTGCCCGGCGAGGTGCTCGTGCTGATGGGCTTCACTGGTCCTGGAGACCAGCTTGGCGCCGGCGACGTCGTGGCGGGCATCGGCGGCTTGATCTATCTGGGCGCCCACATCGCCACCATCGTGCTCTTCCTCCTGTGGATCCACCGCGCCTATCGAAACCTGGGCCCCCTGGGCGCCCAAGGCCTGCGCCACTCGCCGGGATGGGCCGTCGGCTGGTGGTTCGTCCCATTCGCCAGCCTATGGAAGCCCTATCAGGTGATGCGCGAGATCTGGTGGCATAGCGCCGGACCGGGCCGGGCTTGGACGCTGCTCAAGGTGTGGTGGGCGGCCTGGCTGATCAGCAACTGGGTAGGCAACTTTGCCTCGCGCATGCCGGGGCCGGCCGGCCACGTTGCCGCCATCTGCGATGCCGGATCGCACGTCGCCGCGGCCATGCTCGCGGTCCTGGTGGTGCGCCGGCTCACGGCCTGGCAGGAGGAGCGGGCCCAGGGCCGAGCCGAGGCGGCGCCTGCCGGCGAGCCCTACCTGCTGCCTTTAGGCGAGTGACAGGCCACGCCCGCAGGGCCAGGCTAGACTGGCCCCTTCGGAACGGGCGGTGGCTTAGCCTGGCAAAGCGCCTGCTTTGGGAGCAGGAGACCGGGAGTTCGAATCTCCCCCGCCCGACCAGTCCTCGTCCGCGGTGGTTAGACCTCGATCCGGAGCCTTCGGCGGCGGCGGTTAGGAGCCGTGTCGGAGGCAAGGCGGAAGCGCCCCGGAAAGTGGCCGGAAAGATCGCGGTCAGGGGACTTGAACGCTTGCTACCGCTCTCCTGACACGGAGGATTGCCGTGTGAAGAGCGAGGTACTTGCGATGTCCGAACAACGCGTCCTATCCTTGGCACCCAGCTCTGGGCCCAGCCAGCTGCGCGATGCCTACGACCTCTTTCGACTTGAGAAACAGGGCTCGCTACTGTCCCACTGGACCCTCGACTACTACGAGCTCCACCTCGGCCGCTTCTTCAGATGGCTCGAGGGTCGCGACCCTGCCGTACGGCGGTTCGCCGATCTGGACGCTGACACTCTCCGCCGCTTCCGCGCCGAGCTGGCGATCACGCCGCACCGATTCGGCGGCCAGTTCCAGCCCTCGACGCTGCACTGCAGTCACCGCGCTGTCCGGGCCTTCCTGCGCTGGGCGGACCTGGAGGGCTACCCGGTCGACCTGCGCCTCCTGCGGATGCCAGGGCCGCGGGTGCCGCAGAAGGAAGTCTCCGTTTATCACGTCGCCCAGCTGCGGAAGATGCTCAGCGCCTGCGGCTCGCCAGTGGAGGAGACGGCGCTACGGATCCTGATTGGTTCGGGCGTCCGACTGTCCGAGCTGTTCGGCCTGGCCCTGAAGGGTCCTGACGGACTGCCGGACCTGATGATCGACTCCCTTGACCGCGGCCATGCCGAGCTCCGAGTGCGCTGGGACGCCGGCGCCAAGGGCAAGAAGGCTCGGCGAGTGCCGATCACGCCGGGCCTGGCCGCGCACATCAGGCGCTACGGAGCCCGTCAGCGGCCGGAAACCGAGTCCACTGCGCTGCTGATCAACCGCTACAGCAAGCCTTTCAAGAAGGGCGGCATCGACGCCATGATGGATCGCCTCAAGCGATCCGTCGGCTTCCGGGTCCATGCCCACGCTTTCAGGCACACATTCGCGACCGTAGCCACCCAGATGGGCTGGAACTTCGAGCGGCTGAGGGCTGCGATGGGCCATTCCGACTACGGCATCCTTCAGCGCTATGTCCGCCTGTCGGCTGAGCGCGATCTCGGCTCCAGGAAGGATTGGGAGGAGTTCATCGTCGGGGACCCGACGCTGAGGCGGTAAGTCTCGTCACGGCTCCAGCTGGTTAACCGGCCCCGTCGCTGCAGGGTGCAGAGGGGCCGGTTGCTCACATGCCTCGGTGCACTTCGACACCCTGCCGGAGGCCAAATCGGCGCCGACCAGTGGCGCCAGCGCTACAACGAACACGACCTCATCGAGGCTGGACATGCTTACGCGCCGGCCTTCGCTATGTCTTGGACGGAGAGCAGCGCGTGAGAGACACTACCGTCGATGCGCCTGGACCAAAGGGCGACCTGGAGACGCGACCGTGGCTGGACCGGAAACCGTCACAAGAACTGGACCGAATCTTGGGGGCTGGTCACCGCCAAGGCGGCGCCGTCACTGATTCTCGCCACATTAGCTTTGACGGTCCTGGTTTCCGTCGTCGCTTGTGGTTCTTTGCACCGGCTCACCGGCGAGAGTGCCACCGCCGCCAGTTCGGCAACGACAGCCACTCCGATTGCCGCTTCGTCGCCAACGGCATCGACACCGCCGACGGTATCGGGGAGCGACCCAGCAACGGCTCTGCTGTTTTCAGGAGTGGATTGGGCATCTCTGAGCTATCCAGTCAGCTGCGGAGGGCAGACGGTCGGGCTTGCCAGCGCCTATACGAGCCCCGAACCGACCGCACATCTCGCTGTGGTAATGGTTTCCTGTCGAGCGGGCGCTGGGAGTCCGCCGAGCGCGGTCCTTGTGTTCGACAACTCTGGACCGGCAGGGGCGCCGAAACTGAGACAAACACTTCTCAGCTATCAAGACGACTGGCTGCCGGCAAAAGACGAAACCACCGTCTCGGGAAACAGTCTTTCTGTAACGGTGTATGGCTATTCGAGGGCGAGCATCCCGCACTGCTGCCCGGATATCCACACGACTCTCACCTGGTCATGGTCGGGCGGCACCTACATGGCTACCGGCCCAGCGCCAACTCACGTACAGCTGCCGGCGAGCTAATTGCGATCCACCTACCCTGTGGCGGGACCACAGTCCCGTTATCTTGCTCACGCTGAAGGCGGGGAAAATGGACCAGGGTGGTCCTACCTGACCAAATTGGTCCGTCGTTCTGCGACCGGCCTCGTCCTCAGGCCGCGGGCGGGGAGTCCATCCACCCGGTGGCCTCCACGACGGTCAGCAGCTGCAGCGAACCATCCGCCATGCTCACCGCCCGGTTGTCGAGGGCGGCACCCGTGCGCGGGTCGACGATCAACTGGTTCTGCATGTGATCGAACTCGAAGACAAGGGCTAGTCCCCGCCGCCCAAGCGGATCCCTGACTGGCCCGGCGTAGTGCACCTCCGGTCGCTGCGAGATCACCCGATAGGCAGCCGCCAGGCTAGCGGGAGCGGTTGGCGCAATCGAAAGCTCGATCGCCTCACCAAAGATTCTGGGCGTGAAGGCCGTCGTGTGGTAGGGCTCGGCCAAGAAGGCGCTCATGCCGGCGTCGTCGGTCGGCCATTGCCGGACCTCGGTAAACGTGAAAGCTCGCCCCTCAACCAGAAACCTGTGGGCGCCCCAGTCGGCCGGGTCGGCCTGGTGGACCTGCCCCCGATCGAGAAGAAGGTGGGATCGGTCGCCGAGATGCCGACCCAGCGCTCGTTGATCATCCCAGAGGCGCCGCCGGTCTGGAGGCGCCAGTGCCAGTAACGCTTGGGTGAAGCGAGACTCGCGGGCGCGTCCAGTTTCGGCGCGGCCGCATTTTGGCTCCAAGTCAGGAGCAGCGACTGCGGGGTGGCCGCCGGGACAAGCCTAGGCGATGCAGCCGGCGGGCCGGACGTCGCATGCCGGACGCCTCCGCAAGCCACTGTGCTGCCGACGAGAGCGACCGCTACCAGCGCCACCCACAGACCGGCTATCGGCCTCACGCTCATGGAGACCCCTGTTGTAATCCAAATCAGGTCGATGTGGCCCGGCTCCCAACCTGACCGACGGAGTCAGCTGACCCGACAGAACAAGGTGTCAGGAGATTTGACGCAGTCAGGAGACTTTGACGCGGTGCGCCAGATCTGCTTGTATTCGCCTCGTATTCGAGCGGCGGCAAGCTAGTTTTTGGGAGCAGGAGACCGGGAGTTCGAATCTCCCCCGCCCGACCTGCTTCGGCCGACCTACGCCGACCTGAGCTTCGGCAGTACCTCGGCGGCCACGCGTTCCAGAACGGGGAGCTGCCCGTCCTTGGGGTGGTCGAGGATGAACTCCTCTATGCCCACCTCGCGGTAGCGCCCGACCACCTCCTCGAACGCGTCCACCGACGACCAGGGGTCCGCCTCGCGCGCGATCGAGTAGTACAGCGAGCGGCGCAGTGTATGAGGGTCCCTCCCGATCGCCGCGCATTGCTCATCCAACACAGCGTTGCGCTCGCGGATCACTTCGGGCGTCCCGTAGGAGTTCCAGGCATCGGCGAACCGCGCCACGAGCGCGAGCATCCGCGGCCGGTGCGCCCCCAACGTGAACGGCGGTCGCGGCTTCTGCACCGGCAGCGGCCGAAATGCGGCCTCCCGCAGCTGGTACCAGCGGCCCGCGTAGGTCGTCACCTCATTCCGGAAAAGGCTGTCGCAGATCTCCACCGCCTCCCGAAACCGCCCCACCAGCTCGGCCGGCTCGGGCAGCGCCATCCCCAGCATCCGCTGCTCGGGCTCGAACCAGCCCGCCCCCAACCCGAACTCCAGGCGCCCGCCGGAGATGTGATCGACGGTGCTGGCTTCTTTGGCCAGCAGGTACGGGTGCCGGAAGGTGTTGCAGCTGACCAGCACGCCGATGCGGATCCTTGAGGTCAGCCCGGCCAGCGCCGCCAGCAGCGTCCAGGCCTCGAAGTAGGGCCCGGTTGGCCGGCTGGGCTGGGTGTAGTGGTCACAATCCCAAACCGAGTCGAAGCCCAGCTCCTCGAACAGCCGCCAGCGCTCGACCGTCTTCGGCCAGCTCAGGTTCTGATCTACGCAGAGACCGAACCGAAGCGGCTGCCCCACGCCGCTAGCCTAACCAGGCCATGAAGGAGGCCGCGCCCGAAGCCCCGGCCATCTGGGCGCGTGTCCTCAGCCTCGCGACGGTCGACACCAGGCCGCTTCGCCGCCACCGCGACTTCCGCCTCCTCTGGATAGGGCAGGCCATCGCCTTCATGGGCTCGATGGTCACAGCCGTCGCCGTCCCTTTCCAGGTCTACCAGCTGACCCACTCCACCCTCGCGGTGGGAGCGCTGGAGCTGGTGGCCTTTCTGCCGCTGGTCAGCCTGGGCCTGATCGGTGGCGCCTACGCCGACGCGCACGACCGCCGCCGGCTGGTCCTGCTCTGCGGCGCCGGGATGATGCTGACGGCGGCACTCCTGGCCGGGAACTCCGTGCTGCGGCACCCTCTGCTCGGCCTGATCTTCGTCGTGGAGCTCCTTCGCAACGCGGTCTACGCGATGCAGCGCCCCGCGCTGGACGCACTGCTGCCGCGCCTAGTCGAGAAGCACGAGCTGGCGGCGGCCAGCGCGCTGAACAGCCTGCGGGGCACGGCGGGGATGATCCTGGGGCCGGCCCTGGGCGGCCTCATGATCGCCGGCCTGGGCCTGCCCATCACCTATGCGGTCGAGATCGCCGCCTTCGGGGTCTCGCTGCTGACGCTGTGGCTGATGCGGGCCGTGCCGCCGCCGACCGGCGCCGAGCCGCCCTCCTCGCGCCGGATCGCCGAGGGCCTGCGCTATGCCCGCAGCCGCCAGGAGCTGATCGGGACCTACGCGGTGGACATGGTGGCCATGTTCTTCGGTATGCCGGCGGCGCTCTTCCCGGCTATCGCAGACCACCTGGGTGGCGCCCGCATTCTGGGGCTCCTCTTCGCCGCGCCGGCGGTGGGGAGCCTGATCGCGACCGCCACCAGCGGCTGGACCAACCGCGTGCATCGCCACGGCCTGGCGGTGACCTTGGCCGCCACCGCCTGGGGCGTGGCCGTCATCGGCTTCGGCCTCGCGCAGAGCCTCTGGCCGGCCTTACTCTGTCTGGCCGCAGCCGGCGCGGCGGACATGGTCAGCGGCATCTTCCGCACCGTGATCTGGAACCAGACGATCCCCGATCACCTTCGCGGCCGGTTGGCCGGCATCGAGCTGATCAGCTACACCAGCGGCCCGACCCTCGGGAACTTCGAGGCCGGCGCGGTGGCCGCGGCCTTCGGAGTCACGGCCTCCATCCTCTCCGGCGGCGTGCTCTGCGTCGTGGGGGCGGCGGCCTGCGCGCTGCTGCTGCCGCGCTTCCGCCGCTACGATGCCAGCCGGTGAGCGACCAGGCGCCGGCGGCCGGCCTCGTCAGCTGCCCGATCTGCGCGCGCGAGGTGCCGCCCGGCGAATTCTGCGGAGCCTGCGGCGCCCACCTGCTCTCGGACGCCGGCGAGGCGCTCGGCCGCCGCCATGCCTTCGCCGCCCATCCCGGTGAGCACGTGGTCCACCTGAGCGTGATCTCGACGCTGCTCCCGCATCTTCCGCACCGTCGCACGGCGCCCTTCCGCGTGATCCTGGGGGTCAGCCTGGTCTTGCTGGCCGGCCTCGGCCTCCTGCGCCTCACCGGCCCCGCCATCGCGGTGGCCGTGCTGGCCGTGCCGCTGCTCTACCTGGTCTACCTCTATGAGGTGGAGGTTTACGAGGACGAGCCCGTGCTGGTGATCGGAGCCACCTTCGCGGTGGGGCTGCTGCTGGGTATCCCCTGGGCACTGATCACGGGGCCGCTGGTGATGCAACAGCTGATCGGCAACCTCGCGACCGGGCCCAACGCGGCCAGCCTGCTCGCCGCCGGCATCCTGCTGCCGCTGCTGGCGCAGCTGCTCATGCTGGTGGGGCCGCTGATCGTTTACCTGATCCGGCGGGGCTACGACGAGGCCCTCGACGGCTTCACGTTCGGAGTGGCCTGCGCCCTGGGCTTCACCCTCTCCAGCACCCTGGTCGAGCTATGGCCGCTACTGACCCTGGGCGCGGTGTCGCCCACGGATTCGCTCGACTTCATGCTCGCCGTTGTGCAGCGCGGGTTGCTGGTACCGCTGATCAACGGCAGCACGACCGGGCTGGTCGCCGGCGCCGTCTGGCTTCACCGCGGCGAGCTGCGCTCTCACATGTCGCACAACCTTTTCAGCTCGATCCCCGGCGCGGTCGCGCTGGCGGCGGTCGTCCAGGCCGCGCTGGGCGTGGTCGACGTGGTGGTGGCCAGCCAGCTCGCCGTGGTCGTGGTCCACGCGCTGGTGCTGGCCTTACTCCTGCTCTGGGTGCGAATTGCGATCCACCACATGTTGCTGGCCGAGGCGGTCGAGGTGGAGATCAGGCCGCTGGCGCCCTGCTCCCACTGCCACCGCATGGTCCCCCGCATGGCCTTCTGCCCGCACTGCGGCATCGCCACCCGGGCCACGCCCAAGAGCGGCGAAGGCCGCACCGGGCGCGCGGTCCGCAAGAGCGCCCCGCGGCCGAGCTGAGCCCCTCCACAGCCGATCTCGTCGAGCGCGCGCGGCAGGTCCTGCGCGCCAACGACGCGGGGCGCTGGACCAAGCCCTCGCCGGCCCAGTACCCGCACCAGTGGAACTGGGACTCCGGCTTCGCCAGCCTGGGCTGGGCCACGTTCGACCCTGCCCGGGCCGCCCTGGAGATTGAGAGCATGCTGCGTGCGCGCTGGGCCGACGGCATGGTGCCGCACGTGCACTACGACCCCCGGCACCTGGCCGATTACTTCCCGGGGCCGGACTGGTGGCCGGGGGCGCAACGCAGGGTGCTGGTGGCGGGGGAGCTGACCAGCGGGATCTCCAACCCGCCAGTCCTGGTGCTGGCGGCTCTCGTCGTGGGGTCGCGGCTCGGAGCCGCGGCGCGAGGCTTCTACGGCCGCGTCTACCCGGGGCTGCTGGCCTGGCTGCGCTGGTTCCGCAACGCGCGCACCCTGCCCGGCTCGCCGCTGCCGGTGATGGTGCACCCCTGGGAAAGCGGCTGGGACAACTCCCCACGCTGGGATTTCCTGGCCGCCGCAGGCCTCAAGCCGCAGCGGACCTACCGCCGCCTGGACACAGTCCACGTCGGCGCCGCTCAGCGGCCCACCGGCAAGGACTACGACAGCTTCCTCGCCCTGGCCGAGCTGCTAGATGCCTGCGACTACGACCTGGTCCGCTATCGGGAGCTCTCGCCCTTTTGCGTCCATGACGTCCTCATCGACGCCCTCTGGCACCGCGCCGCGCGCGCGCTGAACCGGATGGCGTTCGAGCTGGATGAGCGGGCGCCCTTCGATGAGCCCGAGCTCGAGGAATACGCCGCGGCCTTCCATGCAGTGCACTGGGACGAGGCCGCCGGCACCTGGTTCGACGTCGACCTGGTGACCGGATTCCGGCTGACGGCGCCCACCGCCGCGGGGCTGGCCTCGCTGGCCGGTGGCCTGGCCGGCCGCGAGCGGGCCGAGCTCGCTTGGTCGGCCTACCGGGGGCAGACCAGGGAGTTGCTCCCGGTACCCACCGCCGCCCCCGGACCGGCCTTCGAACCCGAGCGCTACTGGCGAGGGCCGGTTTGGCTGATCGTGGATTGGCTGGTTGCCGACGGCCTCGAAGCAGCCGGCCTATCTGAACCCGCCCGGACCGTCCGCGAGACCGTGCTGGCGCTGGCGGCTAAAGGTCTCCACGAGTACTTCGACCCGCGCACAGGGGCGCCGTTGGGTGCAGGCGGTTTTTCCTTCAGCGCCGCGGTGGTGCTGGACCTGCTCCAACAAAAAGGGAAGCCCGCGTTTTAAACGAGCTTCCCAGGCTGGGGTGGGGGCGTGGAGTTCGTTGCTGGGGCCCTTTGCAGGGTGGCCATATGGTAGCACGACCTGGAGAAATGCACAACATCTGGAGAACGTGGGGAGAAAGGCGATGTATGCCGCCGCGCGACTTGCTATGAAGGGTGGCGTCAAAGCTGATATCATGGCTAGCAGCATTCGACAACTAAGGAGGCACCAAGTTTGGGCACTCTTCTACTCATCGTTCTAGTCGTTCTCCTGCTGGCCGTCCTGATCGGCGGCGGCGGGTACACCTATCGCCGCTACTACGGTGGCTACGGCCCCGCGGGTGGCGGTGAAGTCGTTGAGGGCGGTGGTGGCGGTGGCGCCGCGGCCGCGCTGGCGATGCTCATCCTGGCCGTGCTGGTGATCCTGTTCCTGATCTGGGCGGGCTTCGCCGGCAGCTGGTTCTTCCCGCGCACCACCAACATCAACACGACCACGAACACGACGACCACCAACACCACCACGCAGACGGCCCCCTCTTCGGCGCCGTCGAAGAGCCCGTAACGAAGAACTAGGTCAGTAGCGGGGAAGGGCGCTGGTCACCGCCAGTGCCCTTTCCCATGCCTCATCGGCGAGGGAGCCGGCCACCGGCGCCAACAGGCGCTGGCGCAGGCTGCGCTTGGGTCCCACCCAGCGCGTGCGGCGGGCCACGCCCGCCAGCCGCGCCGCCTCGTCAATCGCGTCCTGGAAGGTGCCCAGGGCATCGGCCAGGCCGGCCGCCACGGCCTGGCGGCCAGTGAACACCTCACCGGTGGCCAGCTCTCGGAGTCGTTGCGGATCCATGGCGCGGCCCGCCTGCACCCGCTCCAGGAACATGCCGTAGTACTCCTCGACCAGCGCCTGCTCCTTGGCCTCCTCCTCCTCGGTGGGTGGCCGCCAGAAGGCGCCCATGTCCTTCAGGCGGTCGCTCTTGGCGACGTTGACCGCCAGGCCGATCCGCTGCATCAGCTCATAGGCCAGCGGCCGCACCGAGATCACGCCGATCGAGCCCACCAGCGCCGCGGGCTGGACCAGGAAGCGACGGGCCGCGGCCGCGATCAGATAGCCGCCGGAGGCGCAGAGGTTGCCGCTGAAGGCGACCACCGGCTTTTCGGCGGCCAGGCGGCGCAGCGCCTCGTGGATGTAGTCCGAAGCAGCGGCCGACCCGCCCCGGCTGTCGATCTCGAGGGCGACGGCCTTGAGCCGCCGGGAGCGCCGCACCGAGTCCAGGACGGGCACCCACTCGCCGGCTCGGATGCCGACGCCGATGGTCCCCTCCATGCGCAGCAGGGCCACCGGCTTCGAACGCAGCATCAAAAGTATTCTGTCCCGCGGTGAGTGACCCCATCCCGTTCGACATGGAGCCGATGCTGGCGGCGCCGCTGCCGCCCGGGCAGATGCCGGAGGGCGAGCACTGGGAGTACGAGCCTAAATGGGATGGCTTTCGCACCCTCGTGCACCTCGACGCCGGGCGGGTGACGCTCGTGAGCCGCGGCCAGCGGGACATGACGCGTTACTTCCCGGAGCTGGTCGAGCCCGTGCGCGCCCTGGCCGTCGGCCAGGTCGTGCTGGACGGCGAGATCATCGTGGCCGGTCCCACAGGTCTCGACTTCGACGCCCTGCAGCAGCGTATTCACCCGGCGGAGTCGCGAGTGCGCATGCTGGCCGAGCGGACGCCCTCGATGTTCGTGGCCTTCGACGTGATTGCGCTGGAGGGCGAGGACCTGCGCAAGGAGCCGCTGAGCCGACGCCGGGATCGGCTGGAAAAGCTGCTGGCGGGGGCGCAGCCGCCCGTGCACCTGACGCCGTACACGCGGTCGGCCGCGGTCGCCACCGACTGGTTCAAGCAGTTCGAGGGCGCCGGCCTGGACGGCGTGATTGCCAAGTCCTGGGATTCCCCCTACGTGCCCGGCAAGCGGCTCTGGGCCAAGATCAAGCACCAGCGCACGGCCGAATGCGTGGTTTTGGGCTGGCGCTGGGACAAGTACGGGAAGTCGCTGGGGTCGCTCCTGCTCGGGCTCTACGACGACAGCGGCAACCTCCACTACGTCGGCCACACATCGTCGTTCGACGCGGCCACCCGCCTGGAGCTGCTCAAGAAGCTGGAGCCGCTGCGCCAGGAGCCCACCCCTGAGGAGATGGGCCGCCGGCCGGGCGGCCTCAGCCGCTGGTCGCGCGGCCGCGACTCGATGGACTGGCAGGGCGTGCGGCCGGAGCTGGTCTGCGAGGTCGCCTACGAGAAGCTGCAGAGCGGCGAACGTTTCCGGCACGCCGCCCGCTTCCTGCGCTGGCGCGTCGACAAGAAGCCCACCGAGTGTGGCTTCGACCAGGTCGAGTCACCCGCCGCGTTCGATCTCGACTCGATCTTCGCCGTGCGGGGGTAGAGCCGTGAGAGCGGGTCCTCCGGAACCGTAGTAGCGGATCGCGGCGCGGCCCAGCGCGGTCACCGCGAACCAGTCGAAGCCGGCGCCCGCGGCCATGCCCACGGCCAGCGGCGCCACCCGGACCACCGCGCCCACGGCGCGCCGGCCCAGGACCCGGGCCAGGACGCGTCCGACCAGGTGGGTGCTGGGGCCGGTCAATGTGCGGGCGGGCAGGGTGCGCAGGGCGGCCACGGTCAGGCGCTCGCCACCCGCCACCAGCACGTTCTCGCGCAGCTTGACCGCGCCCCCGGCCAGGCCCACCACCAGCAGCGCCTCCAGCAGGCGCTCATCGGAGCCGGCCAGCTCGTGGCCGTAGATGATGGCGATCGCCAGCACCAGCTCGGTCTCCTGCTCGAGGGCGTAGAGGCCCTGGCTGGTCACGGTGCCGAGGGCGATCAGGGTGCCCAGCCCGGGCGCGATGGCCGCCGCCCCGCTGGCGGCGCCGGTGGCGGCGACCCGGCGTCGCGTCCTGGAGATCAGGCGCCGGGCCAGCTGGTCGGGCGTGTCGTGGGGATGCTCGGCCCGCAGCTTGGCGACGCGTTCCCGGATGGCGGGTTCGCGGCTGCGCAGCGCGGCCGCCAGCGCGTTCAGGACGGGCCGCAGCTGGGCGGGCAGGGAATCGAGGTCCACCGCAACTCAGCGTAGCTTTGGGGAGGTGGGGAAGCCGGTCGAGGAGCTCCTGCCCAAGCAGCTGAGCATCCCCAACCTGGCGGCGGCGGCCGAGGATTGCCAGGCTTGCGATCTCCATGCCCGGGCCACCCAGACCGTCTTCGGCGAGGGGGACGCGCCCTCCACGGTGATGCTGGTGGGCGAGCAGCCGGGAGACCGGGAGGACGTGGAGGGCCGGCCCTTCGTGGGGCCCGCGGGGCGCTTCCTGGACAGCGCGCTGGATGCCGCCGGCATCGACCGCACCCGGGTCTACGTGACCAACATCGTCAAGCACTTCAAGTGGGTGGCGCGCGGGAAGCGGCGCATCCACCAGTCGCCCAACAGGACCGAGGTGCTGGCCTGCCGCCCCTGGCTGCAGGCCGAGATCCTGGTGGTCAAGCCGCGCATCATCGTGGCGCTGGGGGCGACCGCGGCCAAGGCCTTGATCGGGTCCAAGTTCAAGGTCACCGAGGACCGGGGCAAGCTGATCGAGGTGCCCCGGTTGGGCGCGCCTGTGGTGGCGACCGTGCACCCGGCCTCGATCCTGCGCTCGGACGACCGGGAGGCCGGCACCGCGGCCTTCATCGCCGACCTGAAGGCGGTGGCCCGCTACTTGGGCAGCTGACCCTCCCCCAAAACCACCCACCCGGGGGATGTGGCCCGACGGCATTCGCGGGACGGCCGGTGCGTCAACCCAGGTTGTTAAGACGCAGGCTCGGCGGCAAGTGCCGGCACTTCGGCCGTGCCGGGGCTGCCGGGGCCGCGAAGTGCCGGCACTTGGGCCGTCGCTCCGCCGCCGGAGCCGCTAGAGCTCTTCGGGCTCCTCGGCCTCGGGCTCCTCGATGGCGGCGAGGGCCTCGGGCGTGGGCTCGGCCGGGGCGGCGGCGCTGGGCGGGGGCGTCTTGGAGGCGATGACCTTGCCGCGGCTGCGCCAGCTGGCGGTGTTGGCCACGGGGCGCATCTCGATGATCCGGGGATCGACGAACACGTTCTCCCGCCGGGTCAGCTTCTTCTCGTTGCCGTCGACGTAAACGACGGTCCGCTCCAGCACCGCGGTCACGAAGACCTTTTCGCCATCGATCTCGCCCCAGAAGTCGGGCATGATCATCTGGCCTTCGTCGTCGAGAGCGCTGAGGGGAACGAGCGGTGGGGTGGTCGCGGGCAAGTGTGTCCTCCTGGGTTTGGGCTGGTAGACGCCCCAACTTACGCGGTTGTGAGGATCGACCGCACCCAAACCGGTTAACGGAATAGGCAGCCGGCCCTCTGTACGATCAACCGCGTGAAAGCGCCCGCTGATTCCGGGGCGGCCACCCGGCTGCTGGCGTCGTGGCGGGGCGAGATCGAAGCCGGCGCCGTCTACGGGCTTCTCGCGGAGCGTGAAAAGGACGGGCGGCGGGCCGAGATCCTGAAGCGCCTGTCCGAAGCCGAGGCTGGGCACCGCCGGCGCATCGAGGCCCGGCTCCGCGAGATGGGCGTCGAGGTGCCCGACCCCTCCACCGTGCGGCTTTCGGCCTGGACCCGGCTGCAGGTCCGGCTGGCCCCCATCGGCACGGTCCTGGCGGCCCGCGAGGCCGCCGAGAACGCCGAGGTCGACGGTCCCTACAAGGCGCCCACCGGCGATCCCGCGACCGATCATCTGCTGCGCGACATCCGGCACGACGAGCAGGCGCACTCGCGGGAGGTGGCGGCCATGCGCGCGGGCCAGGACCCCGCGCAGCAGACGCCCCAGGAGTCGCGCCTGCAGCGGCTGCTCTCGCGGGAGACCTGGCATCGCACCGGAAGCGGCTGGATCTCCGGCGCCATCTACGGGGCCAACGACGGCCTGGCGGCGGTCTTTGGGATCGTCTCCGGGGTCTCGGGCGCCACCGGCGGCTCCTCCTTCGTGCTCACCGCCGGCCTGGCCGGGGCCCTCGCCTCGGCCCTCTCCATGGCCACGGGGGCTTTTTTGGCCGAGCGCTCGCAGTCGGAGGTCGCCGCCGCCAACCTTGCCCGCGAGCTCCAGGAGATCGAGGAGCATCCCGAGGAGGAGAAGGAGGAGCTGTCGCTTTTCTACCAGCTGAAGGGGCTGAGCCGGGAGGACGCCGACGCCCTGGCCGAGAAGCTGGCGCACAACCCCGAAGCCATGGCCCAGCTGCTGGCGGCCGAGGAGCTGGGCGGGAGCGGGGGCGGGGGCAACCCGGTCCAGGCCGCCCTGGCCGCCGGGATCAGCACCGGGCTGGGCGCGCTGATCCCCGTGATCCCCTTCTTCTGGCTGCGGGGGACGGCGGCGGTGATCATGGCTGCCGCGGTCTCGCTGGTGGCGCACTTCGCCGTGGGGGCCGCGAAGTCGCTCTTCACGCTGCGCAGCTGGTGGGCTGCGGGGGCCGAGATGACGGTCGCCGGCATCATCGTGGGCGCCGTCACCTACGGGTTCGGCCTCCTCTTCAAGATTCACTGAACTTCAGCACGGACGCCATCCGGTCGGCCTGCGCCGAGGTGGCGCGCCGGGCGCGCTGGGTCCGCATCGACTTAGAAGCGATCCCCGGCTACGCCCGGTCGTTGCCGGTGGCCGAGTTCAGGCCCGCCCTCGACCCCGAAACCCATGTTCTTGGGGACGCGGGGTTCATCCTGGCACTGGATGCCGTCAACTTCGGCTCCGGCTACTTCCCCTTCCTGCGCAAGCGGGATGGGCGCTCCGGGTACCTCCACGTCGCGCGCGCCCTCAAGGAGGCCTGGCCGCTGACGCCGGCCCGCCTGGCTGCCGTTACCAGGGCGGACTGCCGGGCCATCTTCGACCAGCCGGCCGAGGGCCCGGCCGCGGAGCTCATGGAGCTCTTTGCCGCGGCCTGGAACGCCTTCGGCCGGCATCTGGTCGAGCGTTATCGAGGCAGCTTCCAAGCACTGCTGGAGGCCAGTGCGTACGAGGCGGAGCGCCTGGCCGGCCTGCTGGCCGAGATTCCCTTCTTCGACGACGTCCACGACTACCGCGGCCTACGCGTTCCCCTTTACAAGCGCGCCCAGATCGCGCCGGCCGACCTGGAGCTGGCGGTGGGGGGCTTCCGCGGCCTGGACCGGCTGACCATGTTCGCCGACAACCTGGTCCCGCACGTGCTGCACCTGGACGGGGTGCTGGCCTTCGACGAGATCCTGGCCGAGCGCATCGAACGCGAGGAGCTGCTGAGCTCGGGGTCCGAGGAAGAAGTGGAGATGCGGGCCTGTGCGGTCCACGCGGTCGAGCTGATCAAGGCTGAGGTGGGGCGGACGGCGATGGAGCTGGACCACCTGCTCTGGAACCGCGGGCAGGGCGCCCGCTACAAGGCCCGCCCACGGCCGCGCTGCCGGTCGGTCTTCTACTGACGCTCCAGGTGGTAGTTGGCCTGCAGGCTCTCGATCGAGAAGTCCGCCACAAGGTCCCCGAAGCGCACCCGTAGGCCAAAGCGGGTGCGCTCCGCCTGCACCTTGCCCTCGTAGACCACCTCGACCACGCGCTCACCGTCCATGCGCACGATCGCGCCGCCCGGAGCCAGGAACACGTTCTCTGAGAACTTCTTGAGCCCGGCCGTCTCCAGCTCACCCACGCGCGCCGGGAGCTTGGGCTCCGGTGGAGGTGGCGGCGGTGGCACCGCCTTGGGCTTGGGGGGCGTCGCCGCGGGCGCCGCCGACGCCCGCTCCTCGCGGCGCTGCCGGGCTTGCTGCAGCGACAGCTCGAGCAGCCGGGAGCCGGCGTCCCCGGTGAAGTAGGCGCCGCTCACCAGCGCCGGGTCCTTCTGGCGGCGCAGGCAGATGCTGCAGTCGGCCTCCTCGCCGACCACCTCGTAGCTGCCGGGCGGGAAGGTCTGCCCGCAGAGCGTGCGCACCTCGCCGGGGCCCGCGCCGGGCGCGGTGAGGTGGATGCGGCCCTTTCCCTTACGGACGCGGTCGAGGTCGAGGCCTATCAAGCCGCGGAGGTGGCGAACTCCTTGAGACGGTCGGCCGCGCCGGCCTTGAGCCGGCCCAAGGCGGCCCGCTCGATCTCGCGCACCGCCTGGCGGCTGACGCCGAGGCGGCCGGCGACCTCGTCCAGGCTGCGCTGGTGGCCGTCGATCAGCCCGAACCGCAGCTGCATGACCCGGCGCTCGCGGGCGGGCAGGCTGTCGAGGACGTCCTCGACCTCCTCGCGCATGAGCGTCTTGGCGGCCTCGTCGTGGGGCGACGGGGTGCTGCGGTCCTCGATGAACTGGCCCAGCTCGGAGTCGCCCTCCTCGCCGACGGGAGTCTCCAGGGAGACGGGCTCCTGGGCGACCTGGAACAGCCAGCTGACGCGCTCCTTGTCCAGCCCCATCTCGAGGGCGATCTCGTCCTCGTCGGGCTGGCGACCGAGCTCGGCCCGCAGGCGGTCGGCGACGCGGACCATCTTGCCGATCAGCTCGGCCTGGTGGACCGGGATACGGACGGTGCGGCCCCGGTCGGCGATGGCGCGCTGGACGGCCTGGCGGATCCACCAGGTGGCGTAGGTCGAGAACTTGAAGCCGCGGCGGTAGTCGAACTTGTCCACGGCCCGGATCAGCCCCAGGTTGCCCTCCTGGATCAGATCCAGTAGGGGCAGGCCGCGGTTGGCGTACTTCTTGGCGATGGAGACGACCAGGCGCAGGTTGGCCTCCATGAGGTGGTGGCGCGCCTCCACCGAGCCGCCCTCCATGGCCTGCGCCAGCTCGACCTCCTGGGCGGCGGTGAGCAGGTGGACCTTCCCGATCTCGCGCAGGTAGGCGCGAACGGCATCGTCGAGCGCCGCCGCGTCCTCGGCGGGACGATCGCGACCCGCCTGGTCGAGGTCCAGGTCAGTGGGCAGCAGGGAACGGTCGAGGGAGACTTCAGTCATGGCCTGAGATCAAGGTGATACCCGTATATACGAATTGGAAAACTTCGGGCAAACTTCCGCCTGCAATCATGAAACGATCCATCTTCGCAGTTGGTATCGGTCTCCTGCTGGCGGCCTGCGGCGGCGGGGGAGTGGGCGGTCCCGGCGACACCGGCGCGGCGGAGTCCAGCTCTCTGCAGCTGAGCGGCCCGGTCAAGGCCGATTTCTCCAGCGACAAGAGCGGCTCCTGCATCTGGACGCCGGCCGCCTTCCTGCTCACCTTCACGACGGGTGAGGTGCAGGGCGTCAAGGTCGACTTCATCGCGCAGGTTGGCGTGGGCGCCGTGGGCGACCCCGACGCCGCCACCCCTCCCCGGGCGGACGGGCTCACCCCACTGGTTGTACGCGCCGGCGGGAAGGCGATCAAGGCGACGTCGGGGACCATCCACGTGACCGACGGCGACGTGAACACCCACGCTTTCAAAGGTTCGGTGGAGGCGACCATGGAGGACGGGACCAAGGTGACCGGCAGCTGGAGCTGCACGGCCACCCTGGGGTAGTAGGGCTGCCTTCTCAGCCGGTGTGCACCGAGATGTTGCCCGAGATCGCGTTCATGGCCAGCGTGGCCGGGCCTCCGCTGCCCAGGTTGCCGGAGGCGGTGCGATTGGGCTCGTGACCGAATCCGCTCAGCGGCCCGCGATTGCTCACGGACACGTTGCCGCTGACCGTGGAAGCCTGGTAGTGCAGGTTGGTGCTGGCCGGCAGAAAGACGTTGATCGAGCCGCTGATGGTGCTCAGATCGACCTGGCCCCCGTCGATCGCGCCTCGATAGACGATCTGGCCGGAGACGACGTGCACCGACGCGGTGCCGGTCACGTCCACGTCGTCCAGCCGCACCGAGCCCGACTCTGTCGTGATGGCGAGGTTGCCGCGTAGCCCACTGACGCGGAGGTCGCCCGACGCGGTGTCCACCACCACGTTGACGTCGCTGGGGACCCGGAGAGTCAGCTGGCGGCGCTCGAACCCTCCGAACGCCTTGAATGAGGTTGTGGAGGTCGTCACCTTGAGGCCGTCGAGACTGGGCTCCACGGTGGTCCGCAGCTGGTTCAGCGTGGTGCCGGCCAGGCGACGCGTGAGGGCGCGCACGGTGTCGTGCTCCTCGACCTGCACCAGGCCCGGGGAACCGCCCTCAACCGTTAGCTCGACGGCGGCGGCCTCCACGTTCACGGTGGCGCCGGGCGCCACGGGCACCGTCTGGCTTGTGCTGCGGTCGGCCGTGAGACCGTCGGCCAGGAGCGCGGTGGCGACGGCCGCCGGCAGCGCGAAGACCAGGCCGCCGAAGGCCAGCACGATCGCGATGAACTTGACCCAGAAGGGGACGCCCACGGTCACGGCGCGGCCGGCCGCTGGAACCGGTAGCCGACGCCCCAGACCGTTGTGATGCTGTCACCCAGCGGCCCCAGCTTGCGGCGCAGGCGCGTGATGTGGGTGTCGACCGCGCGGTCGTAGCCCTCGAAGCGCGTCTCCCAGATCCGCTCCAGCAGGAACTCGCGGCTGAAGGCTCGGCCGGGGTTGCTCACGAAGAGGTGCAGGAGCTGGAACTCCTTGGGCGTCAGCTTCAAGGCAGTGCCGTCCAGCAAGGCCGTGTGCGAGTCGGGATCGACCTTGAGGGGGCCCACGACGACGGCGGCAGGGCCGGCCTCCGCAGGCAGCTGGCGGCGGCTCTCGAGGTCGACCCGGCGCAGCTGGGCGCGGACCCGGGCCAGCAGCTCACGCATGCTGAAAGGCTTGGTGACGTAGTCGTCGGCGCCGACCTCCAGGCCCAGCACCCGGTCGATCTCCTCACCCCGGGCGGTCAGCATCAGGATCGGCATCACATGGTCCTGGCGCAGGCGCCGGCAGACCGAGAGCCCGTCCAGGTCGGGCAGCATCCAGTCCAGGATCACCAGGTCGGGGACCTGCTTTTCGACCGCTGCCAGCGCTTCGGCACCGCTCAAGGCCTGGTCGACCGTGTGGCCTTCGGCGAGGAGCTGGTCGCGCACCAAGTTGTTGAGGTCGTTCTCGTCTTCGACGACCAGCACCAGCGCCATGGCTCAGGCGCGCCTCAGGTTGACGGTGAACCGGCTGCCCACGCCGGGCTGGCTGGCCACCTCGATGGTGCCGCCCATGGCCTGCACCAGGTCGCGGGCGATGGCGAGCCCGAGGCCGAAGCCACCGGTCGCGCGCGAGCGGGAGGCGTCCACGCGGTACAGCCGGTCGAAGATGCGCTCCAGCTCGTCGGGCGGGATGCCCACGCCGGTGTCGGCGACCTCCAGCGCCACGCGCGTCGGCCCCGCTTCCCGCACGGCGATGGAGACGATGCCGCCCTCCGGCGTGTAGTTGATGGCGTTGCGGACCAGGTTCACCAGCACCTGGTTCAGGCGATCGGGGTCGGCGAAGACTGGCCCCGCGCCGTTTTCCGGCATCGCCGTCAGGGTGACCCGGCGGTCGCGGCGGGCGATGGGGGCGAGGGCCCCCGCCACCTGCTGGACGATCGGCCCCAGCTCGGTGGGCTGGATGTCGAGCTGCAGCTCCCCGGCATCCGCCCGAGCGACGGCCAGCAGATCGTCGACCAGCGACCCTAGGCGTTCGGTCTCTTTCTGGACGATCTCCAGGTAGCGCCGCGTCTCGTCCGCGGAGGGCTCGCCGCCGTGGGGGTCCAGGAGGGACTCGACATGGCCGCGGATGGACGCGATCGGCGTGCGCAGCTCGTGGGAGACGTTGACCACCAGCTCGCGCCGGCTCTGCTCGGAGCGCTCGGCGCGCGCGCTCTGGGTGGCGGCTTCCTGGCGGGCGGCGGAGAGGTCAACCTGAGCCTGGCTCATGCCCAGCAGTGCGCGCACCAGCGCGCCCTGGCCGAGCGCGATGCCGCGCGCCACGTGCAGTGTCAGGAGCGCCATCACCAGCCCGGTCGCGCCCAGCAGCAGCGTCACGGCGAGGGTGATGTTGCCGTCAGGCAGGCCCAGGGCGTTGTTGGCGGGATCACCGGCCTGGACCGAGCTGGCGTCGAAGAGGTAGACCAGGGGCGCCATGAGCAGCGCCAGCGAGATGGTCCCCAGCGCCAGGACGACGGCAAAGGCGAGCGCGCCCAGCGGGATTTCGAGAACCATGAAGAGCAGGCTCTTCCAGGCCACCGGGCTGAACACGAAGGTGCGCAAGATCTGGAGCAGAGTGCGGCGCCCCGGCTCCGCGACGCGCATGGGCCGCACCTCGTACCGGAACCACCAGCGCCCAAGCTCGCGCTCGAAGACGGCACAGAACCAGGCGATGCCCAGGATGAGAACGAAGACGGCGAACCCGACCCCGATCGGCAGCAGGCCGAGAGCAGTGGGGATGCCGGTGGCCAGGATCAGGAGGTAGATAAAGGCGATGGGCAGCCGGGCCAGCGCGTAGAGCAAGCCCAGGTATGCCCGGCGGTCGCCGGCGACGCCCAAAAAGGCGAAGGTCGCGCTCATCCTGGGCGGAGTCTAGGCAGCGGGTGTGGCGAAAGCGCGGCGCGGGTGTGGCGAGAAGCCTGAGTTTGCAGAGGCTCGTATCCTCCGGCCATGACCAAGACGCGCACGGAGAGAATCCAGGCTCACGACGGCGGATGGTTCGCGGGCTTCCTGGCGCTGCCCGAGGCGGGCCGGGGGCCCGGGATGGTGGTGATCCAGGAGATTTTCGGCGTCAACGGCTACATCAAGGGCGCGTGCGAGAGGCTGGCCAAGCTCGGCTACGTGGCCATGGCGCCGGACCTCTACTGGCGTATCGAGCCGGGCATCGCCGTTGACGAGCGCTCGGCCGACTTCATGCAGCGCGGGTTCGACTACATGTCCCGGTTCGACTTCCAGAAGGGAGCCGACGACGCCGTGGCCGCGCTCGAGCACCTGCGCCAGCTGCCGGAGGTGGAGGGCGGCAAGGCGGGGATCGTGGGCTTCTGCCTGGGCGGCGGAATCAGCTACATGGTGGCCGCGCTGGCCTCACCCGACGTCTGCGTCTCCTACTACGGCTCGGCGGTGCCGGAGGCGCTGGACATGGCTCCCAAGGTCGAGTGCCCGATCCTCTTCCACTTCGGGACCGCCGACGAGTACATCACGCCGGCCAAGCGGGAGCAGGTGCGGGCGGCCTTCGCGGGGCGTCGGGACGCCGAGTTCCACGTCCACCAGGGCGCCAACCACGCGTTCGACAACAACGTGGCCACGGTCTTCCACCACCCCCAGGCGGCCGCTGACGCCTGGCGCCAGACCTCGGACTTCCTGCGCCGCAACCTGCCCGTCTCAGCGGCCTAGGCGCGCGAATAGTTGCGGTCGCAATGGGGTAAGGCTTTGGTGTGAGCACAACCTACAACGATTTCAACCGGAACCTGATCAAGGACCTCCGCGAAAACGGCGGCCGCGCGACCTCCGGGCCATTCGTGGGTCGCGACGTGCTGATCCTCACCACGCACGGGGCCAAGAGCGGCGAGCCGCGCGAGAACCCGCTGGCCTTCAGCCGCAAGGGCGACGACCTGGTGGTGGTCGCCTCCAAGGGGGGCGCCCCCACGCACCCGGCCTGGTACCACAACCTGCGCGCCAACCCCAGGGTCACGGTCGAGGTGCTGGGTGAGAAGTTCGAAGCCGAGGCGCAGCCGGTCGGCGACGACGACGAATACGAAACGCTCTACGCCGCCCACGCGGCCAAGATGCCGGGGTTCAACGAGTACCGCGCCAAGACTTCGCGCCGGATCCCGGTGGTGATCCTGAAGCGCGTCGACTGAAACCCCTCCGGCGGCTCCGCCGCCACCTCCCCGAGGCGGGGAGGAGAGAGCCGGTCCATGCGGCCCGGCTCCCACGGGGCTGGGGGTGGGAATTTAAGTGGGGGGCGATCA
>DASUVY010000033.1:0-7210 GCA_036378695.1 Candidatus Dormiibacterota bacterium
CGTCGACATTCCGCTGCAGGCCTACTTCCGCATCAACGCGGAGAACATGGGCCAGTTCGAGCGCACGCTGATCATCTGCGACGAGGACTCGTTCGTGCACTACATCGAAGGCTGCACGGCGCCCATCTACACCACCGACTCTCTGCACTCGGCAGTGGTGGAGATCATCGTCAAGAAGGGCGCGCGCTGCCGCTACACGACGATCCAGAACTGGTCGACCAACGTCTTCAACCTGGTCACCAAGCGCGCGATCGCCTATCAGGACGCGACCATGGAGTGGGTCGACGGCAACCTGGGCTCGCAGATCACCATGAAGTACCCGAGCGTGTACCTGATGGAGCCGGGCGCCAAGGGCGACGTGCTCTCGATCGCGTTCGCCGGCAAGGGCCAGCACCAGGACGCCGGCGGCAAGATGGTGCACGTCGCGCCGCACACGACGTCGACGATCACCTCCAAGTCGATCAGCAAGGCCGGCGGCCGCACCTCTTATCGCGGGCTGGTGAAGGTGCACAAGGGCGCGCACGACGTGAAGTCCTTCGTCAAGTGCGACGCGCTGCTGCTGGACGACGACTCCATCAGCGACACCTACCCGTACATCGAGTGCGACGAGAACCAGGTCAACATCGGCCATGAGGCCACGGTGTCCAAGGTCTCGGACGAGCAGCTCTTCTACCTGATGAGCCGCGGCATCCCGCAGGTCGAGGCCGAGACCATGATCGTCAACGGCTTCATCGAGCCCTTCACCAAGGAGCTGCCGCTGGAATACGCGGTCGAGCTCAACCGCCTGATCCAGCTCGAGATGGAGGGATCGGTCGGTTAGCGATGGCCCTCCCGATCCGCGGCCGGTCTGAGCCGCTCATGCACCCCGCCTGCGTCGTCAGCTCTTGCGCTCCTCAGTCGCGCAGCTATGGCTGCGCTCCTTCCGGTGCTCATCGCTTCCTAGCATCCTGGGCACCTGACCGCCTCATCCCTGAGCGCGGCCAGGAGGGCCATCGCTGATGCCTTTTGAGCTGAAGGCTGTGGAGGAGCTCGCCTCCCTCCACGGCGAACCCGAGTGGCTGCGCGCGCGGCGGCGGGCCTCGTTCGAGGCTTTCGAGCGCCTGCCCATGCCCTCGCGCTCCGACGAGGAGTGGCGGCGCACCGACCTCAAGGGCTTCTCGTTGGATGGACTGGAAGCCTTCGAGCACGCCAACGGCGCCGCGCCTTCGGATCCGATCGAGGACGCGGCCGCGGTGCTGCGCCAGCGCGGGTCGGAGCCGGGCATTGTCGACCTGCCGGAGGACCTGGCGCGCAAGGGCGTGCTCTTCATGCCGCTGTCGCAGGCGGCGCGCGAGCAGTCGGAGCTGGTGGAGCGCCATCTCTTCAAAGGCGTCGATCCCCAGCGCGACAAGCTTTCGGCGCTGCACGCCGCGCTCTTCAGCGGCGGCACCTTCCTGTACGTGCCGGCGGGGGTCGTGATCGAGAAGCCTCTCGTCAGCCAGTTCTGGTCGTCGGGCGGCGGCGCCGCGGTGCTGCCGCACACCGCGATCGTGGCCGGCGAAGGTTCCCAGTTCAACTACATCGACGAGTTTCTCTCGCCATCGCTGGATAGACCGGCGCTGACGAGCGGCTCGGCGGAGGTCTTTGCCGGACGCGGGGCCAATGTCGGCTACGTGTCGCTGCAGCGCTGGGGCAACCACGCCTGGCAGTTCGCCGATCAGAAGGTCACCGCCGAGCAGGAGGCGACGGTGCGCGTCGTCAACGTCGGGCTGGGCGGCCGCTTCGCCAAGACGCGCGTTGAGGCGGTCCTGCGCGGACCTGGCGCGACGGCCGAGCTCAAGGGCCTGTTCTTCGGCTCCGGCAACCAGTTCTTCGACTATCACACGCTGCAGTCGCACGTGGTCGGCGAGACCACCTCCGACCTGCTCTTCAAGGGCGCGCTGCGCGACACCGCGCGCAGCGTGTACGCGGGCTTGATCCGCATCGAAAAGGGCGCGCGCCACTCCGACGCCTACCAGGCCAACCGCAACCTTCTGCTCTCGAAGTCGGCCAACGCCTACTCGATCCCGATGCTGGAGATCATGAACAACGACGTGCGCTGCACGCACGGCGCCACCATCGCGCCGGTCGACCCCGAGCATGTCTTCTACCTGGAGAGCCGCGGCATCGCGCGTGCGACCGCCGAGCGCATGATCGTGCACGGCTTCTTCGGCCAGGTGTTGGATCGCATCCCCGTCGGCCAGGCCCGTGAGCTGGTCGAGTCGGAGCTGGAAGCCCGGCTGGGCTGATGGCATGGCACCGCGTCGCCTCGGTGAACGACGTGCCGCCGGACTCCCAGCAGCTGGTGGACGTAGAGAACACGCCGATCTGCCTCGTGCACGCCGAGGACGGCGACTGGTACGCGATCAACGACATCTGCTCGCACGAGGACTTCTCACTCTCGATGGGCGAGGTCTGGGGGCTGCAGATCGAGTGCCCGCAGCACGGCTCGCGCTTCGACCTGCGCACCGGCAAGCCCAACGCGCTGCCGGCCGTGGAGCCGGTACCGGTATACCCGGTCAAGGTGGAGGATGGTGATGTCTACGTCGATCTATGAGCACCCCACCGGATCTGACGATCCGGCGGGGACCCCGCTTGCCTCCTCCTACGACGTAGCCAAGATCAGACGGGACTTCCCCATCTTCGAGACCGGCGTGGCCTACCTGGACTCCGCCAACACCTCGCAGCGGCCGAACCAGGTCGTTCAGAAGATGGAGGATTACTACCGGCTCTACAACGCCAACGTCGAGCGGGCGGCCTACAAGCTTTCGGAGCAGGCGACGGCAGAGTTCGAGGCAGTGCGCGAGAAGGTGCGCGCGTTCATCAACGCGGGCTCGAAAAACGAGATCGTCTACACGTCAGGCACGACGGCTGGGCTCAACCTGGTCGCGTACTCATGGGGGCGCTCCAATCTCAAGCCCGGCGACCTCATCGTCTGCACGGTCATGGAGCACCACTCCAACCTGGTGCCCTGGCAGCTGCTGGCGCTGGAGAAGGGCGCGCGCCTCGAGTTCGTCGACATCGACGAGCGCGGCCGCCTGCGCCGCGACCAGTTCGATGCGCTGCTGCGCCAGGAACCCAAGCTGGTGGCCTTCGCGCACGTCTCCAACACGCTGGGCACCGTCAACCCCGTCAAGGAGCTGACCGCCGCCGCGCACGCAGCCGGCGCCGTGGTCGTGGTCGACGGCGCGCAGGGCGCCCCCCACCTCGGCTTCGACGTACAGGACGCTGACGCCGACTTCTACGCGTTCTCCTCGCACAAGATGTGCGGTCCGACCGGCGCGGGCGTCCTCTACGGAAAGCGCGCGCTGCTGGACGGCATGCCGCCGTTTTTGGCCGGTGGGGAAATGATCAGCGCCGTGCGCCTGGAGGGGACGACGTTCCGCGAGCCGCCGCACAGGTTCGAGGCCGGCACCCAGGCCATCGCCGAGGTGATCGGGATGGGTGCGGCCATCGACTACCTGCAGGGGATCGGCTTCCCGGCCATGCGCGCGCACGAGGACGAGCTGACCGACTACGCGTACGAGGCGCTTTCGGAGCTTGACGGCGTACGCGTCTTCGGACCGCCACCCGGACCGGACAAGGCGGGCGTGATCTCCTTCGACGTCAAGGGCATACATCCCCACGACATCGCCACCATCCTCGACCGCACGGACGTTTGCGTACGCTCCGGCCACAACTGCACGCAGCCGCTGATGAACCGCCTCGACGTCGCGGGCACCGTGCGCGCCTCCTTTTTCCTCTACACCGAGCGGGCTGAAATCGACCGCCTGCTGGCGGGGTTGAAAGAAGCGCAGAGGATTTTCGCCTGATGAGTGACCAGATGTACCGCGAGTACATCCTCGACCACTACAAGAACCCCCGCAACTTCGGGCGTCTGGATAACCCGGACATCTCCCATGAGGAGAACAACCCGCTTTGCGGCGACGTGGTGGGGATGGACATCAAGACGCGCGAGGGCGTCATCGACGACGTGCGCTTCCACGGCCGCGGCTGCGCCATCTCGCAAGCATCCGCGTCGCTGCTCACCGAGCGGCTCAAGGGCATGTCGCTGGAGGACGCGCGCAAGATCGGCAAGGAGGACGTGCTGGAGGAGCTGGGCATCGAGATCTCACCCGCGCGCCTCAAGTGCGCGCTGCTTTCATTGAAGGTGTTGAAGGTCGGGGCTTACGGCCTCAGCCAGGAGGACGAGTAGACGTGAGCACGGAGCAAGGCATCCGCGACCTCAAGCTGGACGAAATCCGGCAGCTGATCGACGAGGGCTACCACGTGGTCGACGTGCGGGAAGACTGGGAATGGCAGCGCGGCCACCTGCCGGGAGCGCAGCACCGCGTGCTGGCGTCGATCATCGCCAAGGGTTCGAACCAGGCCTTCGACGACCGGACGATCTTCGTCTGTGAGGTCGGCGAGCGCAGCGCGGTGGCCGCGGAAATGGCCGCAGCCCTCGGTGCGAAAGACGTCGTCAACTTCAGGGGCGGCACCAAGGCCTGGCGCGAGGCCGGCCTGCCGCTGGAGAAGCCTTCGTGAGCACCGAAGCCGCGGCCATCACCTTCGAGCGCGCCGAGGGCGCCCAGGTCCGCGAGGAGGACGTGGTCGAGGTGCTGCGCGAGTGCTACGACCCGGAGATCCCGGTCAACATCATCGACCTCGGCCTGGTCTATGGAGTCAACATCCAGCCCGAGCGCGTCGACGTGAAGATGACCCTGACCGCGCTGGGCTGCCCGATGGCGGGCGAGGTGATGAGCGAGGTGCGCGACCACCTGCTGCGGCTCAACGGCATCAAGGACGCAGGTGTGGAGCTGACCTACGAGCCGCCCTGGACCCCCGAGCGGATGTCCGAGGACGCCCGCTGGGAATTGGGGATGGTCTAACCCAGGCTGCGCCAGCCGTCCTTGGCGGTCCAGAGCCAGGTGTCGCCGAGCGGCGCGCCCCCGGCACCGGCCCCGCCGAAGACCACGAGAGCTCTGTCTTTATCGTCGTAGGCCAGCGCCGGGTGGGCGCGACCCGGAGGCGGCGAGGCGGCGTCGCGCTTGGCCCACTGCTTGCCGTCGAAGCTCCACAGGTCGCTCGACGGCCCCGCCGGACCCTCCCCGCCGAAGAGCAGGATCGAGTTGACCTCGTTGTCGTAGACCGCCGCCGCGGAGGTGGTGGGCAGGCCGGCCGGCGTGTCCTCGACGCGGATCCAGCGGCCGCCCACGAAGCTCCAGGAGCCGTCGCCGCCGATCGCGAGCAGGCGCGCCTGGCGAGCGTCGTAGGCCATGGCGGCGCCCTCCCCGACCGCCGGCGTTCCGGCCTGGGGCAGCGGCTGCCAGTCGCTGCCACTCCACTCCCAGGTGTCGTGCAGGATGCCGCCCGCGCCGACCCCTCCGTACAGGATGGCTGCGCCCGTGGACGGGTAGTAGGCCAGCAGCGGCGCGTACCGCGCCGGCGGCTCATGGGCGGGATGGCGCCGGGCCCAGGCCGAACCGTCCCAGGTCCAGGTGTCGCCCAGCAGCGACTGGCCGGCGCGGCCGCCGAACAGCAGCGTTTCGGCTCGGGCTGAGTCATAGGTCAGGCCCAGGAGGTCGCGGGCGGAGGGCGCCGCCGTTGTGGTGTGCCGCGTCCAGGCCTGGCCGTCGAAGGTCCAGGTGTCGTCCAGCGGGCCGGCCGGCGTGGCGCCGCCGAAGAGCACGGCCGTCCCCCGGGCGGCGTCGAAGGTCATGCCCGCCCCGATCCGCGCGGCCGGGGTGGCCGGGCGTGGCTGGGTCGGCGCGGGCGAAGCCGTCGGCGGCGCCGTCGGGGCCTCGGCCTCAGGCACCGGGACCGGCGCACCAACCACCGACCCGCGTAGGAAGTGCGGGGCGGCGCCGGCCGCGGCTGCCGCCAGGAAAAGCGCCACCACCAAGGCGGCGGCGAAGGCGGCCCGGCGCATCCTTACTCAGAATCTACGTAGATGGGCGGCGGCCACTCACACGACCACGGCGCCGTCTACGACAACCGGGACGCCGTGCGGGCCGTGGTCGTCAGCGCCGTGGTCCTCGCCGTGGCCGCGGCCCTGGAGCTGGCCTCGGCCATCGCCAGCCGCTCGGCCAGCGTGCTCGCCGACGGCCTCCACAACTCAGGCGACGTCCTCACCACGCTGGTGCTGCTGGCCTCCTTCGCCATCGCCCGCCGCCCCGCCACCCGCCGCTACCCGAGCGGGTTCGGCCGCATCGAGGACGTGGCCACGCTCCTGATCGTGCTCGTGATCGTGATCACCGCGCTGGTCGCGTTCGCGGAGTCCGTCCGCAAGTTCTTCGCGCCCGAGAGCTACGGCAACATCGCCTTCAGCCTGCTGGCGGCCGCGGCCGGCGTGGTCGGCAACCTGGCGGTCTCGGAGTACAAGATCCGGGTCGGCCGTGGGCTGGGCTCGCCGGCGCTCGAGGCCGACGGCGTGCACTCCAGGATCGACGCCGTGGTCTCGGCCGGGGCCTTCGTCGGGATCGGGCTGGCCGGGCTGGGCCTGCGCCTGGCCGACCCGATCGCCGGCGTCCTGATCACGCTGGCGATCGTCTACGTGCTGGCGGGCACGGTGCGGAGCCTGTTCAACCGCATGATGGACGCCGTCGACCCGAAGCTGGTGGACGAGATCACCGAGGCCGCGCGGGGCGTCGAGGGCGTGCTGGACGTGCACGACGTGCGCGCGCGGTGGGTGGGCCGGGAGCTGTGGGCGGTGATGCACGTCGACTGCGACGCCGAGGTCACACTGCGCGAGGCCCACGAGGTGGCCGAGCGGGTCGAGCACGAAGTTGGGCATCGAGTGGAGCTGGGCCGCCTGGACGTTCACATGGACCCCGGCACCGCTTCCCACCAACACAAACCTCATCAGCATTGAACCCGTCCTAAACTGAAACTAGATGGGCGAGTACGTCCCCGGACTGGAGGGGGTCGTGGCGGCCGAGACCGAGATCTCGGAGGTCGACGGCCAGGGCGGCCGTCTCATCTACCGCGGCGGCTATCTCATCCAGGACCTCTTTGAGGCCTCGTTCGAGGAGGTCGCCTACCTGCTCTGGAACGGCAAGCTGCCTGGCGCAAAAGAACTCGAGCAGCTCAAGTCGCAGCTGGTGGCGAAGCGGGCCATGAACGCGGCCGCCAAGGCGGCGCTCAAGGGGATTCCCAAGGACGCCGACCCCATGGACGCGCTGCGCACTGCGCTCTCGGCGCAGGGCGCCCG
>DASUVY010000034.1:0-2785 GCA_036378695.1 Candidatus Dormiibacterota bacterium
GAGATCCTGGTCCTGGACGAGGCCACCTCGGCCCTGGACCCCATCTCCGAGCACGCGGTCACCGAGGCCCTGGAGAACGTGAGCCGCGGCCGCACCGTGATCTCGGTCACCCACCGCCTGGCGCAGGTCGTCGACTACGACCATATCTACGTGCTGGAGAGCGGCCGCGTGGTCGAGGAGGGGAGTCACCCCGATCTGCTGGCCGCGGGCGGCCCCTACGCGCAGCTCTGGGCCAAGCAGAGCGGCTTCACGATCACGGCCGACATCACCGGCAGCCGCATCGAGCCCCGGCGGCTCCGGATGGTGCCGATCTTCGCGGGCATCGGCCCCGGCACCCTGGCCGGGATCGCGCGCCGCTTCCAGGTCGCCGACGCCGAACCGGGCACGGTCCTGATCACCGAGGGCGACCCCGCCGACCGCTTCTTCATCCTGGTCCGGGGCCGGGTCGAGGTGGTGAAGGGCGGCCAGCGGGTGGCCGAGCTGTACGACGGGGACCACTTCGGCGAGATCGCGCTGCTCGACAACTCGCTGCGCACGGCCACCGTGCGCGCGCTCACGCACTGCGTCTACGCGACCCTGGAGCGCCGCGATTTCGACGCGCTGGTCCAGCGCCTGCCCTCGGTGCGGGACGCCCTGCGGCGGGTGCAGGCCGAGCGCGCCGCGATGGAAGCTCAAAATCCAGTGCATGCCTGATACCAGTACCAAGACTCCGGAAACACGCCTGGAGCGCGACTCCATGGGCGAGGTCGAGGTTCCCGCCGACGCCTACTACGGCGCCTCCACCCAGCGCGCGGTCAACAACTTCCCGATCTCCGGCCAGCGCTTGCCGCGCCGCTTCCTGCGCGCCCTCGGCCTGATCAAGCGGGCGGCCGCCGAGGTCAACGCCGAGCTGGGGCTGCTTGAGCCCCGGGTCGCCGAGGCGATCGCCCGGGCCGCCCAGGAGGTGGCCGACGGCGCCCTCGACGAGCAGTTCCCGATCGACATCTACCAGACCGGCTCCGCCACCTCGACCAACACCAACGCCAACGAGGTGATCGCGGTCCGCGCCAGCGAGCATCTTGGCGGCAGCCGGGGCAAACGCCTGGTGCATCCCAACGACCACGTCAACAAGTGCCAGTCCTCCAACGACGTGATCCCCACGGCCATGCAGCTGGCCGCCGCCCAGGCCATCGCCGAGGAGCTGCTGCCCGGCCTGGAGCGGCTGCAGAAGGCGCTGGCGGCCAAGGCGGAGGAATTCATGCCCGTCGTCAAGACCGGCCGCACCCATCTCCAGGACGCCACGCCCGTCCGCCTCGGCCAGGAGTTCCAGGGCTACGCCGGCCAGATCCAGGAATCGCTGCGCCGGGCCTCCGCCGCCCAGGCCGAGCTGCTGCTGGTGCCCCTGGGCGGCACTGCGGTGGGCACCGGAATCAACTCACATCCCGACTATGCCGGGCGGGCCTGCGCCCGGCTCGCCGAGCTGACCGGCCTCGCCGTGCAGGAGACCACCAACCACTTCCACGCCCAGGCCGCGCTGGACGCCACCATCGCCGCCCACGGCCAGCTGCGCACGATCGCGCTCTCGCTCTGGAAGGTGGCCTCGGACGTCCGCCTGATGGGCATGGGCCCGCGGGCCGGGATCGCCGAGCTGGCGCTGCCCGAAACCCAGCCGGGGTCGAGCATCATGCCCGGCAAGGTCAACCCGGTGATCGTGGAGTCGCTGACCATGGCGGTCGCGCGCGTGCTCGGCAACGACGCCACCGTGGCCTTCAGCCAGACCGGGTCGTTCCTGGAGCTCAACGTGATGATGCCGGTGGCCGCGGTCTCGATCCTGGAGTCGGTGCACCTGCTGGGCGCTTCAGCCGACAACTTCGCGGCCCGCTGCGTGGAGGGGCTGCAGGCCACCGACCGGGGCCCCGCCCTGGTCGAGCAGGGGCTGATGCTGGCCACCGCCTTTGCGCCCGTGATCGGCTACGACGAGGCCGCCAAGATGGCCAAGGAAGCGCTGAAGAGCGGCCGCACCATTCGCGAGCTGGCCCGCGAACGCGGCTTCAGCGACGCCGACCTGGACCGCATCATGGACCCGGCCAAGCTGACCGAGCCCGGCCTGGAGGCAGGAGCGGGCGGCGGCGGCTGACGCGCTCTTAGAGGCCCGCGACCTCCACGTCCACCGCGGCAGCCGCCATGTAGTCCGCGGCCTCAGCCTGGCCGTGGAGCCCGGCCGCTGCCTGGGCATCGCCGGCCCCAACGGCGCCGGCAAGTCCTCGCTGCTGGGCGCCCTGGCCGGCTGGCTGCATCCCACCTCGGGCGAGGTCCTTCTGCACGGGCACCCCGTCCACGGCCGCGTGCCGGCCGAGGTCGGCTTCGCCGCCCAGGAGGTGTCCTTCTACCCGCACCTCTCCGGCCGCCATAACCTGGAGCTCTTCGGCCGGCTCTACGACCTCGCCGGCGATCAGCTGCGGAACCGCGTCGACGCCCTGGTCGAGCGGTTCGAGCTGGAGGACTGGATCGAGCGCGAGGCCCGCACCTACTCGGGCGGCCTGGCCCGCCGGCTGCACCTGGCCATCGCGCTGATCAACGAGCCGGACTTGGTGCTGCTGGACGAGCCCACCACGGGTCTCGACCCCGGCTCGCGCTCGACGCTGGTGCGCGTGATCACCGAGCTGCTGGACGCCGGCAACGCGGTGGTCATGGTCAGCCAGGTGCTGGCCGACCTGGAGATCGTCGCCCACCGGCTGATGGTGGTCGTCGAGGGCCGGGCGGTCCTGGAGGACGAGATGGAGTCCGTGATGGCGCGGGCCGGCGC
>DASUVY010000035.1:0-4267 GCA_036378695.1 Candidatus Dormiibacterota bacterium
CGGGCTGTGGAAGCGGATCGGGATGTCCTGGCGGCGGGCGTAGTCCTCGAGGTAGGCGATGAAGTCGTCGCGGGAGACCCAGGTCCCCGCGGCCGCGGGAATCTCCTGTCCGGGCAGCGCGGAGAGGCGGCGGGTGGTGTGCAGGTGCAGCCGGTCGTAGTGCTGGCGCCAGGTGGCACCCACAGCGCCGGAGGCCTCCAGCACCTGCACCTCGCGACCCCGCTGGCGGGCCGCACCCGCCGCGGCGAGCCCGGCCGGTCCGGCCCCGACCACCACCATCTCCATCGCCGCCAATCATCGGTCGCGACAATGGCCTGATGGACCCGACGTACCTGTTTGCCGGGATCGCCGTCTCAGATTTCGCGCGCGCGCGCGACTGGTACGAGCGGCTCTTCGATGCCCCGCCCGACAGCTTTCCGAAAGAGGGCGAGGCGATCTGGCACGCGGTGGCGTCGGCGTCTGTCTATGTCGTGGCCGAGCCCGAGCGAGCCGGCCATGCACTTCTGACCCTGGCCGTGAGGAATCTCGAGGAGCGAAGCGCCCAGCTCGCCCGGCGCGGGCTGGTGTTCAGCGAGGCGGCTGAGGGGAACGGGCTGCGGACGCTGATCGTCGACGACCCTGACGGCAACCGGATCAAGTTCTTCGAGGATCCGTCGGTGGCTTAGCCAGCTCGCGCCTCGATGATCGAAAAGCCGGTCGGCAGTGGGGTCGAGCCGACCAAGGCCAGGCCGGCCGAGCCGAGCAGTCGCGAGTACTCGGTCAGCGTTCGCTCGCGTCCACCGGTCGACGCGAGCATCAGAACGTCCAGCGTCCGCGATGGATGAGGCTCCCGGCCCTCCGGCATAACCGACTCGAAGATGAGGACGGTCGACCGGGACGAACGCCCGGCATGGGCGACGGAGCTAAGGATCCTGCTCGCCGAGTCGTCGTCCCACCCATGGATGACGTTCATCAAGACGTATGCGTCGGCGAGCGGGAGCGCATCGACCAGGAAGTCACCCGCCACAATCTCAACGCCTTCGACCGGTCTCGCAGTTCGGGCGACTTCGGGGAGCTCGAACAGGATGCCTCGGACTTCAGGTTGTGCCTCCACCAGCGCATCAAGGAGGTGGCCCTGACCGCCGCCGATGTCGCATACGGAGCGATAGCGGGCGAAGTCATGTGCAGCCAGCGCCGCGACGATGTCAGCACGGGCCTTCGAGGTCATGGCCGACTGGAAGACCCGGCTCTCGTCCGGTTGACTGGCCAGGTACGCGAAGGTTCCGCCCGCGTGAAGCCGGGTGATGCCCGGCTCACCGGTCCGGAGGGCGTGCTCGAGATGCGTCACCGATCCCCAGCAGACTGGAGCTCCAGCCATCCGGGCATAGCTCCGCAACGACTCAGGGTGATCTGATTGCAGCATCTGCGAGGCGTCCGTGTGCGCCCAACGGTCGTCGGCTTCACGCCGGAAGAGCCCGCGCTCCTGCAGCAGATTCAGCAACCGGGCCAGCGCATCGCAGTCGAGGCCAGTTTCGCCCGCGAGTTCAGCCGTCGTGCGCGGCCTGCCATCCAGGGCATCAGCAACGCCCGCCTCGGCCACAACATGAAGCGCGCGAGCCGCCACGTATGCGAACGCAAGTCCGAGCACGGTCGCTCTCGGTGTTGTCGTCATGGCGGCACGGTACGGCCGGAAGGTCCTCCGTCACATCCGCGCGAGTACGCAGGTTGTGGACGCTTTCCTTAGCTGGTCAGCCGCCGATATTGCTGTCGCTATGCGGGTCTCTACGCAGTGGGGACGTGCTCTCGCCGCGCGGCCGGATCCAGCGACTGATCGCCTCTGAGCGCCCGTGCACGCCGAGCTTCGTATATGCGTTCAGGAGATGCCGCTCCACGGTGCGCACACTCAGAAACAGCCGGTTCGCGATCTCGGCATTGCTGTGCCCGACTGCGACGAGCTCGATCACCTCTCTCTCGCGACCGCTGAGCTGGGCCGCCGGCGTATGCCGGCCACCCGAAGTGAATTGGCAGATTCGCTCTGCGAGGGCGCCAGAGTCGCCGGCGCTGTGCACGTGCGCCTCGCCTTCGAGAAGTTCGAGACGCGCGCCCGGAATCCTGGCGGCTAGAGCAACCGCGTCGTCGGCGGGGACGAGGGCGTCATTTCGGCGGTGCAGGACCAAAGTGGGGACACTGATTTCGCCGACGAACCTGCGGACGTCGATGCCCATGGCGCCCTCCTGTAGGGCGATCGTCATCTCCGGTGTGGCGGCCATCATGAACAGCTCGGCGAACGCCTCGACGTCGGCCGGATCGCTGCCACGCGTTGCCACCGCGGCGATCGACCTTGCGGCCACAGGCCAGTTGGCGAGGATGAGAGAGCGCATTGCCGGCCATGTATCCGGGCTGGTGAGGGCGGAGGCGCGCGTGCCATAGAGCACCAGGTGTGACACCTGACGCGGCTGCCGGTGGGCGTACATGGCAGCCAGCAGCCCGGCCTGCGAGGGCCCGACAAGCACGAATCGCCGAAGCTTCATGTGCTCAACGATGTCCGAGAGCACCTCCATGTCGGCTTCGATCGAGAAGTCGGTGCGATTCCGGTCGGACATCCCGGTGCCCCACCTGTCGTAACGGATGACCTCGTGGTGCTCGGCAAGAATTCGATGGAACGAGTAGTGGCCGGAGAGCGCCATCTCGCCGGTGAGGTGAGTGGCCCACGGCGGGAGGGCGATCAGCGGCGGGCCGGTCCCCGTGACGGTGTAGGCGATCCTTGCGCCGCGCCTGGATCGAAGGAAGCGCACGCCTTCCATCCGGTAAGTCTCTACGGCGCCGGCCCGACCGTCGAGCCTGTGCCGCCGGCCGCGGCCCGACCACACCATCTCCATCGCCGCCGAGCATCGGTCGCGACAATGGCCCTATGGACGCGACGCACTTGTTCTCCGGGATGGGACGGGTGCCTTCCAGAGGTGACCGTTGACGAAGTTCGGCCTCGTCTTCGTCCTGCTTCTTGGGGTAGCTACCGTCGCCTCGCTGAGGCAGTCGCCGGCTGCGGACGGCCGGGAGCTACCGTCAGGAGTGCTGGCGAATCAGCGGCTGACGGCGACTGCGGGCGCGCTGCTTTTCGTGCTCTCGGCTGCGATCGCGGTCACGATCCTGTACCTGCCTGCACTGCTGGCCGCGCACTATGTCGTGGGCCTTCTCCTGGTGCCGCCTCTCGTCCTCAAGCTGGGGACGACCGGCTATCGGTTTGCGCGCTACTACCTGCGTGACCCGTCGTACCGTCTCGCGGGACCTCCTCCCCCCATGCTCCGGCTCCTGGTGGCCCCGCTGCTGGTTGCGTCCACAGTTGTCGTTTCAGCGACCGGCATCGAGCTCTGGCTGTTCGGGCTTCGTTTCGGGCAGGGCTGGATGACTGCACACACTCTCAGCGCCGTCGCATTCATCCTCGCGCTCGGCGGACACCTATTCGGACATCTGCGGCGCAGCACTGGCGCAGTCCTGACGGAGTTCACCGCTCCCACGACGAGCGGAGCGATCACGCGCCGCTCGGCGCTGTTGGCGAGCTTGCTGCTCGGCGTGGTGCTGGCGGCCGTCTCGATCCTCTATCCGACTCCATTCCCGCCAGGGGCCGCCGGGCCCTGAGTGCGGAGTATGGGTCGAAGCTGGAGCGGGAGACGGGCTTCGAACCCGCTACCTCAACCTTGGCAAGGTTGCGCTCTACCGAGTGAGCTACTCCCGCGTCCGAGTTCCAGAGTCTAGCTAAAGCGCAATTCGGTACGCCGGCGTATTGTCGGAGTCATGGCAAGCTTGGAGGCCCATCAACTGATCCAGGATGTGGATGTCATCCTCGAGAAGGACGCCCCGACCGAAAGCGCGCGCCGGCGCCTCGAGCGGTTGCGGGAAGAGCTTCAGCATGTCGAGCAAACCGGCCGCTGGCCTGAGGGCGGCGCCGATCCCTGGGGTCGGTTTGCCAAGGAAGAAGAACAGGCCTGAGCGATCTGGAGCGGGCGATGGGAATCGAACCCACATAACCAGCTTGGAAGGCTGGCGCACTGCCATTGTGCTACACCCGCTAGGCGTCAGCGACTGGTAGCCCGGACGGGATTCGAACCCGTGATCTCCGGCTTGAAAGGCCGGCGTCCTGGTCCACTAGACGACCGGGCCAGGCCGCCAGCCATTCTAGATTTGGTGGGCGGCGACGGGATCGAACCGCCGACCTCTAGCATGTCAAGCTAGCGCTCTCCCAGCTGAGCTAGCCGCCCTCATGGGGGATCAGCGAGGTGGCTATTCTAGC
>DASUVY010000036.1:0-13896 GCA_036378695.1 Candidatus Dormiibacterota bacterium
GTGTAGGCGAAGTCGACGATGGCGAACTTGGTGCCGCTGTTCTTCTTGGCCTCGGCCAGGGTGTCGTCACCCATGAGGAAGCCGACGGCGACCACCATGTCGTAGCCCTGGTCGACGAAGGTCTGCATGTTCTTGGCGTAGTCGGTGGGCTGGTTGGACTCGATGGCCTTGCCCTGCACGCAGAGGCTCTTGTCGTTCTGGGCGTCGAGGACGCCCTGCCAGGAGGTGGCGTTGAAGGACTTGTCCGAGAGCTTGCCGACGTCCGTCACCAAGCCGACCTTGTAGGTCTTGGAGCAGCTGCTGCTGCCCCCGCCCGTGCTGCTGTTGCCGCCGCAGGCCATGGCGGCGATGACCAGGGCCACCATGGCGGCCAGGCTACGTACCGATCGCATCTCTACCCCCTTGCGCTGGTGAGCAATTTGGAATCGCCGGAAGTCTAGCCGCCTCGGCGGCGCCGGAGGTAGTCGAGGATCGCCTCCCGATCGGGCTCGATCTCCCCCTCGAGGATCTTCTCTTCAATCTCCGCCTTGATCTTTCCGACCTCGGCGCCCGGCGGCAGGTTCAGCTCGCGCATTATGTCTTTGCCGCTCACCGGAACTCGAATCCGGCTCGGCATCTCCTCCAGGACCGCGTGCAGCCGGGACTCCAGCTCATCCAGTTTTTGGGGCTCGGGGTAGTCCGAGGCGGCGATGTCGGCCCGCGCCACCGCCATCAGAGGATCCAGCAAATCCCCGGCGTCGCGGGCCAGCCGGCGCACCGCCGAGTCGCCCCAGCTCGACTCGTAGAAGACCGGGCGCATGTGCATGCGGACCAGGGCCGAGACGCGCTCGGCCTCGGCGTTGGAGAAGCGCAGTCGGTGCAGGGCCCCGGCCGCCAGTTCGGCGCCCTTGAGCTCGTGACCGTAAAACGTGCCATCGCCGCCCGCAGTGGCGGGCTTGCCGACGTCGTGCAGGAGCGCGGCCAGGCGCTCGGTCAGCGCGGGCGGAGTCTGGCCCACAGCCTCCAGGGTGTGGCCGTAAACGTCCGCGTGGTGCCAGCCCTTCTGCTCCACGCCCTTGGTGGCAGCCAGCTCGGGCAGCACCACCTCGAGCAGACCGCCCTCGTCCATCAGCTGCAGGGCGAGCGCCGGCCGCTCCGAGAGCAGCATCTTGCGCAGCTCGTCCGCAGTGCGCTCGACCGAGAGAACCGGGGGCTGGAGCCGGTCCCGGAGCTCGCGCATGGCCGGCAGCAGGTCGGGGGCCAGCTGGAAGCCGAGCTGGGCCGCGAAGCGGATCGCGCGCAGCATGCGCAGGGGGTCGTCCGAGAAGGTGAGGCGGGGCTCGCGCGGGGTGCGCAGCAGGCGCGCCTCGAGGTCGGCGCGGCCGCCGCCGAGGGGGTCGTGGACCTCGCCCTCGAGGTCCATGAGGAGCGCGTTGACGGTGAAGTCCCGGCGCTCGAGGTCCTCGCGCAAGCTGGCGGGCCGCACCTCCGGCTTGCGGGAGTCGGCGGCGTAGGACTCGGCGCGGGCGTTGGCGAACTCGACCAAGCGCTCGCCCCAGGTCACCTGTGCGGTGCCGAAGCGCGGGAAGAGGACGGGCTTGCGCGCGCCCGCCAGCTCCGCGAAGCGTTCCGCCAGCTGCAGCGCGTCCCCGGCCTCGACCACGATGTCGAGGTCGGGGTGGGGCCGGCGCAGGAGCCGGTCGCGCACGAAGCCGCCGACCGCCCACGCCCGCGCGCCCTGCTCGGCCGCGGCCTCCTTGAGCAGTGGGAACGCCGGGTCCAGCTCAGTCACGGGTTTTTCGAAAAACCAGGCGTCCCAAAGGCGCGACCGGGTCGGATTCTTCGAAAAACCCGGGGTCGGGGACCGCTAGAGGTTCGCCCGCGCCCACTCCACGGCCCCCACCAGCCCCACCTTGTCGCCCAGGCGGGCGCGGCGCAGGGCCGGCCGGCGGGCCGCGCTGATGAAGGGCGAGCCCTTGAGCGCGGCCTCGAGCTGCGGACCCACCAGCTTCCAGGACCGCGAGATGCCGCCGCCGACCACGATCACGTCGGGGTCGAAGAGGTTGGTGACGTTGACCAGGCCCACACCCATGTAGGTGGCCGCCCGGCGCACGATGGCCAACGCTTCTGCGTCTCCGCCCTCGGCCGCCTCGAAGAGCTGGGCGGCTGGCTCGCCCGTCTGCCGGGCCAGGTTGTTGCCGCCCACGAACACCTCCAGGCAGCCGCGCTGGCCGCAGGCGTCCAGCGGCCCGTCGGGGTCGATGATCATGTGGCCCAGCTCGCCCGCGCTGCCGTGGGCGCCGCTGAAGAGCTGCCCGTCGATCACCACCCCGCCCCCCACCCCGGTGCTCCAGGTGATGTAGACCAGGTGCCGGCTGCCGCGGCCGGCGCCGCGGTGATACTCGGCCAGCGCGGCCAGCTTGGCGTCGTGCTGGAGGAGCGTGGGAGCGCCGGTGGCGCGCGCGACCAGCGCGGCCAGGGGCGCGCCCTCCCAGCCGGGGAGGTTGGCGGGATTGATCAGCTTGCCGTGCACCGCGTCGAGAGGCCCGGGCGAGCCGATCGCCACTCGCCGCACCTTGGCGCGGCCACGCAGGCGGTCGAGCTGGGCCGCGACCCACTCGGCCATGCCCTCGGGGCCGCCCACCGCGGCGGTCCGGGTCTTGGCGATTTGCGTGATCTGCCCGTCGGCCCGCGCCAGCGCCACCCGGACCTGGGTCCCGCCGAGGTCGACTCCCGCCAGCATCGGCACAAGTTTCCTCGTTTCCGGGAGCGGGTAGAAATCCTGCACACCGAAATAGCCGGACCCCCGGAGAGGATTTCTAAGCACACGACATGGAACAGAAGACCGAGAGACTGCCCGTAATCCCGCTGGCGCACGGCGTCGTGCTGCCACACATGAACGCCACCATTCCGGCGGAGTCCGAGGAGGCCCGCGCGGCCCTGGCCGCCGCCCGCCAGGAGGACATGCGCGTCCTCCTCGTTCCCAAGCTGGAGGGCCGCTACGCGACCGTGGGCACCGTGGCCAAGGTCGAGGACACCGGCCAGATGCCCGACGGCACTCCCGCTGCCGTGGTCCAGGGCCGCTACCGCGCCCTCCTGGGCACGGTCACGCCCGACCTGGGTGGGGCGCTCTTCGCCGAGGTCGAGCCCCACCCCGATCCCACCAACTACGACGAGGAAACCCGCGCCCTGGCGCGCGAGTACAGGGCCGTGGTCGAGAACATCCTGGAGATCCGGGGCGTGCCCCAGATCGCGCAAGTGCTGCGCGCCATCGAGAGCCCCGGCCACCTGGCCGACATGTCGGGCTACTCCCCCGACTTCTCGACCGAGCGCAAGGTCGAGATCCTGGAGACGCTCGACGTCAAAGAGCGGCTCACCAAGATCATCGCCTGGAACCGCGACACGCTGGCCGACCTCAGCCTCAAGGACGAGCTGCGCACTCAGGTCAGCGAGCGCATGGAGAAGCAGCAGCGCGAGTTCCTCCTCCGCCAGCAGATGGACGCCATCAAGAAGCAGCTGGGCGAGACCGGCGACACCGCGACCGAATACCGCCAGAAGCTCGACGAGGTGGCGATGCCTCAGGCCGTGCGCAAGGAGGTCGAGCGCGAGCTCGACAAGCTCGAGCGCACCTCAGAGCAGAGCCCCGAGTACGGCTGGATCCGCAACTACCTGGACTGGATGTTCGAGATCCCCTGGGAGGTCCGCTCCCCGGACAACTTCGACCTGGTCGAGGCTCGCCGGATCCTGGACGAGGACCACTACGGCCTGGACGACGTCAAGGACCGCATCATCGAATTCCTGGCGGTGCGCAAGCGGCGCAACGAGCGCGGCTCCTCGCCCGTCGGCGGTCGCGGCTCGGGCGCCATCATCACCCTGGTCGGCCCACCAGGCGTCGGCAAGACCTCGCTCGGCGAGTCGGTGGCGCGCGCCCTGGGGCGCAAGTTCGCGCGGGTGTCGCTGGGCGGCATCCACGACGAGGCCGAGATCCGCGGCCACCGGCGCACCTACGTCGGCGCGCTGCCGGGCCGCATCGTGCGCGCTCTCAAGGAGGCGGGCACCAAGAACCCGGTGATCATGCTGGACGAGATCGACAAGGTCGGCGCCGACTGGCGCGGCGACCCCTCGTCCGCGCTCCTGGAGGTGCTCGACCCGGCCCAGAACCACAGCTTCCGTGACCACTACCTGGAGGTCGATCTCGACCTCTCGGAGGTGCTCTTCATCCCCACCGCCAACGTGGCGGACACCATCCCCGGCCCGCTCCTGGACCGCATGGAGCTGGTCCGCCTGGACGGCTACACGGAGGAGGAGAAGCTCCACATCGCCAACCGGCACCTGGTGCCCCGGCAGCTGGAGCGCAACGGCGTGGACGCCGACGAGGTCGGCTTCACCGACGCCGCCATCGACCGCGTGATCGCCGACTACACCCGCGAGGCCGGCGTGCGCTCGCTGGAGCGCGAGCTGGGCAAGATCCTGCGCAAGGTGGCGACCGGCATCGACTCGGGCAAGCTGCCCAAGCCGGTGATGATCGACGAGATCAAGGTCCGCGAGCTGCTGGGCAAGCCGCGTTTCCACAACGAGGTCGCGGAGCGCACCTCCGTGCCCGGGGTGGCGACCGGCCTCGCCGTGACCGGCGCCGGCGGCGACGTGCTCTTCATCGAGGCCACCGAGATGGACGGCGAGAAGGGCGGGCTGACGCTGACCGGCCAGCTGGGCGACGTCATGAAGGAGTCCGCGCAGATCGCGCTCTCCTACGTGCGCTCCCACGCCGCCGAACTCGGCGTCCACGAGGACTTCGACGGCAAGCGCATCCACGTGCACGTGCCCGCGGGCGCGGTGCCCAAGGACGGTCCTTCGGCGGGCGTGACCATGACCACGGCGCTGGTCTCCCTGTTCACCAGGCGGCCGGTGCGGTCGACGGTGGGCATGACCGGCGAGATCACGCTGCAGGGCAAAGTGCTGCCGATCGGCGGGGTCAAGCAGAAGGTGCTGGCCGCCAAGCGGGCGGGCCTCAAGGAGGTCATCCTGCCCCGGCGCAACGAGCCCGACCTGGAGGACCTGCCCCAGGCGGTGCTCGAGGAGATCACCGTGCACCTGGCGTCCGACATCAAGGACGTGCTGGCGGTGGCGCTGGAGCCGGCGGCCGAGCCGTCCGTGGCAGTCGCCGTTTAAACCTCGCGCATAGCGCTAATCGGGCCGAGCGGGTCGGGCAAGACGACTCTTGCCCGTACCCTCGCGGCGCGTCACGGCGTTCCCCACGTGGAGCTGGACGCGCTGCACCACCTTGCCGATTGGCGGCCGAATCCGGACTTCGAGGCTGAAGTCGATGCCGCGCTGGCCGCCCCCGGCTGGGTGATCGACGGCAACTACATGGGCCGGCTGGGGACGCGCGTGCTGGAGGCGGCCGACCTCGTGGTCTGGCTGGATTTCCCGCTGTGGCTGTGCCTCAAGCGGCTCGCGGGCCGCACCTCCCGCCGAATCCGGACCCGGGAAGCGCTCTGGAACGGCAACCGGGAGACCCTCGGCGAAGCCGTGCTCAGCCGGGATGGGCTCTTCCTGTTCACCATCCGCAACCACCGCCGCCGGCGCCGGGAGTGGCCGCGCCGCCTGGCGGGCCGTAATGTCGTGCGGCTGCGCTCGCCTCGAGAGGTGGCCGCCTGGCTCGCCAGGCCCTGATCCGCGGCGCGGCGCTGCTGGTCGCGCTGGCGGTCGCGGGGACGGTCCTGCTCTTCATCACCACGCCCCCCGGCTCCGAGATCGATCGCCTCACCGCGGACGCGGCACGCGAGCATCACGTGGCGGTGCTGCAGGCCGGCGAGGTGCCCACCCAGCTTGCCGACCTCCTGGTGGCGACCGAGGACGAGCGCTTCTACCAGCACCACGGCATCGACGTGCTGGGAATCGCGCGGGCGCTGCTCGACGACTTCCAGAAGGGCTGCTTCTGCGAGGGCGGGTCCACACTGACCCAGCAGCTGGTCAAGGAGACCTACCTGGGCGGCAGCGACCAGGGTCTCAACAAGATGCGCGGGGTGGCGCTGGCCTTCAAGGTCGAGACCGCGACCGGCAAGCGCCAGATCCTGGCCGATTACCTGAGCATCACGCCCCTGGGCTTCGGGCTGTACGGCGCGCCGGCCGCGGCCTGCGCCTATTTCCACCGGCCGCTGGGCGAGCTCAACCTGGCCCAGTACGCGCTGCTGGCGGGGATGCCGCAGGCGCCCGCGGCCTACGACCCTCGGACGCATCCGGACCTCGCCACCCGCCGTCGCTCCGAAGTCCTCATCCGCGGAGTCTCCGAGGGCTACATCACGCAGGCCCAGGCCGACGCCGCCAACCGAGAGCCGCTGCTGAGTGAAAGCGGAAGCTGCTAGCGCACGCACCGGCCGCGATAATCGGCGCCGCAAATGCAGGTGCTTCGAGCGACCGTCCGCGGCACGATCCTGGCCGTGCTGCTGGTGGGAACTGGCTGCACGCCGTTTGGCGGAAGCTCCCCGTCGCCGGGGCCCAGCTCCAGTCCAAGCTCGACGGCCACGCCGGCGGCCACTCCGACCGCGACGCCCAGCCCGACCGTCGCCGCCTGCGACCGCACCATGCTCAAGGTGCGGCTCCTGACGTCGAGCGGCGCGGCCGGCTCCGTCCTCCCCACCTACGTTTTCTTCAACACCTCCGCGAACACCTGCTACCTGCAGGGCCAGCCTGGCCTCACCGTCCTGGACGCGAGCAACCACGTGCTCTTCAGCCAGCCCGCGGTTCCCGATCCCACGGCACCACGGGTGCCCTTGCAGCCGGGCGTCACCGATCCGGGGACGGCTACCGCACCCCACGGCACGGCCACAGCCGATTACCGCATCGCCAACTGGTGCATGGTGGGCACGGTGCAGTCGTTCGCGGTCGAGCTCACGACCGGCGGGTCCGTGAGCGCTTCGGGCGCCCTCCAGCTCCCGGGCTGCAACTCGGCGCCGGGCACGCCACCGCTGATCGAGTCGAAGGCCTTCGCGGCCGCGCCGTAGCCCTGTGCGGCTAGCGCAGGACGCGTGTATCGCCCACCCGGCGGGTGACCCGCTGGGCGTCGAGGTGCTCGAGGAGCGCCAGCACCGGCCGGCGCGAGGCGCCCATGCGATCCCGTAGGGAGGCGACGGTGACGGATCCCTCGCCCGCGATCAGCTCCCGCACCAGGCGCAGCGCGTCCTCGTAGGCGGCGCGGGTGAAGGCGATGTCCTCGGAGAGGCGCACGATCTCGCCCCTCTGCGCCAGGGCCCGCACCAGCTCCGGGCTCACCCCGGCTTCGCGCATGGCCTCGGGCAGCGAGGGCGGCGCGTAGGGCTGGGTGCCCAGCAGCTCCACCAGGCGCGCGGCAGGTCCGCCGGCCGGGTCGAGCTGGACCTGGTGGCCGGGGAGCGCCAGCTCGCCCTCGCGTTCGACCAGGACGCCTTCTTCGAGCAGCGCCGCCAGGACGGGCGGGAAGGCGGCCGGGGCCAGGCCCAGGCGGCTCTTCAGCTCCTCGCGCGGCATACCCGCGCGCAAAGGATTGCGCCGGTGGTACTCGGCCAGCGCGCTTTGCGCTCGAACCTTGATCGCGGCCCAGGCCTCGGGCGCGAACAGCCATGACCCCGCCCGCCGGGCGTTCAGCGAGCCCAAATCCGCCTGGGGCGCCAGCGTGGCCTTGAGCAGCGCCGCCTCGGTGATCCCGCGCGGGTACTTGCGCAGCTCTTCCTGGAGGACGTCGCCGGCCACGCGCCTCTCCAGTGATGCCGCGACGCGGGCGTCGTGGCGCGGGTGCCGGCGGGGCGCCACGTCTGCGAAGCGGCCGCCGGCCAGGGTCAGGGACGGCGAAGGCACGCGCAGGACAAAGCGGTCCCCGGCCGCGGCGGCCAGCGGCTCCGCCAGCCAGAGCTGGACCCAGCCCGTAGCCCCGGGCTCGATGGCGTCGGAGTCCAGCACGATGGCACGGGCGGCGACCTCGGCGGTGCCCGTATGCAGAAGCAGGTGGGCGCCGTGGCGCAGCGGGCGCGGCGCGCCCGCGAGCACGCGCACCTGGGCGTCGACGCGCCGGGTCGCAGCCAGCGCGCCCGGCAGCGCCAGCACGTCGCCGCGGCGCAGCTCGTCCTTCTCCGCGCCGACCAGGTTGACGGCCGCCCGCGACCCCGGCTCGGCCCGCGTGACCTTGCGGTTGTGCTGCTGCAGGCCCCGGACCCGCACCCGCTTCCCCGCCGGGGCGACCACCAGCTCGTCGCCGACCGCCAGCGAGCCCTCGACCAGCGTGCCGGTGACCACCGTCCCCGAGCCCTTGATGGTGAAGACGCGGTCGATGGGGAGCCGCGGCCGGCTGTGGTCGGCACGGGTCGGCGTGCTCGCCAGCAGAGCGTCCAGGCGCTCCCCGAGCGTGTCCAGGCCGGCTCCCGTCAGCGCCGACACCGGCACCACCTCGGCCCCCCGAAGCGCGGTGCCGCCGAGGGCCTCGGTCAGCTCGGCGCTCACCATGCCCAGCCATTCATCGTCGACCAGGTCGGCCTTGGTGAGCACGGCCAGCCCGCGCGAGACCTCGAGCAGGTCGACGATCTCCAGGTGCTCGACGGTCTGCGGCATCACTCCCTCGTCCGCGGCCACCACCAGCAGCACCGCGTCAAGGCCGTGGACGCCGGCCAGCATGTTGCGGATGAAGCGCGCGTGTCCGGGCACGTCCACGATGCCGACCAGGCGGCCGGAGGGCAGCGTCAGGTAGGCGAAGCCGAGGTCGATGGTCATGCCCCGCCGCTTCTCCTCCTCCAGGCGGTCGGGGTCGATGCCGGTGAGGGCGTGGATCAGCGTCGACTTGCCGTGGTCGATGTGGCCGGCCGTGCCCACGACGTAGCTCACCGGCGTATCGCGGCGGCGGCGGCCTCTAGGCAGTCGACCAGGGTCTCGTCTTCGCCTCGCAGCACCGTGCGGGGATCGATGCAGCACTGGTCGGCCTCGATTCGCGCCAGCACCGGCGGCTCGCCGCCGCGCAGCGCGGCGGCCAGCCGGGAGGCGGGGCCCTCCAGCGCCAGCAGCCAGGTGCGCAGCCCGCGCTCGGGCAGCGATCCGCCGCCCACCGCCGACTCGGCCTCCAGCAGCTTGGCGTTGACCCCGCGGTCCGCCAGCTTGACCATCCAGAAGGCCGCGCGCCGGCGCAGCTCCTCATGGGAGGCCGCCAGCATGGCCTGCGCCGGCACGGTCCGGCCCAGCAGGCGCTCGCGCAGGGTGGCCTCGAGGGCGGCCATGGTCATCTTGTCCACGCGCAGGGCCCGGGCCAGCGGGTGCCGGGCCAGCTTGCGAACCAGGTCGGCCCGTCCCAAAACGACGCCGGACTGGGGCCCGCCCAGCAGCTTGTCCCCGGAGAAGAGCACCAGGTCCGCGAGTCGCAGTGACTCCTCGACCGTGGGCTCGTCGGCGATGGGCTCCAGCGCCCCGCTGCCCAGGTCGTCGATGAGCGGGATCGAGTGCGCGCTTGCCAGCTGCGAGAGCTCGTCCAACCCGGCGCTCTCGGTGAAGCCGGTGATCCGGTAGTTGGAGGTGTGCACGCGCAGCAGGGCCGCCGTGCGCGCTCCGATGGCCTCCTCGTAGTCACTGAGGCGGGTGCGGTTGGTGGTGCCCACCTCCACCATGCGCGCGCCCGACAGGCGCATCACGTCGGGCATGCGGAAAGAACCGCCGATCTCGACCAGCTGCCCGCGTGAGACCACGACCTCGCGACCCCGCGCCAGCGCCGTCAGCGCGAGCAGCGTGGCGGCCGCATTGTTGTTGACGACCAGGGCCGCGGGCGCGCCGGTGAGGCGGTGCCAGAGCTCCGCCAGGTGCGTGCCGCGCTCCCCGCGGCGGCCGCTCTCCAGGTCCAGCTCCACGTTGGCGTAGCCGCCCGCGGCCTGCGCGGCGGCCTGCGCGGCGCCGGGACTCAAGGGCGCCCGGCCCAGGTTGGTGTGCAGCACCACGCCGGTGCCGTTGATGACGCGGCGCAGCCGCGGCGCCGTCCACAAGGCCAAGCGCGCGGCCACGGCCACCTCGCGCTCCTCGTCGCTGAGCGCGCCCGATTCGCGCTCGCCGGCCAGCTGCTCGCGCAACGCGTCGGCCAGCAGGCGGTGCGTGTAGGACTCGCGCAGCCGCGCATAGGCGGGCTGGTTGAGCAGCGTGCCTACAGCGGGCAGGGCTGCAGGCTTACGTAGTTCACGCATTGGCCGAGGATGACCAGCGAAGCGGGTTCGAAAAAGATGCCGACCACCGCGCCCAGCACACTGAAGTGCAGCAGCAGCGGTCCGAAGAAGACCGCGGCGAGGCAGATGATCCATATCGTCTGCCGGCTCATCTCCGCGCGGGCGAAGAAGCCGGGCCAGCGCCGGCGCAGGAGCGCGGCCAGGATCTCCCACCCGTCCAGCCCCGGGATCGGCAGCAGCTGGAAGGCGAAGATGGCCAGGTTGAGGAAGTAGATCGCGAAGACCGCGAAGCAGAGCAGCATCAACGGCTGGCTGCTGACCGGCGCGGGCCGGATGCCGGCCAGCACCAGCGAGCGCAGGCTGACACCGAAGACGAAGGCCAGGAAGAGGTTGGCCAGCGGGCCGGCCAGCTTGTACAGCACACGGCGGCCGCCGCGGTAGCCGATCTTGCTGTCCTGGACCGGCGCCGGGCGGCCCCAGCCCACATTGGCCAGGAACACCGCGACCAGGCCGTAGGGATCGATGTAGCGCCGCAGCTGGGGCTTCAGGTAGCCCCAGTAGCGCACCGAGCGGTCGCCCAGGAAGTAGGCGCCGACCGCGTGGCCGAGCTCATGGCCGGGGATGGCGATCACGGCGGCCGGGATCAGGTAGATCGACCAGATCAGGAAGGTGACCGGATCTCCGATCACTTTATGTCGATCTTGTCCAGGCGTTTGCGCGGAGGGCGGCGGCGCTTGGGCGGCGGGACTTCGGAGCGCCGCCCGCCGGCCTGGTGCTCGTAGATCAGGAAAAGCGCGGTCAGCATCTCGCGCTGCGCGTTCTGCAGGTGGTACTGGGCCTCGGGCGGGATCATGTCCTTGACCGCGCCGCCCAGGCGCGAGGTCAGCTCCGAGGCGAAGTGCAGGATGCGCTCCGACTCGCCGCGGCTGGAGGAATAACGCGGGCTCATGGTTTGCCGAACCTGACCTTCAGCTCGCCCTCTTCGATCACGGCGCCCAGGGTGTCGCGTGAGGCCAGCACGCGCGGCAGCGCGATCTCACGCCGGTAGTTGCCGACGGTGACGAAGAGCTCGCCGTCGTGGCGCGCCAGGTCGACGTCACCGCGCTCGGCGAAGGGCAGGCGCAGCGCCAGCACGTATTCCTGACCGGACTTTTCGACACGCTGCGTGGTGCCCTCGTAGAAACGCGCACTGGGATCGCGGTCGCCATAGACCGCTTCGGCCATGCGCAGCAGCATGCGCTCGCCGACGACCTCCTGCTCGAACAGCGGGACGTTGAGGATGGGCAGCGGCGCAAATGACTTCTCGACCTCGACCGCGTATTTGCGGTGGATGTTCTGCCAGTTGCGGAAGAGGTCGTCGCGCAGGCCTTCGGGCAGCAGGCGGTTGACGATCACGGCGTCGGTCACGTAGCCGAACAGGCTCAGGTAGGTGAAGGCGCGCTTGGCCTCCTTGACGACCATCTTCTCGAGGTTGAGGACGATGCGCACGGTGGTAACGGTGCTGTCCGTCAGCACTTTCTTCATGCCCTCGAGGTCGAGCAGCAGGTCCTTCAGCGACGCATAGACGTCGTCGCTGGGCAGCGGCACATCGATGAGCGGCTGCAGCAGCGGCCGCGCCATCTTCATGGCCTTGCGCTCCCAGGGGTAGATCTTGTCCAGCCACCAGCGGGCGGCGTCGGGGAAGCTGAGCAGCTGCAGCGTCTCGCCGGTGGGCGCGCAGTCGACCACGATCACGTCGTGCTCCGCGTGCTCCGCGTAGTGCTTGATCCACATCAGGCTGGCGACCTCGTCCATCCCTGGAGGGTTGGCCAGCTCCTCGGCCACCACGCCGTCCAGGCCCTGGGTGGCGAAGACGGACGCCGCGTAGTCGTGCAGCCGCTTCCAGTGGCGCTCCATCTCATGCAGCGCCGAAACCTCGTGGGCCCAGAGGTTGGGCGCGACGCGCGTGAGCTCGGGGCCGAGCTCGACATCCAGCGAGTCGCCCAACGAGTGGGCGGGGTCGGTGGACATGATCACGGTCTTGAGGCCGGACCTGGCCAGCCGGTAGGCCGTGGCCGCGGCGACGGAGGTTTTGCCCACGCCGCCCTTGCCGGTGAAGAGGATGACCCGCATGAAGCCTTCTGACTCTACAGGGGCCGGGAATCAGGCCCGCCGCGCCCTATCATCTCCGCCGACCGGCCCCACTTCGCGGTTTCAGGAGGCGACCTTGTCCCAGCAGAGAGTCGAGAGACGGAAGTACGGCATGGACCGGCGGCGGCCGGACCCCACGGCCGCACGCGAGCACCCGGTGCAGCACGTCCCCAAGCTGATCACCAGCCATCACGTCAAGCACCTGGTGCACGGCGTGGGGGGAATCGGGCAGTTCAACAACCGGCTGGCGGTCATCATCACCAAGAGCGTGGGCACGATGTGGGCCGCCTACCTGTTCACGCTGATCGCCATCGTCGGCGGGGTCGCGCTGGTCACCAGCAATGCCTTCCTGACGTTGCTGGTCGCGCTGGTCAGCCAGACCTTCCTGCAACTGGTGCTGCTGCCTGTGATCATCGTCGGGCAGAACGTGATCTCGGCCAGCCAGGACGCCCGGGCCGAGGCCGATCACGAGACGCTGACGGCGCTGCACGCGATGAACGTGCAGCAGCTGCAGATCCTGGAGCAGCAGGACAGGATCCTCCGCCTGCTCGAGGAGCGCGTGCCCGCCCACCCCTGAGCCCGTAGAGCGGTGCTTTTTCATGAAATCGCACCTTTCGGCTCCACGGTGGGCCACCGATTTCATGAAAAGGGACCCAGCCGCGACCGTTACGTCCTGGAGGAGGTCCCCTCCATCTGCGCCTCCAGGTGCTGAAGGATCCGCAGCGTGATTTCCGTGTTGTTCTTGATCTCGGTGAGGATCTGCTGCGTGCGCGTATCCGTGCGGTCCGCCTCGCTGGCCGCGTGCTCCAGGGTCAGGCGGTCCTTCTGCGCCTGGCGGTTACCGGCTAACAGCAGGACTGGGCCCGTGTAGGCCGCTTGCACGCTGAACAGCAGATTAAGCAGCACGAACGGATAGACGTCCCAGTGGTGAATGAAGCCGATCACGTTCGCGCTGACCCAGCAGAGCACGGCGACGGTCTGGACGATCAGGAAGGTCCAGGATCCGATCCCGGCGGCGATGCGGTCGGCCAGCTTCTCGCCGAAGGTCGCCTCGTCGTGATGCAGCTTGTTGACGGCATGGCGATGCGCGTGGTGCGGCATGGTCTTGGCGGAAAACAGAGGGTCGTCCTTGACGGCCATTTCGGCGGGAACTCTAAGACTGCCCCCGAGCCTTGTCGATAGCTTCCCGCTCCTCGTCGGTGAGCTGGTAGCTCGAATCCCATGCCCGCACAGGCTTGGCGTACACGCGGCAGCGCTCGCGGTGATAGAGCCCGGTGATCAAGACGCCCGCGCCCTGGGCGTCCAGCAGCGCCACCGCGAAGGAGTAATCGCCGCCGGTGTCGTGGTAGGGGTTGAAGCGCACCACTCCGACGTGCTGCAGAGCCGACGCGGGCACCGGTCCCACCTCGACCGGCGCGCGGCGGCCCAAGCGACGCGCCAGCCGGCGCTGCTCGCGGAGCGAGTAGAGCGCGAGACCGAGCGCCAGCACCACGCCCGCGCCGAGCAGGGCGGTGGTGGCGCTCGCGAGCGTCAGTGCAGGAGCAGCGGCATCAGGCGGGCGGCCACCACCAGCAGCACCACCATGATCACGGCGACCACGCCCAGCTTGCGCAGGTCAGGGACG
>DASUVY010000037.1:0-18308 GCA_036378695.1 Candidatus Dormiibacterota bacterium
ACGCCCGGCTCTTCAGGTCGAACTCGGCCCGTCTTGCCGCCTTGCCACGATGGGTGTACTTCTACAACTCGAGGCGACCGCACACCGCGCTCGGCGGCTGCTCACCGCTCGCCGCCGTCAGCAACGTCAGTGGGAACTACACCTAGTCGGGCAGCGGCAGACCCTTCGTTTCCGGCAACCACAGGAGCAGACCGGCCCCGCCCAGCGCGACCACCGCGGCCAGCGCGACGGCGGGGCCGAGCCCCATTCGGGGGTCGAGGGCCGCCACCAGCTGCAGCCCCGCGATCGCGCCCAGGGCCGTGCTGACCGCCACCACCGCTTCCGAGGTGGCGCGGGCGCGGGTTGGGAAGAGCTCCGCAAACCAGGCCCCGGTGACCGGCGCCGCCGCGCTGGCCAGCGCGCTCCAGGCGATGTTGCCGGTCCAGTAGACGAGCGCCGCGGCGGAGGCGAAGGTCAGCCCGGCCACCACCGCGGTCAGCGCCGAGAGGGCAACGCCGACGCCGCGCCGCCCGTAGCGGTCGGCCAGCCAGCCGCCGGCGGCAAACGACACCGCGCCCACCAGGCCCGCGGCCACCACGACCTCGCTCAGCTGGGCCGGGCTCAGGTGTACCAACCGGCTGCCGAAGAGGACCACGAAGAGCCCGGCGGGCTCGTAGAAGACGGCGGCCAGCGCGCTGTAGATGATCAGCAGCGTCAGCCGGCCGCGGAAGGGAGGCTCGGTCATCGCCCTCAGCACCGCGCGCGAGGCGTGGGCGGCTCGCGCCCAGACCGCCGGCTCGGGGAGCGCCAGCCAGAGCAGCGGTGCGGCCAGCGCGCCAGCGGCGCCGGCCCAGTAAAGGACGCGCCAGTGGGGCGCGACCGCCGGGTAGGCGAGGGTCGTGAGGCCGATGCCGAGGCCCGCGGCCAGGGTCAGGCCGCTGACCGCCAGCGCGCGGTGGCGCGCCGGGGTCACCTCCACCACCAGGGCCGTGGCCACCCCGGCGGTCACGGTCTCGAAGCAGACGCCGACCAGGCGGGCGCCGGCCAGCCACGCCAGGGAGGGCGCCAGCGCGCTCGCCAGGTCGATCACGGAGAAGCCGAGCACCGCGGCCGCCAGCACCCGCCGCCGGCCGGCCACGTCGGCCAGCGCCGCCAGTGGCAGGGCCCCTAGAGCGCCGAGGGCGAGCACCGAGCCCAGTTCGGACAGAGCGGGCACCTGGGCGTGGAACTCGGCGGCGATGCCCGGCAGGGCCAGCACCAGGATCGAGGAGTCGTAGGCGGCCAGCAGCACGCCGAGTCCGGCCAGGACCAGGACGCGCCTCAAGCCAGCAGTCCCAGCCGGCGCAGCAGGTACGGTCCGGGGCCCAGGAAGCCGCAGGTGCCACCGATGTGGGCGATGGCCACGCCCAGCAGCGAGGGTGGCCCCGGCAGCAGCCAGAACCCGAGACCGAGCGGCACGCCCGCGCCCAGCGTGGCCAGCACATCCAGCCAGCGCCACCCACCCAGGCGGTGGTAAAGGACGTAGGCCGCGGTGGCCACCACAAAACCAACGGGTGGGCTCAGGACCGCCCCCAGGCCGCCCTGCACGAGGCCGCGGAAGAAGGCCTCCTCCAGCGGCCCGTTGAGCACGTAGTAGCCGGCCTGCGCGCCGGCGTCAGCCCTGTCGGCGGGCACGCGCAGGGCGCCGCGCCGCCGGCTCAGCGGCATCTGGACGGCGGCGGCGGCAAAGAACAGCACGACGGCGCCCACGCCGCCGAAGAGCAGCTGCGCACCCAGGTTGCCGGCGGCGAAGCCGAGCCAGCGCGGACGCCAGAGCAGCCAGGCGGCCAGCACCACCAGCGCGAAGGGACCGAGGCGAACCAGGAGGTCGCCGCGCATCCAGGCCCAGCTCTCGGGCACACTCGTCAACTGGACCATGGAGTTCGAAGTCTTCTACGACTACCGCTGACCGTACGTCTACCAGGCAGCCGTGTTGCTGCAGCGGGTCAAAGAGACGGGGAGTCGCGACTTCCAGGTGCGCTGGCGCTACTTCTCCTTGTCCCAGGTCAACTCCAAGGTGGAGGGCTGGACGATCTGGGGCGACCGGGACGGCGAGGGCGACTTCCGCGGCCGCGCCAGCTTCATGGCCGCCGAGGCTGCCCGCCGCCAGGATCGCTTCGAGCCCTTCCATATGGAGCTGCTGCGCCAGCGCCACGAGGTCGGCCGGCCGATCGACGACCCTGAGGCGCTGAACGCCGCCGCCACCGTGGCCGGGCTCGACCTCGGGCGCTTCGAGCGGGACCGCAAGGATCCCGCCACGCTGCAAATGCTGGCCGCCGACCATCAGGAGGCCGTGACCCGCCACTGGATCTTCGGCACGCCCACTTTCGTAATGGCGGGCGGCGAGAGCGCCTACGTCCGGGTACGCCCGGCGCCCGAGGACCCCTCGGAGGCGGTCGCGCTCTTCGACGACTTGGTCGACCTGGTCGGGCGCCGCCCCTACGTGCTCGAGGTCAAGCGACCAAACAAACCGGCCAGCACGTAGACCTGGGCGGCGCGCTCCAGGACTTCCAGGCGGTAGAAGGCCTCCTCCAGGTCGCGCCCGACCGTGACCGAGCCGTGGCGGGCCAGCAGCACGCCGTAGCGGTCGCCCAGGGCACCCACGGCCGCGAGGCCGAGGGCGGGATCGCCCGAGGGCGCGTGCTCCGCCACCTCGACCGCGCCGCCCAGCACCGGCGCCACCTCGTCCAGCACGGGCGGCAGCGGGCGACCGGCCACCGTCAGCACGCAGGCGTAGACAGGGTGGGCGTGCACGATGGCGCCCACGTCGGCGCGGGCCTCGTAGATGGCGCTGTGCACCGCGTGCTCCGAGGAGGGCGGCAGCGGGCCGGTCCAGGTCCCGTCGGCGGCGACCGCAGCGATCTGCTCGGGCTCGATCGCCTCGTAGGGCACCCGGGTGGGCGTGATCAGCATGCCCTCGCCGTCGCGCAGCGAGAGGTTGCCGTCCGCGCCGACCACGTAGCCGCCGGCCGAGAGCCGGCGGCCGAAAGCGACTAGCTCAGCCCTTGCGGCGTCGGCTGAGCTCGCGCTGGCGCTCCTTCCAGTAGTCAAGTCGGCGCCGCAGGCGGTCGCGCTCGGCGGTCAGCACGATGAGGTCGGTCGAGCTGACCTCGTCCCGGGCATGGATCTCCGACATGGTGCGGAGAGCCTCGGCGGCGGTGTCGACCAGCCGCTCCTTGAAGAGAAGGAGCTCGGAGTACACGGCAATCCAGTGGGCGGTGTCTTCGACGTAGCGGGTGCTCGGGTCCTCGCCGTCGAGCAGCCGGTCAGGATCGACGGCGTGCGCGCTGGCGCGCTTTTCGAGCTCTTCCCGTTTCTTCATCGACCCCCCCAAATACGCCTGCCGGCTCGTTAACGGCAGGATACCAATGCGCCCTCACGAACGCCTGTTCGATCAACCTGCTATACTACGAACATGCATTCGGAGCTGTCAAGCCCGCCGGATCTGTACCCGCTGACGCCCAAGCTCGAGGAGCTGGGCCGGCGGCGGCGGAGCATTGACCTGGAGGAGCTCGAGTGGTCTCGCCTGGCGGCTGAAGTCGCGGCCAGCGGCGAGCACCAGAAGTACGGCTTCTTCAATCCTGTCGACTGGCTGCGGGTGACCTTCGGTATGGGCGAGTGCGCGGTCCGCGACCGGATCGCGGTCGGTCGCCAGGTGGAGCGCCTGCCCCTGGCGGTGGCGGCAGTGGGGAAGGGTGAGATCGGCTTCGCCCATCTCGTCGCGCTGGCGCGCACGGCCGAAGCGCTGAAGGACCGGCCTGTGGACGAGGCCAAGCTCTTGCTCAGGGCGCGCGAGCAGACGGTCGGCCGCTTCCACTACACCTACGAGAGCTACCGGCACCAGATGGACGCCGAAGGCGTGGCCGCCGAGGCCGAGGACCTGCACGAGAAGCGCGAGCTGATGATCCGGCGCCGGCGGGACGGCATGTTCACGATCTGGGGTCGTCTGGAGCCGGTCACCGGCAGCGCATTGCGGGCGGCGTTGGCGCCGCACGCGCGGCGCCGGGATCGCGGCGATGCCCGGACCTTTCCGCAGCGCCTGCACGACGCGGTGGCCGAGCACCTGGCCGGGCGCCAGACCAGCAACGTCAACGTCACCGTGAGCCTGGAGACGCTGCTGGCGGCCAAGGGCGCCGGGGCGGGTGAGATCCAGGGCGCGCCCTTGCTGCCCCAACCCACCGTCGAGCGCCTGCTCTGCGACTGCGGCGTGCGCCGGCTGGTGCTCGACCCCAGGTCGGTGGTCGTCGACGTCGGCCGTTGGCGCCTGGCGAGAGTGGAGACCGGCGAGCTCATGATGGTGCGGCCCCCGCCCCAGCTCAGGGCGGCCTAGCGGCCCTGTAAAGAGAGGTTCAACTACCCCTTGCCGCCCGGCCATAATCGGGTCCGCTTGCAGGTCTCCCCCGCCTCAGTCGCCGGCCCGCTGCGGGTTCTCGCGGGCCCCGGCGCAGGCAAGACGCGCGCCCTCGTCGAGCTCTACGCCGCCCTCGTCCGCGACGGTGCGCCCCGCTCCCGCATCCTCGTTCTCACCTTCTCGACCGCCGCCGCGGCCGAGATCGCGCGCCGCGTCGACGCCGAGCTCAGCGACTCCTACGACCGGGCCTGGATCTCCACCTTCCACAGCTTCTGCTGGCGCCTCCTGCGCGAGCACCGGCCCGATCCCGACCGCCTCCTGGTCAGCGGCTTCCAGGAGTGGGCGGCCATGCGCCGCACCCTGGACGAGATCGACCCGGCGCGCCTGGGCCCCTTCGGCGCCGAGCGCCTGCGCCGGAGCGACGCCTTCGCCCAGGACGTGCTGGCCTTCGTGGCGCTGCTCAAGCAGAACCTCGAGTACCCGGCCACCTTCGCCCTGCGCGCGGAGACCGCCGGCAGCCCGCGCATGCGGGCGCTGGCCGCGGTCTACTCCGACTACCAGGCCCGGCTGGAACGCGCCGGCCTGGTCGACTTCCGCGACCTGGTGGCGGGCGCAGTCGACCTGCTGAGCCTGCAGCCCGAGGCGGTCGGCTTCGACTACGTGCTGGTCGACGAGTTCCAGGACGTCGACCCGGCCCAGTTCCGTCTGCTGCGCCTGCTGGCCCCGCCCGCGACGCGGCCGCGGCTGGTGGTCTTCGGGGATCCCGACCAGTCGATCTACGGCTTCCGGGGCACCGTGCCCCGGCTGCTCACCGGAGAGCTGGAGTCGGTCTACTGGCCGGCCACCCTGGAGCTCGACGTCTCCCACCGCTGCCCGCCCGCCATCCTGGAGGCGGCCGAGCGCCTGCTGCTGTCGACCCAGCCCCAGCGCCCGCCGCGCAGCCTCAAGGCCGTACGGCCGCCGGGCCCGGCCATCGTGGTCGGGCGCGAGGGCAACGCCGTCGACGAGGCTTTCTTCGCCGCCCGCGAGATCCGGCGCCTGATCGTGGAGGAGGGCCGGCGCCCCTCCGACTTCGCCATCCTGCTGCGCAGCACCGCCTCGCTCTCGGCGCCCTTCGAGGAAGCGCTGCGCGCCCTCGACGTGCCCTACGAGGTGCGGGGCCTGGGCGCCCTCGCTCGCAACCAGGCCGTGCGCTTCCTGCTCACCTACCTGCGCGCGCTGGCCGAGCCCGACGCGCCCGACGCCCTCGAGCGCCTGCTCTCCTCGGGCCTGGTGGGCGTCCAGCAGAGAACCGTCGGCCGCCTGCGCCGGCACGCCCTGGAGGAGGGCCGCCCCTTTGCCAAGGTCGTGCGCCGCCTGCTGTACCTGCTGGAGGAAGACCCCGAGACACGGCGCACGCCCGATTACTTCCAGTACCTCACCGAGGCCGAGCTGGAAAGCCTGCGCGCCGCGCTGGCCGCCTTCGACCGCCTGCGCCGCCGGGCCAGCGAGCTCCCGCTGGCGGCCCTGGCATACGCGGTCCTGATCGAGACCGGCATGCTGCGGCGGCTGCTGGAGCAGGGCGAGGCGCTGGCCGAGGTGCGCGCCACGGTGCAGGGGCTGGCCGAGCTGGAGGAGGTCAGCGAGCGCTTGACCGGCGCCAAGCCCACACTGGCCGAGCTCGGCGTCCGCCTGGAAGCGCTGGTGGCGCGGGCCGTCGACGACGCCGAGGCGGCGCCCGCCACCCGAGAGGCCGTGCAGGTGCTCACCGTCCACCAGTCCAAGGGCCTCGAGTTCCCGATCGTCTTCCTGGCCGGCTTCGCGCACGGCGTCTTCCCCCTGGCCGCCCGCCCCCATCCCTTGCTCGACGCCGCCGACCAGCGCTGGCTGGAGGCCAGCCTCAACGGGTTCCAGCCCTCCTGGCCGCGCGACGAGTCCGAGCAATTGGCCGAGGAGGCGCGCCTGGCCTATGTGGGCATGACGCGCGCGCGCGAGCGCCTCTATCTGACCTACGCCGCCGAGTACGACGACCCGGCCGGTCCCTCGCCCTTCCTGGAGCTGGCCGACCCCGCCGCCGAGGCGCGGGCCGACACCCGGGCCGCAGGCCTGGCGGCGCCCGAAGCCGCGCTCACCGAGCAGGAGGTCGAGGCCCTGCTGGCGCTGCACCGGGAAGCCCTCACGCCGGCCGACCGGCCCCGCCTGGCCTCGCTGGGCGTCGACCTGGCCTTCGTCTGCTCCCCCGATTCCGGCCAGCCCTTCCAGCCCCAGCTGCTGGCGCCATCCGAGGTCAATCCCAGCCACTTCAGCGCCACCACCCTCAACGACTACCTCAAGTGCCCGCGCCTCTACTGGTACAACCACCACCCCGGCCTGGCGGCCACGCCGCGCACCGTGGAGATGGAGCGCGGCAGCTTCCTGCACGAGGTCCTGGAGGAGTTCCACCGGCGCGAGGCCGAGTGGCGGCCGCTGCCGGTCGAGGCCCAGCGGCACTGGCTGGAGACCGCGCTCCAGGAGCGCCTCGAGGAGTACCTGGCCGGGGTCGACGGGGTCCTCGAGCGCAAGGCCGAGGAGCAGGAGGTGCGCCGCATTCTCGAGAACTACGTGCGCTTCGCCACCTCCGCCCAGCCCATCCGGCGCCTGGGCACGCGGGCCACCGAGCTCAAGTTCACCCTCCAGCTTGAGGGCGCCGAGATCCACGGCAAGATCGACCGCATCAACGACACCGGCGAGGGCACCTGCGAGGTGGTCGACTACAAGACCGGTCGCGGACGCGGCGCCGACCGCAGCTACGACGCCTACTTCGGACCCGAGCTGCACGACGTCCAGCTCGCGCTCTACTACCTGGCCTGCCGCGAGGGTGTGGGCCCGGACGGCGAGCGCATCCAGCTCGACCCCCGCTGGCTCTCGCTCTGGTACCCGAAGGACTGGGTCTACAACTCCATGCGCCAGGTGCTCTTCGCGGTCGGCGAACCGGCGCCGGGCGTGCGCGACTGGGTCCAGAAGCCCCTCGGCCCAGACGACCTGGCACGCGGCCGCGAGGTGGTGCTGGGCGCGATCCGGCGCATCCGGGAGGGTGACTTCCGGCCCACGCCCCGCGACGTGGTGGGCACCTGCCTCAGCTACTTCGGCTGCCCCCATGCCACCATCTGCCCCCGGGTGGGAGCCCCGGTCGAGTGATCGCCGTGGCCGGCCGGCCCAGCCCCGCCCCCGAGCAGGCCGCCGCCGCCCACGCCGGCCCCGCCGGCGCCTACCTGATCGCCGCCGGCCCCGGCACCGGCAAGACCTTCACGATGGTCGAGCGCTTCTGCTGGCTGGTCGAAGCCCAGCGCATCCCGGCCACCCAGATCCTGGCCGTCACCTTCACCGACGCCGCAGCCGCCGAGCTGCGCGAGCGCGTGGCCGAGGAGCTCACCGCCCGCGGCCGCCGCCGGGAGGCGGCCACCCTGGACGCGGCCTGGATCGGCACCTTCCACGGCGTCTGCGCGCGGCTCCTGCGCGAGAACGCCTACCTGGTCGGGATGCCGCGCGAGATCCGCGTCCTGGACGAGCTCGACCAGAAGCTGCTGGCCGGGCGTCTGGCGGCGCGCCTGCGCAGCGGCGAAGCCGGCGACCTCGACCCCGACTCCTTCTCCGCCCTGCGGCCCGACGAGGTGGCTGACCTGGTCCGCGACGGCGTCGACTTTGCGCTCAAGCTCAAGGGCCGCGGCATCACCCCGATCGCCTTTTGGGAGCGGGCGCTGGAGCGGCACACCGGCTACTGGTCGGACACCACGCTGCCGGCCGCCCGCGCCGAGCTGGAGGCGATTCGCGTCCTGCACTCCGTCTACGCGGCCTACCAGGACTGGCTGGAGGCCGAGCACCGGCTCGACTTCGACGACCTGGTGCTGACCGTGACCGAGGCCCTGCGCCGGGTGCCGGAGTTCCAGGCGCTCTGCCGCGCCACCTTTCGGTCGGTGCTGGTCGACGAGTTCCAGGACACCAACCGCATCCAGCTCGAGCTGGTCCGGCTGCTGGCCGCCGACGGCTTCGCCAACGTGGCGGTGGTGGGCGACGCCAAGCAGTCGATCTACGGCTGGCGAGACGCCGACGTGGAGAACATCCGCAGCCGCTTCCCGGGCCAGCGCCTGCCGCTGACGCACAACCGGCGCTCGGTCCAGCCCATTCTCGACCTGGCCACCGCCTTCATCCGGGTCGACGAGCAGTTCTCGGACGAGCCGCCGCTGGTGGCCGAGCGCGGTCCCGGCGAGGGCCGGCCGGTCACCGTGGCCATGGCCCCCGACCCGGCGGCCGAGGCGCGCATGGTGGCCGGCGAGATCCAGCGCCTCCGCCAGTCCGGCGTGGCCTACGCCGACATCGCGATCCTGGCGCACTCCATCAAGCGCCTCCCCCGCGAGTTCGAAGAGGAGCTGCGCCGCCAGGGCATCCCCTACCTCACCTCCGCCGGCTCGGGCTTCTTCGACCGCGAGGAGATCAAGGACGTGCTGGCGCTGCTGCGCCTGGTCGCCGACCCCATGGACGACGCGGCCCTGGTGCGTGTGCTGCAGGGACCGGTCGTGCGGGTCGGCGATGACGGCCTCTACCGGCTGGCCGCCCGCCGCTTCGGGCAGCGCGGCCGGCGCCTGCGCGACTGCTTCGACGAGGCCCAAAGCTCAGGATTTCCTGAGCTTCGTGAAGAGATGGCGGCACGCGCGGTCGAGGTGCTGGCCGCCACCGAAGCGCTGGCCGAACGCCGCGACGCGCTCACGGTGGCCGACGTTCTCAACCAGATGCTGGAGGCGACCGGCTACCTCCGGCACTGCCAGCTGCGCGCCGCCCGCGAAGGCCCGCGGGCGCTCCTCAACCTGCGCAAGGTCTTCCGGATGGCCAACCGCTTCGAGCGTGACCGCCCGCTGGCCGGGCTGCCCGATTTCGTAGCCCACCTGGACCGGATCATGGAGGCCGACCTGCCGGTCTCCGAGGCCGAGATGGAGGCCGCCGACGCGGTGCGCCTGAGCACCATCCACGGCGCCAAGGGCCTGGAGTTCCCGGTCGTCTTCCTGGTCAACCTGCGGCCGCCGCGGGTGCGCGACACCGAGCGCCTCTTCTTCGACCCCGACGGCTTCGGCTTCGTCATGAAGTGGTGGCACAACGACCGCCACCCGCACTACCGGGCGGTGCTGCCCGGCGCCGCCGGCATCGCCGTGGCCCGCGAGGAGCGCCGCCGCATGGTCTACGTGGCGCTGACCCGCGCGCGCGACCGCGTCCACGTCTCGGCCAGCCGGCAGGAGGAGTCTCCCGAAGCCCTGGAGCCGGAGGCCGACGACTTCTTCGGCGAGATCGCCCGTTGGGCCCTGCTGCACCCGGAGGCCGCCGAGATCGTGCAGTCGGAGCAGCTCCCGCTCCCCGTCGCCAACGGCGCCCACCCCACCGCGGGCGCCGACCGCGCCGCCGTCGAGGCGGTGATAGCCCGCCTGGAGCGTTTGAGGAGCAACTCCTCCCCGCTCCGCGGGGAGGTGCCGGCAAAGCCGGCGGCGGGGGTCGCGGTCCACCTCAGCTTCTCCGACCTCCACCAGTACGAGCTCTGCCCAGTGCGCTACCGCTACCGCTCGGTCTGGCGGGTCCCCGCGCCCCCCGACGAGTTGCTGCCCAAAGCGCTGGCGGCCATGGGCTCCACCGAACTCGGCCGGTCCGTTCACGAAGCCCTGGCCGCCTGGCACCTGGGCCGCGGCCGCGACCTGCTCGCCCTCTACACCGGCCCCGAGGCGGGCCGCGACCTGCTGGCCCGCTATGCGGCCCATCCCCTGGCCGCCGCCCCCACCCTGGGCGCCGAGGTCGAGTTCAACCTGCGCCTCGCGGGGACGCGGGTGCGCGGCCTGGTCGACCGCGTCTGCACCTACGAGGGCCGGCTCACGCTCGTCGACTTCAAGACCAACGCCCGCCTCGACGCGGCCCTGCTGGCGGCCTACACGACGCAGCTCCGCCTCTATGGCCTGGCCGCGGCCGAGGGCCTGCTGCCGGGAGGGCCCACGCCCGACCCGCGCCTGGTCCTCTTCGACCTGCGCCGGGGCGAGGCCATCGAGGTGCCGCCCGACCACGGCGTGAGGGCGCTGGTCGAGGAGATCGCCCGCAAGATCGCGGCCGCCGACTTCGCGCTGGGGCCCGAGCATGCCGAGCGGCCCTGCCAGCTGTGCGCTTACCGGCCGGTCTGCCCCTCGGCCCGGTGAGCCGCCTCGAGGAGCGCTACTTCGAGCGCCGCCAGATCCGGGAGGCCATCGCCTTCGCGGAAGCGGGGGGGATCGCCGTCCACCGCAACTTCGACCACTACCACGGCACCTGGCACCGCCGCGGCTTTCCCATGCAGAAGCCTTTCCTGCACGTGATCGGCCGCCGCGAGCTGCTGGCCGAGTGGGGCCGCCGGCACGGCCTGCGGCCGGAGTGGATCCAGCCCGAACGGCGGCGTACGGTAGCCCACTACGACGTCTTCGGCGAGTTCGCCGAGCGCCTCATCGAACGTCTGACACGCCCTGACGCAATGCGTTAAAATGGGCTCATGAGCATCGACATCCAGGAGATCCAGGAGGGGGTCGCCGAGGCCCAGGAGACCGTCGCCGACGTGGCCACCGGCGCCATCGTCGACGTGGTCGACAAGGCCACCCACCCCATCACCAGCGTCCGCCGGACCGCGCGCCGGCTGGAGCGCAAGGGTGATCCCGTCAACACGCAGATCAAGCGCCAGGTCACGCGCACCCGGCACGAGGTCGAGGATGCCGTCGAGGACGTGGTCAGCGGCAACCTGGCCGAGCGCGTCGCCATCCGCAGCCTGCGCGCCACCAAGAACCGCGCTCGCCGGCTGGACATCGTGGGCGACGTGCTGTACGTCGGCCTCAGCCTGTTCCACCGCGGGGTCGGCGGCACCCGGCGCCGCTTGAGCAAGCTGGAGGACGCCAGCCAGCCGCCGGCGCGCAACGGCTCGACCACGCGGACGGCCTCGCCATCGCGGCGCCGCACCCGCACCAGCACCCGGAGCCGTCGCCGCAAGACCGCGGCCTAACTCGACTAACACCTCCGTGTAGGGGCGTCCCCGTCGGGACGCCTCTTTTCGTTTTATCGCGGAGGGAACCCAGGTTCCCCCCGCGGGCCCTCCCTCCTGACGCTATCGCGCCCTGGGACGTCCTGAGCGGCAGGCCTCGCTTTGTGCCGGCCTTGTCGGGGCCCGGCCTGACGCGCCACGCGCTTTATCGCGGAGGGAACCCAGGTTCCCCCCGCGGGCCCTCCCTCCTGTCGCTATCGCGCCTTGGGACGTCCTGAGCGGCAGGCCTCGCTTTGTGACGGCCGGTCGGGGCCCGGCCTGACATGCCACGCGTTTCTTTTAGAGTCCCATCGCATGGCGGTGGTTGCGACCGGCTCGGTCGCCTTCGACTACATCCTCACCTTCAAGGGCCGCTTCGCCGACCACATCCTTCCCGACAAGAAGCACATCCTCAATCTCAGCTTCCTGGTCGACACCTTCGAGAAGCGGCGGGGCGGGGTCGCCGGCAACTACGCCTACAACCTCTGGCTGCTCGGCTATCCGAGCGCGATCCTGGCGACCGCCGGCGAGGACGGCCAGGAGTACCGCGACTGGCTCTCGGCCCGCGGCATCGACGTGCGCGGGCTGCGCATCCTCCCCAACGAGCACACGGCCACCGGCTTCACCACCACCGACCTCGACGACAACCAGCTGACCGGCTACTACGGCGGCGCCATGACCAAGGCCGCCCTGCTCGGCCTGGGCGACACGGTGGCCGACCCCGAAGCCGTGATCATCGGGCCCAACGCCCCGGACGCCATGGCCCGGCTGGTCAAGGAGTGCCGCGAGCGCCGCCTGCGCTGGGTCTACGACCCGGCCCACCAGCTCCCGCATTCTTCGGCGGAGACGCTGCTCGAGGGAGCGGGTGGCGCCTGGATCCTGATCGGCAACGACTACGAGCTGGAGCTCATCCAGGAGCGCACCGGCAAGGACCTGGCCGGCCTGCAGGAGCTGGCGGAGATGGTGGTGGTGACGCTGGGCAAGGACGGCTCCCGCGTCCACACCCGGCAGGGCACGTACGAGATACCCGCCGCGCCGCCGGTGGCGCTGGTCGATCCGACCGGCGCCGGCGACGCCTACCGCTCGGGCTTGGTGGCCGGGCTGCTGCGCGGGCTCACCCTGGAGGAGGCCGGCCGGGTGGCCGCGCTGGTGGCCACCTGCTGCGTCGAGCACACGGGGACGATCGAGCACTCCTTCACTCGGGAGGACTTCGGCGCGCGCTACCGGGAGGCCTTCGCCGCCGACCTGCCGCCGGCGCTGTTCGCGAACGGGTAGCGGTGGACGTCTTCGATGCGATCCACACCACGCGGGCCATGCGCCGCCTGGATCCCGACCGGTCGGTCGCCGAGGCCGACCTCCGGAAGATCCTGATCGCTGCCACCAAAGCGGCCACGGGCGGCAACCGCCAGCCGGTGCGCTGGCTGGTGGTGCGCGATCCCGAGCTCAGGCGCCGGGTGGGCGAGGTCTACCGCGAGGTCGCGCGGCCCGCCATCGACTCCTTCGACGACCCCGACTCCGCTCTCTCCCGCTCCTCGTACCACCTGGCCGACCACATGGGCGAAGCCCCGGTGCTGGTGATCCCCTGCGCCGATGCTCGGACCTCACCCGCGTCCGTGTTCCCGGGCGTCCAGAACCTGATGCTGGCCGCTCGCGCCCTCGGCCTGGGCACCACTTTGACGACCATCCACCGGGTCAAGGAGGACGTGATCAAGGAGATCCTGGGCATCCCGGCGGATGTGCAGACCTTCGCCATCATCCCGGTCGGCTACCCGCTCGGCCGCTGGGGCGAGGCGCCTCGAAAGCCACTCGACGAGCTGGTGTATTGGGACCGCTGGCCTAGCTGAACTTGCGCAGCGCGTCCCGCCGGTAGGCGCGGATCGCCGCCGCGAACAGGATCACGGTCCAGACCGCCGACCAGAGCAGCGCCCACTGCAGCGCCTCGTCGGCGTGGTGCACCGGCGTGTAGGCCAGCTGCGCGTAGTGGTAGGTCGGCAAGTACTTCGCGATCTTCTGAATGAAGTCGGGCAGGTCGCCCACCGGCACGAACATGCCCGAGGCGAAGGCCATCGGCAGGTAGATCAGGTTCGCTATCGCGGGCGCGGCGTTGGGTCCGGACGCGTAGCCGATCGCCATCCCCATCCCGATCAGCGGCAAGGCCCCGACCAGCAGCAGGCCGATGATCTCGAGGCCGGTCTGGACCGGGAAGCGCACCCCGCCCACCACGACCACGTAGAGCATCAGGACGACCAGCGCGACCACCGCGAAGAGGGCGGCCATGATGACCTGCGCCAGGATCGCGACCGCGGGCGGCAGCGGGGTGGCCCGCTGCAGGAGGTCGAGCTTGAGCCCGCGCTGGTTGGCGACCCCGATCCCGAAGCTGAAGACCATCACGCTGGACACCGCGTAGGCCCCGAAGGAGCACATGAGGTAGAGCCCGACGCTGGTGCCGTCGGGGAAGTGCTTGCCAGCGTTGGGCAGGCCGAAGAAGGTGTAGAAGACCAGGGGCAGCGCCAGGCTGGTGAGGCTGAAGGCGGGGATGCGGATGTAGTTGAGGAGCTGGGCGCGCGTCTGCGCCACCAGCATGGGCAGGGCCGGGGCGACGGCGACGCTCATGAGACGGGCACCTCCTCGGAGGCCGCGGCGCGGCTGGTGAGGGTCAGGAAGGCTTCCTCGAGGTCGGCGCCGACCACCTCCAGGTCGTGCAGGTGGACGCCCCGGCGGAAGAGCGCGCCCAGCACCGCTTCCGGCTCATTGCTGAGCAGCCGGACCCGCAGACCATCGATCTCGATGCGGCTGTGCGGTAGCCCGGCCAGGGCCTCCGGCGACAGCGGCTGCTCGGTGGTGAAGCTGACCCGCTTGCCCGCCACCCGCGACTTGATCTCGCGCGGCGAGGCATCCGCGATCACCACGCCGTGGTCGATCACCACCACCCGCTGAGCGAGCTCGTCCGCCTCTTCCAGGTAGTGGGTGGTGAGAACGACGGTCTTGGCTGTGGCCGCGAACTCCTTGATGCTGGCCAGGAAGGCGCGCCGGGACTCCACGTCCATGCCGACCGTGGGCTCGTCCAGGAAGAGCAGCTCCGGATCGCCGCAGATCGCGAGCGCGTAGTAGAGGCGCTGGCGCTGCCCGCCGGAGAGCTTCCCGGTCTGCATGCCGGCCTGCTCCTCGAGCCCGGACCGGCGCAGTGCCTCAGCGGTCGGGGCCGGCTGCGGGTAGTAGGCGCGGAAGAGGTCGATCACCTCGCGCACGGTCAGCGAGCTGGGCACCCCGGACTCCTGCAGCATGACCCCGGTCCGGCTGCGCGCGCGGCGGTCGCCGGGGTCGATCCCGAATAGCCGCGCCTGGCCGCGGGTCGGCTTGCGCAGGCCGAGCATCAGGCTGATCGAGGTCGTCTTGCCGGCGCCGTTGGGACCCAGCATGGCCACCACCTCACCGGGCTGGATCGCGATGTCCACGCCGCGCAGGGCCTCGACCGTGCCGTAGCTCTTGTGCGCCCCGATCAGCTCCACCGCCGCCGTCATAGGCTGCTCAGCCTAGCGGCGCCGGGAGGTGGCCGCCGCTAGCCGGCTTGGTCCTGGCCGGGCGGGATCCGAGCCGGCGCGGGGTCGACCTGGTCGGCCAGGAAGACCAGGCGCTGGGTGGCGAACTGGCCGGCCCAGAGCGGCCAGCAGGTGGTCAGCGTGAGGCGGGGCCCCAGGGTGTGCACGAGGATGCTGCGGTCGTCGGCGTTGACCACGCGGCGGGTTGTGATCCGGTAGGTGTAGGTGCCCCAGCGCGTCTCCAGCCGGACCTGGTCCCCGGGCTGCAGGCGGTCGAAGGCGATCCAGTACACGTTGTGCGCGGCCACGCCCACGTCATCGGGCTGGCCGGGCCAGGCGGTATCCACGTAGTGGCCCGGTCCGGCGTTGAGGGCCGCGGCATCGGTGCCCTCACCGACGGCGGCGAAGTAGTCCAGCTTGGGGACCCGGATCGCGAAGTCGACGCCGTTGACGGGCCAGGGCTGGATCTTGTCGGGCTGCGGGACGGCCGGCGCGGGGTTGGCCGCCATCTGCTGCTGGAAGACGGCGTTGCGGTGCTGCTGGTCGTAGTTGCCCAGGGCCAGGTCCCCGAAGAAGAGGATCAGCAGCAGCAGGCCCCCGGCGGTGGCCACCCGGCTCAACAAGTGATATCTCCGATGTCAGTATCGGTGACATCGGACCGCTTGTAAAGACTGCTAGCCTAGCGCCGCCTCCAGCTGGCCGAGGTGCTGCTCGACGTGGGCTACCAGTGGCAGCCGGAGGACCTCGCCGGCGGTCATGCCCGCGCCCACGTCCAGCGCGCAGCGCCGGCGCAGGTCGGCCGCCGAGGCCTCCCGCACGTAGGCGATCGTCCGAGCGTGGTCGGCCTGGATCATGGCCACCAGGTCCGGCACCGGCATCTGGGCCAGGGCCTCGCCGGCAGCGTCGCGCTGGTGGACCATGGGCAGCAGCTCAAACTCGGTCATGGCCCCTTTCCCGATCCGGTAGGTCATCATCCCGTACAGCTTGGAGAGTGCGGCGATGTGCGCCAGCACCTGCTTGGCGCCCCAGCCCGAGCCGTCGGCGGCGGCCGACTCCGGGATCCGCCCGGCGAGCTCCGCGAGGCGGCGGCCGGCGGCCTCCAGGCGGGCGACCAGGGCGTCGCGCTCGACCAGCAGCAGCTCGTCCAGGAAATCCTCGACCTGGGCGGCGCCGAAGGTTTCGCTCTCGGTCGGCATACAACGCAGACCATAACTCCGCCGCGGATTAGAGTGAATTGCATGGCCGATTTGGCCACCGAGTCCAAAGCGGAAGGCGGCCGGCCGCTCATGCCGGCGGCCATGCTCGACGACCTCGAGCGCCGGCGGGCGGGCCTGGCCCGGCACATGGCCCGGGCCGTGGTCACCCTGGTGCGCTGGGACGACTCGACGGGCCGGCCGCCCCGCCGGGAGGCCATCGCCCGCGCCTGCGCCGCCGGGCTCGACCTCTTCCTGGCCACCGCCCGGGAAGCCCGCCCGGCCACCCAGCGGGAGCTGCGCGAGGTGGCCCAGCTGGGCATCCTGCAGGCCCGGGGCAGCCAGTCGGTGGAGCCGGTGCTGGCCGCCTACCGGATCGCGGCGCGCGTGGCCTGGGACGCCATCATGCGGGCCTGGCGGGACCACCCCCAGGCCACGCCGGAGGCGATGGTGATCACCGCCAACTACGTGTTCAGCGCCCTCGACCAGGTGGCGGCCGAGGTCACCCGCACCTACCTGCAGGCCCGCGAGCAGCACCTAGCCCGCGGCACCCGCGCCCGCACCCGCCTCTTCCACGGGCTGATCAGCGACACCTTCGACTCCGAGCTGGCCCTGCAGAAGCAGGCGCTGGCCCTCAACCTGCCCATCGCGGGCGGCTATGTGGCGGTGGTCTGCAAGGTCGACCGCGGCGCCGATGCCCTACCCGAGGTCACCGGCCAGCTCGACCTCCCGGCGCGCGCGCTGGCCCACGCCACCGATCCCGCCACCCTGGTCGTGCTCTGGCCGGCCGATTCGGCGGCCGCCGCCGGCCAGGCGGCCGAGGTCGTGGGGCAGCTCCAGGAGGCCCTCGACGTGCGCCTGGGCGCGGCCGGGCGCTCGCGGGTGCGGGGCGGGGTGGGCAGCTTCCACGGCGGCCTGCGCGGGGTCTCGCGGTCCTACCTGGAGGCGCTGCAGGCCGTGGAGGCGGGCCGCAAGGTGCGGCCGGAGGAGCTCGCTGTGCACCACGACGAGGTGGCGCCCTACCTGGTGCTGGCCCAGAACCCGCTCACCATCGAGCACTACGTCGACCACGTGCTGGGCCCGCTGCTGGCCGAAGAGCGCGGCCGCGACGTCCTGCTCCACACCCTGGAGGCCTACCTGGCGCGGGGCTCGGTCAAGGATGCCGCAGCCGACCTCCACCTGCACCGGCACACGGTCCTCTACCGGCTGGGCAAGATCAAGGAGCTCCTGGGCAGCGACCTGGAAACGCCCGCCACCCGGCACCGACTTCAGCTCGCGCTCGACCTCCGGCGGCTGCTTTAGACACCGCGTCCAAAACCGACGGCGGTTTTTCAGCCGCGCCGCAGAGGAAGATTGGACATCTGGTCCGTAACCTTGTGAGCAATGACAGCTAGCAACGGCCGCCGCGTGGCGGTCACCGGCCTCGGTTTCATCACCCCCATCGGCAACGACCGGGAGACGGTCTGGTCGAACCTGGTCGAGGGGGTCTCGGGCGTGGGGCCCATCACCTACTTCGACACCACGGCCTACAGCACCAAGATCGCGGCCCAGGTCAAGGACTTCGACCCTGAGCTCTACATGGACCGCAAGACCGCCCGCCACATCGGGCGCTACTGCCAGTTCGCGCTGGCCGCCAGCAAGCAGGCGCTGGCCGAGTCAGGCCTGCAGCCGGGCGACATGGACCCCGACGACGTGGGCGTGATCGTCTCCAGCGGCATCGGCGGCATGGAGGAGATCGAGAAGAGCCACACCGCGCTGATGGAGCGCGGCGTGCGCCGCATCTCGCCCTTCACGGTGCCCATGATGATCGCCGACATGGCGGCCGGCATCGTCGCCATGCACACCAAGGCGGGCGGGCCCAACTACGCCATCGTCAGCGCCTGCGCGTCGAGCGGCCACGGCATCGGCGAGGCGATGGAGATCATCAAGCGCGGTGACGCGACGGCGATGCTCGCCGGCGGATCCGAGGCGACCATCACGCCGCTGACCATGGGCGCGTTCTGCCAGATCAAGGCGACGAGCGAGCGCAACGACGAACCCGAAAGGGCGTGCCGTCCGTTCGACGTCGAGCGAGACGGCTTCGTGATGGGCGAGGGCGGGGTCATGTTCGTGCTCGAGGACCTCGACTTCGCCCGCGATCGGGGCGCGCCCATCATGGCCGAGATCGCCGGCTACGGTGC
>DASUVY010000038.1:0-14572 GCA_036378695.1 Candidatus Dormiibacterota bacterium
CATCCGGGTCAGGAAGTCGACGCCAATCCCAACGCGGTGCTGCCGACCGCCAACGGCTTCCTGGTCGCCGACTCGGGCGCCAACACGCTGACCGCCGTCAGCAAGAACGGCAAGCGGCTGGAGATCGCTCACTACTTTCCGAACCTGTACCCGGGCCAGTTTCCGCACGACGAGGTTCCGACCTGTGTGGCCAGCGCCGACGGCGCGCTGTGGGTGGGAACGCTGGCCGGCAACCTGTGGCGGTTGAGTGAGGACGGCGTCACGCAGGTCGTACCGCGGAACAGCAGCGGCAAGCCCCTGCTCGGCCGCGTCACCGGCTGCACCGCGAGTGGCGGCAATCTCTTCCTGGTCAGCATGTTCGGAAAGGACGCTCCGGGTCCTCCCCCGTCGAATTTCGCTCGTGGCAACGTGGTCCAGTACAACGTCGAGACCGGCCAGGGCGCCGAGCTCGCCGACAGCTTCAGCTCACCAGCGCTGTTCTGGCCGTACACCCCGGCCCTGGGCGCTGACGGCAACCTCTACGTGACGGCGGGCACCATCTGTCAGTCCAACGGCGTGGCCAACGGCGTTCCACCGGGCACCCCGGGCTGCGCCGGCGGCGGCCGGCTCGTGAAGATCAGCCTGCCGGCCGGAGACCACGACTAGCGGCGGGCGAAGCTCCAACCGACCAGGACGACCGAGAGCAGGAGGCCGCCTAGCAGGGCGACCGTCACCGGGCTGGGTCCCGCCGGCTCCGACGCCGGCAGCGCCACCAGCTGCACGGGCGGCACCGTGTCGCCCTGGGCGTCCACCGGCGCCGAGCCGCCGGTCGCCGCCAGCGGCTGGACCACCGGCGCGTAGGCCGGGGCCGGCGGCCGGCTGCAGACGACGTTGAGCCCGGCGTCGTCGGCGCTGAGCGCGCCGAAGACCTGCAGCCGGTAGCGGCCCGCGGGCAGGGGCCCGAGGTCCGCGATCACGGCAGGCCCGCCGCCGGCGTACCTCCAGGTGCCGAGCAGGGAGTGGGCCCCCGAGTCGGCGGGCGCCGCCAGCGGGGTCAGCGCCCAGGTGCCCTCGCCGCCGGCGTCCGCCTGCGCCCAAACGCTGACCGGCGCGCACCCGGGCTGCTCGCCAGGCTGCAGCCAGACCCGCGTGTTCGCGGCGGCGGCAGGAGCCGGCGCGGCCAGCGCCAGCGCCGCTACGAGCGCCAGGAGCCAGCCTGTGCACCTGTGCATAGTGACAGCAAGACTATCAAATAACGCTACACTCAGACAAGACGATGAAGGTAGACTGGCAAAGGCTGCGCGACCAGGCTCTGGTCGCCGTGTGCGTGGTGGTCCTGCTCTGGGCCGCCGGCCAGGTCCTGGGCCACGCCCTGCGCATCCTGGTCCTGGTCCTGCTGGCCACGGTCCTGGCCTACGCCCTGGAGCCCCCGATCGTCTTCCTGCAGCGCTTCCTGCCGCGCGTCGTGGCCGCGCTCGGCCTCTACCTGCTGGTCTTCGGCGTGGCCGCCGCCCTGCTCGTGCTCTTCGGTCATCAGCTCGGCACCGAGGCCACTTCCCTGGTCCGGCAGCTTCCGGCTTACCTGGACCAGACCGGAAGGCACGTCCAGGCCGTCGCGACCGGGCTGGGCATCCCGGTCGGACCGCCCCAGAGCGTCTCCGGCCAGATCTCGCACTACGTACAGGGCGGCCTGCTCAACCTCGTCTACACCTCGGCCAACGTCGCGGCCGCGGGCGCGGGCGCCGTGATCGACGTGGTGGTGGTGCTGGTGATGGCCTTCTACTTCATGGTCGACGGCCACCGCATCGGCGACCTGGCGGTCCACCTGGTGCCGCCGGCCCACCGCGAAAAGGCCACCTTCGTGCGCGCGGCCGTGGGCCAGGTGCTGGGCTCCTACATCAGGGGCCAGCTGATCCTCGCCGGCATCATCGGGATCGCCGCCGGCACCGGCTCCTGGCTGCTGGGCGTCCGCTACCCGCTGGTGATCGGGCTTTTGGCCTTCCTCTTCGAGCTGGTCCCCATGCTGGGACCGGTCCTCTCCGCGGTGCCCGCCGTGATCATCGCGCTCTTCCAGCCCTGGCCCCTGGTGATCTGGGTGGTCCTCTACTTCGTCGCCATCCAGATGATCGAGAACCACATCCTGGCGCCCCGCATCAGCGGCCACGCGGTGGGCCTGCACCCGGTGGTCGCGCTGCTGGCGCTGCTGGCGGGCGCCGACCTCTTCGGGATCTGGGGCGCGCTCTTCGCGGTCCCCATCACCGGCATAGCCGCGGTCCTGGCCACCGCCCTCTACAAGGCCTGGCGCGGCCAGCCGATCGTGGTCGAGCGGGGCCGCATGAAGCTGCGCCTGCCCCGCCGCCAATCCCGCCACGGAATAGCCGGGTAACCGAACCCGATACCCTCATGGCGTGGGGGTAGACGCTTCCCGCTCGCGCACACTGCAGGCCGGGTCGACCTTCCTGGTCACCATCGCGGCCGCTCTGTGGGCATCGGACGCCTACTTCCGTCCCGGGCTGACCAAGCAGCTCAGCTCGACCCAGATCGTGCTCGTCGAGTCGCTGTTGATCGGGATCTGCCTGCTCCCTGTCCTCTTCGTCAACGCCGCCTCGATCCGCCGGCTCAGCAGGCGTCGTTGGCTGGCGCTGGCGGCGATCGCGATCGGCCCCCAGGCCCTGGCGACCGTCCTCTTCACGAAGGCCATCGGCTTCTCCTTCAGCGGAGGCTTCAACCCCGACGTCCTCCACGAGGTGTACCTGCTCTACCTGCTGCAGCCGGTGTTCGGCCTCACGTTCGCCCGCGTCTTCCTCGGCGAGCGCCGCCGGCGCAGCTTCTGGCCGCTGGCAGCGACCGCCCTCATCGGGGTCTACCTGATCGTCTTCAACGACAACCCGGCCGCGCCCTGGCAGATCAAGCATCCCGAGCTGACCGCCGGCCTGCTCGTGCTGGGGGCCGTCATCATGTGGGCGGCGGGCACAGTTCTCGGGCGCTACGCGCTGGAGGACGTGAGCTTCCCGGTCACCACCAGCATGCGCTTCATCCTGGCCCTGCCGGTGCTGCTGCTGCTGGTCGTGCTGGACAAGGGCGGCAGCGCCTTCGGCGGCTACGCCCTCAGCCAGCTGCCCGCTTTCCTGGGCATCGTGCTGGTGCCTGGCCTGCTGGCCATGCTGCTTTACTACCTGGCTCTCTCGAATACGCCGGCTTCGCTGGCCACGGTGGCGGAGCTGGGCTACCCGCTGGCGCTCTTCCTCACGTTCTCGCTGCCCAAGCCGGTCGGCCTGGGCACGCCGCTGCAGCCGGTCGAGGTCGTGGGTGCGGTGATCCTGGTGCTCAGCGTGCTCGGCCTCAACTTCTTGAAGGGCCGCCACGTCGTCGAGGTGCCGCGGGAGCGGGCTCCGGCGGGTCCAGTTCCCGAGCCCGCAGGATGAGCCGGATCGGCCGGTCGAAGAAGAGGTAGTCCCAGGCCCAGTCGATCAGGACCAGGAGCTTGGAGCGCAGGCTGACCACGTTGTAGAGGTGGACGGCCAGCCAGAACAACCAGCCCGGGAAGCCTGAGAGCCTGACCCGGCCCAGCTGCGCCACCGCCGAGTTGCGGCCGATGGTGGCCATGATGCCGGGGTCCGAGTAGCGGAAATCGCGCGGTATCGCCCCCTCGACCAGGGCGCGGATCACCGAGGCCGCGTGCCGCGCCTCCTGCATCCCGACCGGGATCAGCATGGGCAGGGGCTGCCCGTCCTGCTCGTAGCCGGCCAGGTCGCCCACCACGAAGACCTCGCGGTGGCCGTCCGGGTTCAGGAAGCCGTCGACGGGGACACGGCCGCCCCGGGCGGTGGGCAGGCCCAGGGCGGCGCCCAGGCCCGAGGCCTTGACGCCGGCCGTCCAGACCACCGTCCTCGCGTCCAGCCGGCGGCCGTCGCGCAGGGTCACGCCGCCGGCATCGGCCCTGGCGACTAAGGCGTTGAACCAGACCTCGACGTCCTTTTTCGCCAACGAGCGCGCCGCGGCCGCGCGCAGCCGGGGATCGAACGCGCCCAGCAGGGAATCGCTGCCCTCCATCAGCACGATGCGCGCCTGGCTGAGGTCGAGGCGCGGGTAGTCCTTGCGCAGGACCAGGTGTGTCAGCTCCTGGAGCGCGCCGGCATACTCGACGCCGGTCGGCCCGCCGCCCACCACGGCGAAGGTGAGCAGGCGCCGGCGCTGCTCGGGGTCGTCGCTGCGCGCGGCCGCTTCGAAGCAGCTGAGCACCCAGTTGCGCAGCGCGAGCCCGTCGGGCAGCTCCTTGAGTCCGATCGCATGTTTCTCGACTCCGGCATCCCCGAAAAAGTTGCTCTGGCTGCCGGCCGCCACCACCAGGTAGTCGTAGGGCACCTCGCCGGCGTCGGTGTGGAGCCGTTTCGCGTCCAGGTCGGCGCCCGTGACCCGGGCCTGCAGGAAGTCGCAGTTCTTGAGCGGGCGGATCAGCGAGCGCACCGCCTGCGCGATCTGCGAGGGGTCGAGCAGGGAGGAGGCGACCTGGTACAGCAGCGGCGTGAAGAGGTGGTAGTTGTTGGCGTCGATCAAGAGCACGTCGACCGCGGCGCGCTTGAGCGCGCGGGCGCAGGTCAGGCCTGCGAAGCCCGCGCCGACGATGACAACGCGCGGCCGGCTCACAGATCGCATTGTCCGGGCCGGAGCTACGCCCCTGCGGGAAGCTTCGGCGGCGGGCGCACCATCATGAGCTCGCCGGTCTCGATGCGGGCTAGTCGCCAGCCGCCTTCATGGACCATCCGGTGATGCCAGTAGCAGAGCAGGACCTGGTTCTCTAAATCGGTGGGGCCGCCCTGCGCCCACGGCTTCAGGTGATGGACCGTGCGCCCCACCCGATCGCAGCCCGGGCACCCGCAGAGCCCCTTTTCGCGACTTTCCAGCGCCGCCCGCCCCGCCGTGCTGACCACCCGCCGGGAGCGGCCGACATCGACCACCACCGACTTGGGGTCGAGCACCAGCCGGCGCACGCTGCAGTCGCAGAGCAGGCGCTCGACGGTCGGCTGGGGCAGCAAGGGCGCGCCCTGGATCTCACCCGCCCCGGCGCCCTTGGCGCGAGCATTGTCTCCAGGCTCACGGTGACGTTGACGTTGGTGGTCTGGCGCCCGGCCAGGTGCTCGGTGACCGCGTCGTGCAGGCGCTGCGGAAAGGTCCGGGCGTCGCCGCGATCCCGCCGCCGCGCGTGCGGCGCCAACGCCGCCCTAAGCGCGCTGCCGGTGACCGGCTCCAGCCGGCCCCAGATCGTGAACATGCCGTCCCGCCGGCGCCGGATCGTCAGCTCGCGCTTTTCGTGCAGGTCCTCGGCCTCGGCGGCCACGCCTTCGGCGTCCAGCTGATGCCGGTAGCTCTCGCAGGTGTAGTGAAAGCGGCCGACCGTCTGCTCGCGCGCCCTGACCAAGAGCTTGGCCTCGTCCACAGGCCGCTCCTTCAGTGCTTCTGCGGTGCGGGCTAGAACAACCAGGTGGGCAAAGCCAATCTCGCCGCTCTCGACCGCGGCCACGGCCATCGGCAGGCGGTCCATCTGCCGCCCCACCGTGATCCGGTCCCGGACCACGCCCTCGCCCATGGCGAAGGTGACACGCAGCCAGTCGACCGGGTTGAAGAAGCCATACTTCTGGTGCTCGCCGCTGGCCGCGACTTCCGCCGCCAGGCGAGACCACTCGAGCTCCTCCAGGTCAATGCCCCGCCGCCGCCGGCCCAGCTCCTCGAGCTTGGGCGTCAGCGGGTACAGATCCGGCGGGCTTGACAGCTCCGAATGCATGTTCGTAGTATATCGGGTTCATCGAACATGTGTTCGGATTCTTAACATCCGGCTATGGCAGCCCGGTGGCAGAGACTGCAGCTCTCGGAGCAGGAACAGCACTACCTGGACTCGCTTCTCCTGCAAGCGAAGCCGTATCCCCCCGAATACCTGAGCGAAGAGAAGGCCGCCCGGCTTCGCACCGTTTTCGCCGAGGCGGCGCTGGCTGGCCGGCTGGGAGCGGTACTTGAGTCAGGAGGTCTTCCTCCCGATTACCAACCAACCGCCGGCGACTACATTGGCAATCCGGTGCCTCAGAGTGTGCTGGACGACGTCATGAGCGCCGTAAGGGAAATAGCCAGCCGGCGCGGCTTGGACGTGCAGGCCGTCGGTTACGACATCGATAACGACCGGGTGGTTGCTGTCCGCGTACAGCGTCGCGCTTCGAGTTCTTAACAGATGGCGGTCGAGTACTCCGGGCGCCCGGTCGGCCGGTAGACCTGGATCGTCACGCCGCTCGGAGTGGCCTTGGAGTCGACCAGTTCCAGCGCTGCGTCCGGGCCCTTGTCCGGAAACAGCCGCGTGCCCTGGCCGACCAGCACGGGGAAGATGAACAGATTGATCTCGTCGACCAGGTGGTTGTTCAGCAGCCAGCGGGACAGGGCGCCGCTGCCGTGCACCTGCAGCTCGCCGCCCGGCTTCGCTCGCAGCTGACCGACCACGGCGGCAAGATCACCCGAGACAACGGTCGTGTCGGCCCACCGCGGGTCGGTGAGCGTCTGGGAGGCCACGTACTTGGGCTTCGTGTGCAACGCCGTCCAGATAGGGCTGTCGCCTGGATCGGCCCACGTTCCCCAGGACTGGGCGAAGATTTCGTAGGTCCGACGCCCGAACAGGAATGCGCCGGCGCGCTGGTAGATCTCTTCCATGGCCGTCCCGGCTTCTTTGTCGAAGTGGGCCCATCCCCCGCGCTCGAATATGCCGCGCTCGTCCTCCTCCCGCCCGCCGGGGCCTTGCATCACTCCATCGACGGAGACCTGGGTGGTGGTGGTCAGCTTCATGTTCCAACTGCCTCAACATCGAACCGAGTGTCTTCCGCCGCCGTCTCGAGCAAGCGCTCGACCGCGGCGCCCAGCGCGAGCGGCGCCACCTCAAAGCCATCCCAAACCGCGTCCCCCGAAGCCACGCAGCTGAACTGCAGCACCACGCGCCCCGGACGCTCGGCCGAATGCTGCCGGTAGGCGAGCCGGTTGAAATCCACCGACCCCACGAGCCAGCACCGCGCCATCCGCTGCTGAGCCTCGTCGATCAATGTCATCACGTACACGAAGCGCGGCGACTCCGGCACCGCACCCTCTGGATAGTCCGCCATGCACACCACGCGCCCCTCGCGATCCAGCTGCGCGGTCGACTTGACCTGCACGTACAGCGCCGAGAACCCGCCCTTCTCGACCACCACGATGTCCTTGTGGTCGTCATCGATCCCGGGCTGATAGCAGCCCAGCTTGTAGCCGGACCCCATCATCAGGGCCGCCTGCACGAGCAGCTCCGCCGCGTGCCCGGCGGCGCTGCCGCCCCGCATCAGGCCGGCCGCCTCTGCCCCTGCTGTCGCGAGCGCCCCCCGCCCGCCCGCGGCGCGCGCTTCTTGGTCTCGGTGGTGGGCAGCTTGGCCGACAGCTTCTGCTTCAACGTGAGCACCGGCTCGAACAGATCACCGAAAGACGAAACGCGCTCCAAAACCGCGTCTGCGGTGAAACGCAGATGCATCGGATCGCGCGCGGACAAACACTCCTCGACCTCGTCCCAGGTCACCGGCGTCGACACCGTCGGATGCTCGCGCGCGCGCAGCGAGTACACGTTGACAGTGGTCTTGTACTGGTCGTTCTGCGACCAGTCGATGAGCACCTTGCCCGCGCGCAGCGTCTTCAGCTGCTGCGAAACCACGTGCTCGCCCTTCTCGCGCTCGAAGAGCTGCGCCACGCCTTTGGAGACACCCTTGGTGCGCGCGTAGTCGACGGGCGTGTTCAACGGGATGTACAGCTGCAAACCCTTCGAGCCGGATGTTTTGGCGAACGACTTCAATCCGAAATCCGCGAAGTAATCGCGCAGCCAGATGCCCACCATGCAGCAGTCGACGATGTCGGCCGGCGGGCCCGGATCCAGGTCGTAGACCATCATCCGCGGCTGCTCGATCTTGTCCCCCAGCGACAGCGAGGTGTGCAGCTCCAGCGAGGCCAGATTGGCCACCCAGACCAGCGTGGCCAGGTCGTTGACCACGCAGTAGTCCATCCAGCGGTCGTTGCCCCAGCTCCACACCTTGGCGGTCGCCACCCAGGGTGGCCGGTGCTTGGGACAGTTCTTCTCGTAGAAGAACTGCTCGTCCACGCCGTTGGGATAGCGCTTCAAGGTCAGTGGCCGGTCTTTCAGATGGGGCAGCAGCACCGGCGCGATGCGCGTGTAGTAGTCGATCACCTGGGCCTTGGCGAATCCCGGCACCGGGTACAGGACCTTGTCCAGGTTGGTGAGCTTGAGCTTGCGCCCCTCGACCTCGACCTCGACGTCGCCCTTGGCCACTAGACGGCGACCTCGCGCTCGCGCACGACCGCGCGCGCGTCCTTGTCGTTGCGCAGCCCCTTGAACGCTGGCGCGCGCAGCTGGCCGGCCTTGGTCCACTCCGAAAACTCGAACTCCGCCACCAGCTTGGGTTCGACGAAGTGCGGCTTCCCCGGCGGCTTCTCGCCGCCCTCGAAGGGCGAGCTCTGGCGCGTCAGCGGCGCGAGGCGGCGCTGCAGCTCCTCCAGCATCTTCTCGGTGAACCCGGTGCCCACCTTGCCCGCGTAGATGAAGGCGCCGCCCTCGTCGTAGTAGCCCGTGAGCAGCGCCCCGGGCAGACCGGCGCGCTTGCCCTGCCCGTCCAGCCAGCCCGCGATCACCAGCTCCTGGCGCCGGTGGTTCTTAACCTTCAGCCAGGCCGGGGAGCGCCGCCCGGGCTCGTAGGCAGAATCCAGGCGCTTGGCCATCACGCCCTCCAGCCCGCCCCGTTCACTGGCCTCCAGCATGGCCCGGCCCTGCCCGCGCTCATAGGCCGGCGTCTGCCAGGCGGGGCCGGCCAGCTTCAGCGCCTCCAGGCGCTGCCGCCGCTCGGCGTACGGCTCTTTCAGCAGTGGGCGGCCGTCCAGGTACAGGAGGTCGAAGATCATGTAGTAGACGGGGACCTGGCGCTGCTTGCGCCGGATCTCGGTATCCGAGTTGAGACCCATCCGCTGCTGCAGCTGCTCGAAGCTGGGCCGCCCCTGGTCGTCCAGCGCCACCAGCTCGCCGTCCAGCACCACCTCGTGCGAGCCCAGCGCCTCGGAGAGCGGGCGCAGCTCCGGGTAGCGGCGGGTGACGTCCTCCAGGTTTCGGCTCTGGATCTTGAGAGTCCCGCCCTGGCTGTAGACGACGGCCCGGATGCCGTCCCACTTGAACTCGAAGCCGTAGCGCTCGGGGTCGGGGGGCAGGTCCTTGGCCAGCTGCGCGGCCATGGGCGCCAGGCGGTCGGGCATGGGCTCCCGCCCCGGGTCCTGGGGCGGGTCCATGCGGTGCATCATCCAGTTCTCGCCGTTGGTCTGGAAGAGCACGTAGCGCCCCTCCAGCCGCTCCCCGTGGAGCACGACCTGGACCTCCTGCTTGCCCCGCGGACCCATCTGCCATTTGAGCTCCTCGTAGGTGCCGTGGTCCCAGATGTAGACCTGGCCGCCCCCGTACTGGCCCTTGGGGATCTCACCCGCGAAGTCGATGTACTCCAGGGGATGGTCCTCGACATGGACGGCCAGGTGGTTGCGCCTGGGATCGGGCGGGATGCCCTTGGGCACCGCCCAGGAGACCAGCACGCCGTCGCGCTCCAGGCGGAAATCCCAATGCAGCCGGGTGGCGTGGTGCTCCTGGACCACGAAGCGCGGGAGCTTCCTTCGGGCGGTTCTCGACCCGCCCTTGGGCTCGGCGGTGCGGCTGAAGTCGCGCTTGCGGGCGTACTCCCGCAGCTTCCCCACGACTACGAGAGTACTGGCTACCTCAATCGGAATCCTCCGGATCGTCGCCGGATCGTCGCCGGCGGGGCTTTGAATTCAGGTCCGCAAGTGATGAGCAAGACGTTCCTGCCCGGCGACCTGGTGACCGTGGGCTCCGCCCTGGTGCCGGCCGTCGTGATCTCCCCCGACGTCCGCTGGATGCTGGTCCGCGGCCCTCGCCACCCGGTGGTGGGCGTGGCCGTGCGCCAGGGCGGCGGCTGGTGGGAGCCCGCCTACTTCCTCCCCGAGGACGTCAGCCACTCGGAGCTGCTGGCCACCGCCGTCTAGCGGTCCTGCGGGCGGGTGCTTCCCGGCCTCCCGGCGTTATACGCAGCGATGCCTCGTCATCTGGTCTTCAGCCTGGTCGCTGGCGCGTTTCTCGCCCTGGGACTCGTCCTGGGCGCCGGCGCCTCCGGCCACACCCTTCTAGCCACCCCCGTGGCCGGCCTGAGCGGCGCGGCCAGCTCGCCGGGGACGGCCTCCAAGGCGAAGACGCACGCTCCCGAACCTGCCGAGACCCCCAGCCCGCGGAAACGCCCGAGCCGAACGACAACGACACTGATGGCACCGGTAGCGGCAGCGGAGCGCCGGGCGCCCATCCGTGCAACCACGGCTTCTACGTCTCGCAAGCCGCGCACGCCCACAAGGGCGGGGCCTACGTGAGCTCCGTCGCTCACAGCGATCTGGGCAAGAACGGAGACTGCTCGGCGCCCCTCCCCAAGCCCTAGCGGCCCGCGGGCCCCTGGCCCGGTCTTAACAAGCGACGTTCCCCTGCGGCCGCGGCCCCCCTGAGACTCGCTGGCACCAAATCTCGGAGGTGCCCGCGATGCTCGATTTCCTGGCCGCCCAGTCCGGCGATCCCAACCTCGACGCCATCAAGCCGGTCGTCGACCTCATCAACACCTGGATCACGATCGCCCAGGCTCTGGTGGGGTCCATCGGCGCCCTGGCCTTCGTGCTGGCCTTCCTCTGGAAAATGACCTCGGTCGACTCCCGGTCCATCACCCAGGCCAAGCAGTGGATCCAGCGCATCGTGGTGGGGACGATCGGCGTCGAGATGGCCAGCTCGCTGGTCAAGATCCTGGCGGGGTCCATCCATAGCGGTGGATGACTTCCTGGCCCAGCTCCAGCGTCTGGCGCAGACGCTGGCCGCGCTGCAGAGGGACCTCGACGTCTCGCGCGCCCTCGACGGCCTCCGCTCCGAGACCGGCCAGCTCCTGCGCGACGCCGTCCCCTCGCTGATCATCAGCACGGTCGACGTCCACGGCTCGGGCGGCCCCTTCACGGGCGACCCCACCATCCGCCTCTTCGAGCCCAAGGTGCAAGCCCTGGCCGACGCCGCCCTGGTGATCGTGGCGATGTTCGCCTTCTATCGGATCATGTGGGGCCACGGCGTCTTCAGTCAGTACACGGTCCGCATCATGCTGCCGCGCCTGGCCGCGGCCGCCGCCCTCATCAACCTGTCGCCCCAGCTCTTCCAGGCGGGCGTCGACCTCGACAACGCCCTGGCCAGGTCCGTGGTCGACATCTTCGGGCGCCTCTCATTCACCGACGAGGTCGTCCACTCTCTCAACGACTTCTTCCCCTTCCCCTTCATCTCGACCCTGGTCAGCCTGGTGGTGGCGCTCGGCTTCCTGGTCCTGGCGCTGGCCTACGTCGTGCGCTACGCGCTGCTCGTGCTGCTCGCCATCCTGGCCCCGGGCGCCGCGCTCCTGATGGTGCTGCCCGACACCGCGCACTACGCCAAGGAGTGGGTCAGCCTGTTCATCAGCACGCTGCTCATGCAGCCGCTCCAGCTGCTGATCCTGGCCATCGGGCTGGAGCTGGAGTTCACGGGCACAAACTGGTGGAGCCACGGCTTCGCCCTGGCCACGCTCTGGCTCTGCTTCAAGGTGCCCGGGGCGCTGCACGCGGTCAGCTCCATCGGCACCCACGCCGAGTCGATGGCCCGCAGCCACCTCAAGAAAGCCGCGGCGGTGGTGCTCAAGTGAGGCGCGCGGCGCTGCTGGCCCTGGCCGGCCTGCTGCTGATCGCCTGCGAGGGCACCGAGCCCACGGTCCCCGACCCGGTGCTGCCCGGCGCCACCGGCTTCTTCTCGCCGCTGCCCGGCGCCGTCCAGACCCAGGGCTTCGGCTGCACCTCGTTCGCCCTGGAGCCCTGGGCGCCGGAATGCCCGGGCCGCCACTTCCACGCCGGCGTCGACCTGGCGGGCTTCCCCGAGGGCACCCCGGTGCTGGCCGCCGCCGGCGGGCTGGTCGCGGCCGTGCGCTTCGACCAGCGCGGCTACGGCAATTACATGGTCGTCGACCACGGCCACGGGCTGAGCACGCTCTACGCCCACCTGCAGGGCGCCGACCTGAAGGCCGGCGATCCCGTCTTCAGGGGCTTCCGGCTCGGCCGCCTGGGCTCCACCGGGATGTCCACCGGCCCCCATCTCCACTTCGAGGTCCGCACCGACGGCCGCCCGGTCGACCCCGAGCTCTTCCTTCCGGCGGTCCATCTGCGAGGAGGTTCACCGTGATCAACAAGGCCATCGTCATCGGGCGGCTGACCGCCGACCCCGAGCTGCGCAGCACGCAGCAGGGGAAGCCGGTCGCCAACCTGCGCGTCGCCACCAACGAGTTCATCGGCAAGGATGAGGAGGGCAACCGGCGTGAGCACACCGAGTACCACCGGCTCGTCCTCTTCGGAAAGCTGGCCGAGGTGGCCGGCAACTTCCTGAAGAAGGGGCGCCTGATCTACGCCGAGGGCCGGATCCAGACCCGCAGCTGGGACGACGCCGCCGGCGCCAAGCACCTCTCCACCGAGATCGTGGTCGAGAACATGCAGATGCTGGGCGGCAAGGAGCAAGCGACCCAGGCGGCCTGAGAATGCGCGGCGTGCGGATAGCACGCCGCGTCCTGCTCTGGCTGATCGTGGGCCTGGCGCTCGCGGCGGGCTACCCCGGAGCCGGCCTGGCCTCCCTCGACGCCCTCACCCAGTCCACTCCGGCCGACCCCGGCCCGCCGGGCGTCCTGCCCTGGCTGCACGTCGAGCACCCGGGCCCCGGCCGGCTCCCCTACATCGCCGACCCCCAGGGCCGCCGCGTGATCCTGCGCGGCGCCGTGGCGGCCGGACTCGTCGACTACTGGAGCGGCAGCGACCTTCAGAAGGCCCTGACCCCCGCGCCCTACTTCCCGATCGACCCTGCGGCGTACGCGGACGGCGCCTGCCCTCCCAACAGCTCAGAGATCTGGATTCCGCCGCTCTGCCGTAACGACCTCACCGAGATGCGCCAGCTGGGCTTCAACGTCGTCCGCCTTGCGCTTTCCTGGAGCCTGCTCGAGCCCCAGCGGGGCCGCATCAGCGGCACCTACCTGGACCGCATCGCCCAGGTCGTCGGCTGGGCCAGCGAGGAACGGATCTACGTCCTGCTGGACATGCACTCCAACGCCTACTCGCGCTACATCGGCAGCCTCGACGACGCCCACCTGACGCTGCCCGGCGCCCAATCCCCGGGCCTCGACAATTACGACGGCGCGCCGGCCTGGGCCACTTTCCCCGACTTCCTGCCCTCGGAGAAGTTCCGGAACCAGCGCGAGCTCAACCCCGCCTTCTGGGAGGCGCAGACCTCCTTCTGGCTCGACCGCGACGGCATCCAGGACGAGTACATCGCGGCCGTGGCCGCGCTGGCGCGGCGCTTCAAGAACGACAGCACCGTCGTCGGCTACAGCTTCTACAACGAGCCCTGGCCGGGCTGGTCGCTACCGCCCTACTTCGACGACCTCCAGCTCTATCCGTTCTACCGGCGGCTCATCGACGCCCTCGCCGGCGCGCCCGACAGCCTGCCCTGTCCCGCGCTCGCCGTCTGCGGCCACGCCGACCTGGGCGTCCACGACCGCGCCCACCTCTTCTTCGTGGAACCTGGCGACTGGCGCCAGATCGCCGACTTCCCGACCCACTTCCCGGTGCCCCTCAGCTCCTATCCCAACCTGGTGCTGTCGATGCACGCCTACACCCACGTCTACACGCCCGACGCGCTCACCGGGCATCCCTCCAAGACCAGCCCGCCCTACGACCAGAGCTACGCCTGGGCCGAGCTCGAAGCCCGAGCCCTGCGCGCGGCGCTCTTCGTCTCCGAGTTCGGCAACGATCCCAAGCAGGACCAGGAGCTGCTCGTCAACCAGCTGGCCGAGCAGGAGCGCCACCAGGTCGGCTCCACGTTCTGGGTCTGGAAGCAGAATTGCGGCTACAACCGCCCCTGGGGCATTTACGAGGGCGTTTACGGCGCGGTCCAGGACCAGCGCTGCGCCTACCAGCGGGGCGCGCCCGACACCACGGCGCGACCGCAGGCCGGCTGCCTGCTGGCCGACCGCGAACGCCTGCTGGCCCGGACCTGGCCCAGCCACCTGCCCCCAGGACCCGCCGGCTATCACTACGACGTGAGCACGGGCAGCTTCCGGATCAGCGGCTCAACGCTCCGCCGCGGCGAGCTCGTGATCCAGTTGGCGGGAGCCGGCCAGCTGACCGAGACGGTGGGGCCGGGCGCCTACCAGCTGGAGATCGAAGACGGGCCCCGCCCGCTACAAGGCTGCCCCTACTCTTGACACCTTCCGAAATTGTGTAATCATGTAATTCATGCAAAACGAGAACGAGATCCGGGCCTGGTTCACCGGCCGCCTGCCCGACGGCTGGTTCACCGGCGCCCCGGAGGTCACCAGCGACAACGACGAGATCCTGGTCAAGGGCGAGCTGGCCGACGTGCAGCTGGCGGCGGGCACCGCCGAGGCCGACCAGGGGGCGG
>DASUVY010000039.1:0-3424 GCA_036378695.1 Candidatus Dormiibacterota bacterium
GGCGCTGAACGCCGGCCTGCCGGCGGAGGCGACCGTGGTGGTCGAGCACGACTCGCGGCACCGGCTGCCCGAGCTGAGCCGGCTGGCGCCGGACCGCGAGCGACGCTACGGCGGGAGTTCGGTCACAATCCTGCGTCTGTGACCAAAAGGGCGGTATACCCGGGCACCTTCGACCCCTTCACCAACGGGCACCTGGACGTGGTCGACCGCGCGCTCAGCATCTTCGACGAGCTGATCGTGGCCGTGGGGGCCAACCCCGACAAACGGGGTCACCACGTCTTCACGCCCGACGAGCGGGTGGGCCTCATCCGTGAGGTGCTGGGCGCCCGGCAGCGGGTCGAGGTGCGCACCTTCACCGGGCTGACCGTCGAGTTCGCCCACCAGGTCGACGCTCAGGTGATCGTGAAGGGCCTCCGTGCCTATTCCGACTTCGACGCCGAGCTTCAGCAGGCCCTCATGAACCGCAAGCTGGCGCCGGACGTGCACACCGTCTTCCTGATGTCGAGCTTCGCTCACACCTTCGTGTCGTCCAGTATCCTCAAGGACATCGCCAGCCACGGCGGCGATGTCTCCGAGTTCGTGCACCCGGCGGTGGCCCAGCGCCTGAAGGAGAAGTTCCGATAAAGGTCGACGAGATCCTGGACCGGGTCGAGTACCTCATCCACCACGCGCGCCACGTGCCCTTCTCCAGCCAGGTCATGGTCGACGAGGACGAGGTCATGGACCTGGTCGACCAGCTCCGGTTCAACCTGCCCGACGAGATCAAGCAGGCGAACTGGACGGTCCAGGAGCAGCAGCGGATCATCTCCGAGGCCCACGCCGAGGCCGCGCGCATCATGGCCAAGGCCAACGAGCGCGCGGAGGAGGCGGTAACCGACCACGAGATCGTGCGCCGCGCCGAGCGGCAGGGTACCCAGATCGTGCGCGACGCCCAGTCCAAGTCCGACCAGATCATCCGCGACGCCGAGGCCTACGCCCTGGAGCAGCTGGTCCAGCTGGAGCAGCACCTGTCGCGCACGCTGGCCACCGTGAAGCGGGGGGTGGAGGCGCTGCAGTCCTCCAACACCCAGGACGGCCACGAGCCGGCGCCGGCGCCGGAGGCGGAAGCGGAGGTCCGGTAGACTTACCGGTCGCTCATGGGTCTACCGAAGGTCAAGCTCTCCAAGGGGCGCAAGGGCCGCCGCCGCTCCCACCTGGCGCTGGCGCTGGTCCAGCTGCCCCCGTGCCCGCAGTGCCGCAAGCCGCGGCGCCCGCACAACATCTGCCCCAACTGCGGCTACTACGCCGGCCGCGAGGTCCTCAAGACCGACTGAAGTAGCCGCCCAGGCCGTCGGCCAGGGCGCGCGCGATCTTGGCCTGGCCGTCGGCGCGCGCCGCCAGCACGGCTTCGTCGGGGGCCGTCAGGAAGAGCGGCTCGACCAGCGCCCCGGGCATCGCCGAGGGCGTGTCCACCCAGCCGGCCTCGGGCGGCCCCAGCTCGATCAGGTGCCCGTAGGCGGCGCCGGCGTCCGTGATCGTGGAAACAGAGATGTCCTCATCCGAGGTCACGCCGCGGTCGTCCACCTGGAGCTGCGAAACGACGGCCGACTGCAGAGCATCGGCCAGTGAGCGGCTACGGACGGCGAATGGCCGCGACGGGTCATACAGAGTCACGGCGCCGCCCGCGGTGGGGTCGTCGAAGGCATTGAAGTGGATGGCCAGCAGCACGTCGGCGCGGCTGGCGTTGGCGCAGGCGATGCGCGCGAGCAGGTCCCGGTGCAGCGCGCTGCCCCGCATCGAGCCCCCGTCGAGGTCGGCGTCGGTTAGCTGCGTAACGGCGGTGTCCGCGGTCCGCGAGAGCACGACCCGGTAACCGGCCCCGCGCAGCAGGGCGGAGAGGTCTGCCGCCACAGCCAGCGTGGCCGCCTTTTCGAGCACCGGAGTCCCGTCGCCGAGCTGGCCGGAGCCGCCCGGGTCAGGACCGCCGTGGCCGGGGTCCAGGAACACCGTGCGCCCATTGGCGGGTGCGGTCGGCCGGAAGGCGCGGCAGGCGCTCGGATCGAGCCCGGCGACCGCCAGCTGCGCACCGTCAGGGCTGAGCTGACTGGTAGGGGCGGGGCTTGCCCCGCCCGTGGCCCCGCCCTTGATCGCCGCCGGGTGCCTGGCGGCAGGCCGCGCCAGCGTCACCACGAGGTCCACGGCCAGGGTGGCGGCGACCAGCCCCACCGCGATGGCGATCGCGGCCGGCAGGCGCGAGGAGGAGGCCCGTCGCCTCCGCCGAAGAGGTGGTGAGATGCGTGGTGGGACGGCTATCGGCGCCCAGCAGCATAAACGGCGACCGGGCGATTCCGTAACCTCACGAACGTGGCCAAGCTCGCGTTCCTCTTCCCCGGCCAGGGTTCGCAGCAGCCGGGCATGGGCGCCGAGCTGCTCCAGGACCCGGAGCTGGCGGAGCTCTGCCAGCACTGCTCGGACGCCGCCAACGTGGACCTCCGCCACCTGCTCGTCGACGCCGACGACGAGGAGCTGCGGCTGACGCAGAACGCCCAGCCCGCGCTCGTCTTCGTGGGCATCGGGCTGACCGCGCTGCTGCGCCGGCGCGGCCTGGAGCCGGGAGCGGCCGCCGGCCACTCGGTGGGCGAGTACACGGCGCTCTGCGCGGCCGGAGCGATGTCGCCGGCGGACGCCATTCAGCTCGTGGTCCAGCGCGGACTGGCCATGGCCGAGGCCGCGCCCGCCGGCACCACCTCGATGTGCGCGGTGCTGGGGCTGGCGCCGGAAGGAGTTGAGGAGGCGCTGATCGGCGTGCCCGACGTCTGGCCGGCGAACTTCAACACGCCGACCCAGGTCGTGATCGGCGGCACCATGCTGGGCCTCGAGCGCGCGACGCCGCGGCTGCAGGATGCGGGCGCCAAGCGGGTGCTGCCCTTGAACGTCAGCGCGGCCTTCCACACGCCGCTGATCGAATCGGCGGGATCCTTCCTACGCGGCGCCCTGGAGGTGGTGCACTGGACGCTGCCCCCCGTGCCGGTGGTCGCCAACCTGACCGCCGAGCCCTACAACGACCCCGAGACCATCGCCATCACGCTGGAGAAGCAGCTGTCCTCCCCGGTGCGCTGGGCCGACGGCGTGCGCAAGCTCTCCGAGCTGGGCTGCGACGCCTTCCTGGAGGTCGGCCCCAAGCGGGCGCTGACGGGCATGATGCGGGAGCTGGCGCCGGGCGCCTTCGCGGCCGCGGTGGGCACCCCACAGGCGGTGGCCGAGGTCGCGGTGCCCGTACACTAGGCGGCGACGACGCCAGACTAGTGGAGGCCGATTTGGAAAGCCAGAAGATCAGCTTCGAGGACTTCAAGAACATCATCGTGGAGCGGCTCGGCTGCGAGCCCGAGCAGGTGACCATGGACGCCTCCTTCCAGGAGGACCTGAACGCCGACTCCCTGGACCT
>DASUVY010000040.1:0-51536 GCA_036378695.1 Candidatus Dormiibacterota bacterium
GCCACAGGTGGTCGAGGTCGAAGACGAGGTCGCCGCGCCGGAGCCGGTGCCCGTCGAGCGGCTGCGCGGATACCTGGCCCTGAGCGCCCGCTACACGCTGGGGCTGGTTCGGGCGGTGGGCTGGCGGCTGCGGCTGGGCCCGCTCACGCTCCTCCAGATGGGCGAGCCGCGCCTGGAGGCAGACGCCGTGGCCTGGCCCATCGAGGGCGGCCTGCTGGCGGCCGAGCCGGGCGGTGAGCTGGAGGCGGGCTGTCGCGCGGGGCGGCTGCGCGCGGTGCTGCGCGGCTACCGGCCGCGCCTTCCCCGCCCGCTCTATGACCTGACCCAGCTGCCCTACCACCACGCCGTCAGCCGTCTTGTCCTGCTCCAGCTGCGCGGCCGCGAGCCGCTGCCGGGAGCGCCGGCCGAGCCCCGCGCCCGCCTGCTGGCCGGCGCCCTCGACCTGGCGCTGTGCGCGGCCGTCAGCCGGCGCCGGCTGCGGGCGCTGCCCGCGGTCTACGCCGGCTACCACCTGGTGGCCTGGTCGCTGAGTGGTCAGACCCTGGGCGGCGCGCTCTGCGGCCTCCGGGTGCTGGCGGTGGACGGCTCGCGGGTCACGCCCGCGCAGGCGCTGGTGCGCCTGCTGGCCGGCGACCGCGCGGCCGGCACGGCCGTGGTCAGGGCGTGAGGAGGATCTTGCCCACCGTTTGCCGCGAAACCAGCCGCCGGTGGGCGTCGGCCGCCTCCTTCAGCGGCAGCGACAGCCCCACCGGCGGCCGCACCCGGCCGCTCCGCAGCAGCTCCACCGCTCGCGGCGCCGTGGCCGCCACCAGGCCGGCGTCGGCGCGCCGCAGCATCCCGAAGCTGAAGCAGAAGATGCCCACGTTGCGCCGCCGCAGCGCGTCGAAGGCCGGCACCTCGGGCGGCGCGCCGCCCGAGGCCCCGATCAGGGCCATCCGGCCCAGCGGCGGCACCGCCTCCAGGCACTTCTTGAAGACGTCGCCGCCGACGGTCTCGAACACGACCTCGCTGCGGGGGAAGTCCGCCTCGTAGCCGATCGCATCGTCGGCGCCCTGCTCGCGAGCGTAGCGCCGCTTCTCCTCGCTGGAAGCGACCGCGGTGATGCGGCCAGCCCCCAGCGCGCGTGCCACCTGGATGGCGGTGCTGCCCAAGCCGCCGGCGCCCGCCGTCACCAGCACGGACTCTCCCGGCCGTATCCGTACCGCCTCGGCCAGCGCGTAGTAGGCGGTGAGCGTCACCAGCAGGTAGCCGCCCGCCTGCTCCAGGTCCAGGCCCTCGGCCGGGATCATCAGCCGCGGGTCGGCGGCCGCCACCTCGGCGTAGCCGCCGGAGGCGAGGATCGCCATCACCGGCCCGCCGCCGTCGACGAGCGTGCCGGCGACCTCCAGGCCGGGCACGAAGGGCGGGGGCGGCGAGGCCGCGTAGAGGCCGCGGGTGGACAGCGTGTCGGCGAAGTTCACTCCTGCGCTGGCCACCCGGATCAGCACCTGCCCCTCGGCGGCCTGCGGCTCGGGAACCTCCTGGAGCTCCAGCACCTCGGGCCCGCCCTGGCGGACGGCGACCACCGCCCGCATCAGGTCCTGTCCCGCGGAAAACCCAGCACGAAGCGGGTGCCCTCGCCGGGCTCCGACCAGTCGAGCCAGAGGCGGGCATGCTGGCGCAGCGCCAGCTCTCGGCTGATGTAGAGGCCCAGCCCGGTGCCCGGCTGCTGGGAACCGCCCGGCTGCTCCAGGCGGTAGAAGCGCTCGAAGATGCGCTCGGCCTGGGCCGCCGGTATCCCTCGCCCGCGATCCTCGACCTCTACCGCCGGACCCTCCGGCCGCCGGACGACGCGCACCCGCACCCAGGGCGTGGCCCGGCTGTAGGTGAGCGCGTTGTTGATCAGGTTGTCGAGGATGCGGCCGAGGTGGTCCGGGTCGGCGGCGACCTCCACGCCGCTGGCCCCTTCCAGCTCCAGGTCGGCGCCCAGCAGGGCCGCCCGGGCCTGCGCGCGACCGACCGCCGCCCGGGCCGCGGCCGAGAGGTCAAGCCGGTCGCGGTTGACGGGCAGCCCGCCGCTGTCCAGCCGGGAGGCCAGGAGCAGGTCCTCGACCAGGCGGCCCAGCTCTACAGTCTTGGCCGCGAGCGTCTCCACCGGGTGCTGCCAGTCGGCCGGCGCCGGGCCGAAGCTGCCGTCCCGCAGCAGCGACATGTAGCCGGCGACCACGGTCAGCGGCGTGCGCAGCTCGTGCGCGGCCATGTTCAGGAAGTCGCTCTTGGTGCGCGAAGCCGCCTGGGCTTCGGCGAACAGCCAGGCGTTGCGCAGCGCCAGCGCGGCCAGGTTGCCCACCAGCTGCACCGTCGCCACCTCGTCCTCGCCGAAGACCCGGTCCCGGCGCCGGCTGAGCACCACGGCGGCGATCACCCCACCGCCCAGCACCAGCGGCACGGTCAGCGTGTGGCGCACACCGGAGAGGGCGCGCTGCAGCTGTGGAGGCAGGATGCGGCGGTCGTAGGCGCCACCCACCACGGGCCGCTTGGTGGCCAGCGCCTCCTGCATCAGGGGCTGGAGAGCGGACGGCTGCCGGAAGCCGAGCACGTCGGGCAGGTTGAGCACGTCGCGGGAGTCGACCACCACCGTCTCTTCGCCGTCGATGCGCAGCAGCGCCGCCCGCTCCGCGGCCACGGTCTCCAGAAGGCGGTCGAGCATGCGCCGCACCACCTCCCGCTCGTCCAGCGTGGCCGAGATGTCGGCCGCCAGCAGGATGGCCATCTCCAGACGGCGCGCGGTCTGGCGCACGGCGCGCAGCAGCGCCGCCCGCTGCAGCGAGAGCCCCACCAGCCCCGCGAAAGCATCGATCAGGGTGCGCTGGCGCGGCGTGAAGGCCCGCGGGCTGCGGCTGTAGAAGCCGATCGTGCCCAGTGCGGTGCGCCCGTCCGGCAGGGGCTCGGAGGCGATCACTGGCACGAGCCGCATGCTCCGGATGTCGCCGCCGACCAGCAGCTCGCTGTTGACCGTGTGCGACTGGGCGTCGGTGGTCTCCACCGGACGCTGGGCCGCCACCGAACGCTGGACGAAGCTGCCCGCGAAGGGCAGGTGGCGCCCCAGCATCTTCGAGGCCCAGGGCCCGGCCGCGCCCGCCACCCGGATCACGCCCGGCCGGCCGGGCTCGATCAGCGCCAGCATCACGTCGACGTCGGGCACCAGGCGGCCGCCCTCGGCCGCCAGCACCCGCGCCACCTCCTCCAACCTGTCCTCCGTCTCCAGCTCGTCGCCGGAGGCGCGCATGGCGTTGCGGAAGACCCGGCCCAGGACGCGGTCGACGTCGGGCTGGTGCGCCCGCCGCCGGGGTGCCGCCTCGCCCACCCAGGGCGCCAGCTCCCGGGCGACCAGGGCCCAGCCGTCGCTGGTGGGGCTGATGCGGACCGCGGCCGGGGTCTCGCCACGGACGAGGACGCGCTGCTCGCCCTCCCGAAGTTCCAGTTCGGGCCAAGCGCTGGCCACGGGCAGTCCGGCCAGCTCGCCCAGGCGCGCGCTGCTCCAGCGGATGACGCCGTCGGCGCCGATCAGCGCCGTGCCGTCGCCCAGGGCTTCAGCCACCGTGAGCGCGTCAATCACCGGGTCCCGGCTCCGCTTCCGGCATCGAGAGCACGAAGAGGCTCCCCAGCCCGGGCTCCGAACGCTCAAGCTCGAGGGTGCCGCCCATCCTGGCCGCCAGCTCGCGGCCGATGTAAAGGCCGAGGCCGGTGCCCGCCTCCGCGACCGCCTCGGCCGCCCGGTAGAAGCGCTCGAAGATGCGCGGGGCGTGATCGGGCGCCACCCCCAGCCCGTGGTCCTCGATCTCCACGCGCGCCCGGCCGCCGGTGTCCGGCCGCACGCGCGCCCGCACCCAGCGCTGATCGCCGGCGTAGGTCAGCGCGTTGGCCAGCAGCGCATCCAGAATCCGCGCCAGGTGCGTGGCGTCCGCCTGGACCACCAGCGGCCGCCGCGCGCCCTCGAAGCGCAGGTCGGCGTCCAGCTGGCGGGCATGCGCGCGAGCCCGTTCGACGGCGGCGGCCACCACCTGGTTGAGATCGACCGGCGCCACCAGCAGAGGCAGCTGCCCGGTGTCCAGGCGCGCCGCCAGGAGCAGGTTGTCAACCAGGTGGCCGAGCTCGTCGGTCTTGGCGGCCAGGATCTTGAGGGGGTCCTCCCAGCTCGCCGGCACCGGGCTGAAGCTGCCCTCGCGCAGCATCGACAGATAGCCGCGCACGACCGTGAGCGGCGTCCGCAGCTCGTGGGCGGCCAGGTTCAAGAAGTCGGTCTTGACCCGCGCCGCCTCCTCCACCTGCCCGTACAGCCAGGCGTTGCGCAGGGCCAGCGCGGCCATGTTGCCGAGCGTGCGCACAGTGGCCACGTCCTCTTCGCCGAAGGGGCGGTCTTGACGCCGGCCGAAGACCAGGGCCACCGGCGGGCTGGCGGTGCCCAGCGGCAGCACCAGCGTGTGCCGGATCTCGGAGACCGGCCGGGCCAGGTGCTCGGGCAAGGATTCGATCGAGTGGCCGGGCGCCCGCCAGATTTCGCCCGTGGCCAGCGCCAGCCGGATCAGCTGACGGCGCTGGGGCGAGAGGTCCCGCCAGTCGCTGAGCTGGTACTGGCGCCCGACCGGCAGGGCCGTCCCGCCGGTGTCCACGGACTCCAACACGGTGACCAGCTCCCGGTCGACGCGCAGCACGGAAACCCGGTCGGCGCCGCTCGCCGCGAGCGCGCGGTCGATCAGCGCCCGCGCCACCTGGCCGGGCGCGAGCGTGCTGGCCAGGTCGTAGGCCGCCTCCACGCCCACCCGCAGGCGGCCCACCGCCCGGGCCGTGGCGGCGATCAGCTCGGTGCGCTGCAGCGTGAGGGTGGCCAGGCGCACGAACTCGTTCATGAGCCGGCGCTGGTAGGGCGTGAAGTAGGCCACCTCCCGCCGGTAGAACCCGAAAACTCCGAGCGCGGAGCGCCCGTCGGGCAGCGGCTCGTGAGTCAGAAGGGGGATCAGCCGCCCGGTGTGGATATCGCCGGCCTCCAGGCGCGGCCGCAGCGCCGAGTGCTCGAGCAGGCGCACCGTCTCCAGCGGCCGCCGGCGCTCCATGGCGAGGCCGGCCACGGTCCCCGCCCGCGGCCACTCGCTGCCCACCTGAGCCTCGGCCCACTCCCCGGAGCCGGCGATGATCCGGAAGTGGTCCTGGCGGTCATGCGGGACCAGGCTCATCAGGCAGTCGGTGCCGGGCACGATCCGCCGGCCCTGCTCGACCAGGACGCGCGCCAGGGCGTCGGTGCGGTCGACCGCCGACAGGTTGGCCCCGGCCAGCTCGATCAGCTCGCGCAGCAGGCGGCCCAGCACCCGATCCCACTCCGGGTCGGGGCGGCGCGGGCCCAGGGGCCGGACCAGGGCAACTGTGCCCGAGCCGTCAGCCAGCGCCCGCACAGAGATCTCGGCCGGGAGCTCGCGGCCGCTGCGGTGCCGGATGTGGGCCACCGTGTCGATGCCGGGCGCACCGCCCAGCGTGGCCAGCTCCTCCAGGTCGCGCTCGGGAGCGCGGGCGAAGAAGAGGCTGACGGGAAGGCCGACCGCCTCCGCCGCCGTGTAGCCCAGCAGCTGTTCGGCGCCGCCCAACCAGCCTGTCACCAGCCCCTCCCCCGAGGCGGCGATGACCGCGTCGGAGAGGCTGTCCAATACCACCTGCGCGGCGTCCATCTCAGGTCCCGGCGGGGGCGGGCCTCCTGCTCTCGGCCGCCAGCTGCTCCCAGCTCACGGGCACCGCCTCGGGCCGCCAGCCGGTGGCCCGGCGGAGCGCGTTGGCGGCGGCGGCCGGGCCGGGCACCGCGGGCGGCTCGCCCACGCCCTTGGCGCCGTAGGGCCCGTAGGGCGAGGGGATCTCGACCAGATCGACCTCGATCTCAGGCGCCTGGTCGATGGCCGGCAGCTCGTAGTCGAGGAAGCTGGCCGAGCGCAGCACGCCCGCCTCGTACTCCATGGCCTCGCCCAGCGCCCGGCCCAGGCCCTGGAGGACCCCGCCGTGCACCTGGCCAATGACTTCGGGCGGGTTGATGGCCTTGCCCACGTCCTGGATGGCGGCGTACTCCGCCACACCCCAGCGGCCGGTCTCGGGGTCGGCCTCCACCCGGCAGAGGTGCACGGTGAACATGGGCGACTGCTGGGTGACCGCCGCCCGTCCCTGGCCCAGCACGGGCGGATACTTGCCACCGAACTGGGCGGCCAGCCCGGCCAGGTGCCCGACCTCCAGGCGGCGGCTGGGGACGCCGCTGACCTGGACGTGGCCGTCCTCGATGACCAGGTCCTCCGGCGCCGCCTCCAATTCCGCGGCCGCGATATCCAGCAGCTGCTTGCGCGCCTCGGCGGCCGCCTGCTGCACCGCCGGACCCACCGTGTAGACGGTCTTGGAGCCGCCGGCCATGCCCGCGTAGGGGGCGGTGGCGGTGTCGCTGGTCTCCACCCGCACCTTGTCGAGGGCGACCCCGAAAGCCTCGGCCGCGATCATGGCCATGGTGGTGTCGGTGCCGCTGATGTCGACGTAGCCGACGTGCAGCGCCAGGGTTCCGTCGGGCTCCACCCGGCAGGCCGCCGCCGCGGGCTCGCGGCCGCCGCCCCAAGCCCCGACCGCCACCCCGACGTTGGGCTTTGTATACAAGGGGTGGCGGCGGGCGCGCTCCAGGCACTCGATCAGCCCGATCTGCGGCCAGGCCGTGCCGTCCGGCCGGGGATCTCCCTCGCGAGCGGCGTTGCGCAGCCGGAAGTCGATGGGGTCCTGGCCCAGCTTTTCAGCCAGCTCGTCGACGGCGCACTCCAGCGCGTAGAAGGCCTGCGGCGCACCCGGCGCGCGGTAGGCGCCGACCGGCGTCTTGGTGGTGGCCACATCGTAGCCCGCGAAGTCGTAGGCGCCCAGGCGGTAGGCGCTGCACAGGAAGAGCCCGGCCAGGCCGGCCAGCCCGCCGGCGCCGGCGCCGTTGTCGAACCAGACCTTCGAGCGCAGGCCGGTGAGGCGGCCCTCCGTGTCCGCGCCCAGCTCGAGATCGACCACCGCTCCCGGCGCCGCCCGGCCCATCAGGAACTCCTCGTGGCGGGTCAGCTGGCAGCGGACGGGCCGCCCGAGATGGCGCGCCAGCGCTCCCACCAATGGCTCCAGCAGGCAGATCTTGCCGCCGAAGCCGCCGCCCACGGGCATCGGCACCACCCGGATGCGGCTTTGGGGCAGGCCTAGCACGCGGGCGGTCTCCCTCCGCGTGAAGAATCCGCCCTGGGTGCTGGTCCAGATCGTGAGCGTGCCGTCAGGCTCGGGCCGGGCGGCGCTGACGTGGGTCTCCAAAAAGCCCTGGTGGACCGAGGCCAGGCGCCAGCGGCCCTTGACGACATGCGCCGAGCCCGCCAGCGCGGCGTCGACGTCACCGTTCTTGAAGAAGACCTGGCCGCTGACGTTGTGGTGGCGGTCGGCGGTCTCGGCCACGGCCACGTTGGTGCCGTGGGCGCCGGCGTCGTCGAGGCCCATCTCGCTCTCGCCCAGCACCCGCGGCGCACCCTCGGCGACCGCTTCGAGGGCGTCGAAAACCGCCGGCAGCGGCTCGTAGTCCACCTGCACCCGGGCCGCGCCGTCGGCGGCCGCCGCCTCCGTCTTCCCGACCACCGCCAGCACCGGCTGGCCGGCGAAGAAAACGCGCCCGCGCGCGAGCGGGAGGTCGGCACCGGGGACGCCCGGCAGCTCCGGCAGGTCGGCCCCGGTGACCACCGCCAGCACCCCGGGCACCGCCCGGGCGTCGTCCAGCTGATAGGCGGTGATGCGCGCCGCCGGGTGGGGGCTGAGCACCAGGCGCGCGTGGGCGGCGTTGGGGATGGGCAGGTCGGCGGTGAAGGCGAGCGCGCCGGTGACCTTGACGCGACCTTCCACGCGCCGGCGCGGGCTCCCCACCACAGGCATGCCACGCATGATATGGAGAGTGCCGAAGCCCCCCGGTCCCACCGACATCGTGATCTTCGGCGCCTCGGGCGACCTCACCCGCAACAAGATCCTGCCTGCCCTGCGCGGAGTGGCGGCGGGCGGCCAGGAGCTGCGCGTGATCGGCGCCGGCCGCTCCGACCAGCCGGACGGCGGCTGGCAGAAGCTGGTGGCCGACGCCACCGGCAGCCGGGAGCTGGCGGAGACGGCGCGCTGGTACCGGCTCGACTACGACGCGCCCGAGACCTACGGCGCGCTGAAGCAGGAGGTCGGCGACGACGGGCCGGTCGTCTTCTACCTGGCCACGCCGCCGGTGGCCTTCGACCCCATCGTGCATTCGCTGGCCTCGCTGGGACTGAGCCGCAAGGGCGACTGGTGGCGGCGAGTCGTGGTGGAAAAGCCGCTGGGCACCGACCTGGACAGCGCGCGCCGCCTCAATCAGCAGCTGGGCGAGAGCTTCGAGGAGAACCAGGTCTTCCGGATCGACCACTACCTGGCCAAGGACACCGTCCAGAACGTGCTCGCCTTCCGCTTCTCCAACTCGCTCTTCGAGCCGAACTGGGACCGGACCATGATCCACTCGATCCAGATCACCGCCGCCGAGGCGGGCGACATCGGCAGCCGCGCCGGCTACTACGACCACAGCGGCGCGGTGCGCGACATGGTCCAGAACCACGTGCTCCAGGTGCTGGCGCTGACGGTGATGGACGCGCCCACCACCTTCGACCCGGTCGACATCCGCAAAGCGAAGCTGGAGGCGCTGCGGGCGGTGCAGCCGATCGATCCCGCACTCGCGGTGCGGGGCCAGTACGAGGGCTACCTGGACGCTTCCGGCGTGGCGCGGAGCTCGCGCCGCGAGACCTACGCCGCGGCGCGTCTGGTGCTCGAGAACTGGCGCTGGGAGGGCGTGCCCATCTTCGTGCGCACCGGCAAGGCGCTGCGGCGGTCGGTGACCGAAGTCGTGGTGCGCTACCGCGACGCGCCCCACCTGCGCATCGGGGGACGCCGGCAGCCCGGAATTCCCACCCTGATCGTGCTGCGCATCCAGCCCGACGAGGGCGTGCTCCTGCGCATCGGCGCCAAGCGACCGGGCACCCGCTTCGAGATGGTGCCCGCGGGCCTGAAGCTGGAGTACAAGGAGTTCACGCGCGGGCCGCTCCCGGACGCCTACGAGAACGTGCTCCTGGAGGTGCTGGCCGGCGGCCACACCATGTTCCCGGGCGGCAAGGAGATCGAGCGCTCATGGGAGATCGTCGATCCCCTCATCCACGCCTGGGAGACATCCGGCCATCCCGAGACCTACGCGCGCGGCTCCTGGGGACCGGGCGCGGCCGACGAACTGGTCTCGCAGCAGGGAGGCGGCCGCTGGGTGGCCTCCGGGGATGAGCCAGGTACTCAGTAGGGAGGTGAGGCCGGAGGGGTGCCCGAGAGATTTGGTTCCCAGGTGGCGCGGATGCTAGGAGCCGACGAGCAACGCAGCGAGTGCAGCCGAAGCTGCACGAGCGAGTAGCGCAGGAGGCGACAACGCAGACGCGACGCATGGGGGCCAAAGATCCGGAGCGGCTCTCCGGCCTCACCTCCCACTTCAGGCCGCGGCTGTTAGCCGTCGCGGTGCTCATGGCCGCGGTGGTGGCCGCCGACACCGTGCTGGCCCTGACGCACAAGTACCTGCCCTTCGACCCGCCGCTCGCCCACGCCATCCAGCACGTCGACTGGGGCCTCTACGGCGACACCTTCGAGCTCTTCACCTTCCTGGGCGGATACCTGCAGGTGGCGATGGCAGTGCTCGCTGTCGTCGTCGTCTTCCTGCTCAACCGCCCGGGCTGGCCCGTGATGGCGGCCGGCATGGTCGAGGGCGCCATCTACACCGGCCTGAGCGCCCTGGTGCACCGGCCGCGGCCGGACGCGCAGCTGGTGCACGTGCTGGTGCAGACGCCCGGATATGGCTACCCCAGCGGCCATGCGGCTTTCTACACGGCCTGGTGTGTCCTGCTCCTGATCTGCCTCGGCCGCCGCTTTTTGAACCGGGCGCTTTTCATCGTGGGGTGGGTTGTCGTGTGCTTGGTGGTGGTGACCGTCTGCATCAGCCGCGTGGCCGAGGGAACGCACTGGCCCAGCGACGTGCTGGGTGGCGAGGCCATCGGCATCGGCTGGACGGCGCTGGTGCTGTCGGTGCGGCGGCTGTCGGACCCGGTGCTGGAGCCCGCGCGGTGACGGTGCGCCGCGCCCTGGGCGCGGTCACTGCCGTGACGGCGGTGCTCTTCGCCATCGACACCTATTTCGTCCTGACCCAGCCGCTGCTGCCCTTCGACGTGCCCGTGGAGCTGGAGGTGCAGTCCGTGCAGTGGGGCCCGCTGGCCTACCTGATGGACGCCACCAACTTCACGGCCGGGGTCTATCAGACACTGCTCGGGCTGGTGGTCTGCGCGGTGATGTTCTTCTTCGAGCGGCGCGCGGGCTGGTTGATGCTGATCGGGTCGGGGGCGTCGCTGCTCGACCAGCTGTTCAAGGACACGATCGGCCGCCACCGGCCAACGCCGGACCTGGTGCACATCCTGACCCCGGCCAACGGGTACTCGTACCCGTCGGGCCACGCGGTCTTCTTCACCTGGCTGGCCTTCATGCTCGCAGCCGCCCTGGCGCCGCGGCTGGCGCCTTGGCTGCGGGGCGTGGTGTGGGGGCTGGCCGTCTGCCTGGTGGTGGTGGCCTGCCTGGGGCGGATCTGGATCGGGGTGCACTGGCCGAGCGACGTGCTGGGAGGCTTCCTGCTCGGTCTGGGCTGGTCGGCCTTCGTGCTCTGGCTGCCCGAGCGCTGGCTGCCCTCGCCCGACGCCGTCTGGTCGCGCTGGCGCGACCGCAACCGCCCCGTCGCCACCGCCTGAGAGCCGCATTCGCCGGCGAATGTGACCGGTTCGGGTGCAAGACGTGCGTATCCGCCGGCGAATGGCGCCTTAACGGGCTGCATTCCCAGAGCAGCCGGCCGCCGCGCATCCTCGGCGCATGTCCATCGAGCTACTGCACGCCGCCCAGCTGCGACTTCCAGCCTCGGCGGCGTTCTCGGGACTCACAGCAGCCTGGCTCCACGGATTGGACGTCGATGGCTTCGCCCCGATTGAGCTCACCGTGCCCGACCGCGCGGGTGTTTCCGCGCGATCTGGCCTGTGCGTGCGGCGGGCCGTCCTCCCATGCGACGAGGTTGTCGAACAGCGCGGGTTTCGAACCACCTCTATGCCGAGAACCCTCAGCGACTTGAGCGGACGGCTGAGTCTGACCGAGGCGGTGGTGGTGGCGGACCTGGCCCTCCGCCGGCGCGCCTCCACCCTCGACGAGTTGGCCGCGCACGTCGCCTCTCACGCCGGGCGCAAGGGCAACAGGCGGCTGCGCCGAGTCGCGGCGCTGGCCGAGCCTCGGTCCGAATCCCAAATGGAGAGTCGTTTACGGATCCTCTTGGTCGCTGCCGGCCTGCCGCGGGCCGAGGCACAGGTGACTCTCACCGATGAGGGCGGAAGGCAGCTGGGCCGAGTCGATCTCTACTACCCGCAGCGCCGGTTGGCGATCGAGTACGACGGCGGGAACCATCGCGAGCGCTTGGTGGAGGATAACCGGCGCCAGAACTTGATCCAGAAGGCGGGGATCACCATTCTTCGCTTCACCTCGGCCGACGTGTACGGTGCACCCGATCTGGTTGCGGCGCTGGTCGGCTCAGCCCTCGGCTATCGAGTCCGTCCCCGACGTTTCTCCGACAAAGTCCGCACCCAGCGCGCATAGGCGAAGGAATGGAAGGCCAGCGCCACCAGGCCCAGCCCCACAAGGCCCACCACCAAGTGCCCGAAGGGCTGCACCAGCAGCGTGTCGAAGGCCGCCCCGAACCCCCGCGCCCTGGTGGGGTCGTCCACCCAGGCGGCGGACAGGATGAACCAGCCGCTCATGGCGAAGATGACCCCGCGGCTGACCATGCCCAGGCGCCCGAAGAAGATCGCCCCCGCGTACTCCTCCTTGCTCATCGCCCCTTTTTTGAGGTCGCGCGCGAAGCCCGCCCGCCAGGCGTCCACGAACTGCGCCAGCCCGGCGGCGATCGCCACCACCCCGGCCACGCCCGTCGCCAAGCGGCCCCCCGGGTGCCAGAGCACGCTCGCCACCACGCTCTCCACCGAGTCGCGGTCCAGCGTCCCCCGCGAGCCCAGCAGCACCTGCAGCACCGACAGCAGAAGAGCCGCATAGGCGAAGCCGCTCCAGGCGAAGCCCAACCGCGCCACCAGCGCGGGCGGATCTTTGCCGCGGCCCAGCGGGTCGTACAGCGCCCGCACGAACCCCCAGACCGAGTAGGGCACCAGGCCCAGCGCGATCAGCCCCAGGATCAGTGACCCCAACGGGTTGCTGATGAAGTAGTGGAGGGCGCCCTTCTGGTCCGTCGCGTGCGAGACGCGGCCCAGCGCCAGCGCCAGCGCGATCAAGCCCATGGCCCCGTACAGGAAGCCGCGGACCACGTAGCCCCAGCGCTCCCCAAACTCCAGGATCGGGTGGCTGGCGGCCTCCTGCACCTCTTGGCTCGCCTTGCGCGCGGTCCGCCGGGCACGTTTCTGGGTCCGGCGGGCCATTCGATTCATGATGACCAGATGCAGCGCTGGACCCGCGACGACGCCACCCGCCAGGCCCGCCAGGCGGACCCCGCCCACTTCACCGGGGCGGTCACGCAGCTCCCCGTCGAGGAGACCGGTCAGGCGCACCCCGTGCGTGTCTACGTGGTCGGGTTCCAGGACGGCGCCCGCACCCACTGGCACTCGCACGCCGGCGGCCAGATCCTGCACGTGGTGGAGGGGGCCGGGCGTACCCAGGTCAGGGGCGAAGCCGAGACCGAGCTCCACCCGGGAGATGTGGTCAGGGTCGCGCCCGGCGTCGAGCACTGGCACGGCGCGGCCGCCGGCGCCTCGATGACGCACGTGGCGGTGAGCCTGGGCAGCACCGAATGGGGAGGCCCTCCCGACTGATCGTGGTGTAGCGTTCGGTGCACCATGGGCAGCCGCGCTGTGCTGGTGCTCGGGGTGCTGGCGCTGGCCGTTCTGGGGGCCGCCTGGTACGCGGCCGGCGCTCCCGCGCGCTCCAGCGGCGAGACCGTCCCCGCCGAGCTCGTCCTGAGCGCCGTCCAGACCGGCAGCGGCTCCTGGGTCCGCTACGTGGTCACCGTCAAGAACGCCGGCGACGTCGACTTCAGCGGCGAGATCGTGCTCTTGAACCGCGCCGATCCGCTGCTGGGCAGCGGCGGCCAGCTCCAGGCTCCGACGGCGCCACCGACCCAGCCCAAGATCCCCAACCAGATCCCGCGGCTGCCCGCGGAGGCGCCCGACGCCGGCTACGAGATCCACGTCGTGGTGCCGGCGCGCCAGGTGGTGACCCGGATCATCACCGCGCCCGACCGCTACACGGAGGTGGCGGCCGCGCAGGATCCCGACGGCACCGTGGTCCAGTTCGCCAACGTCGACCGCTCCCTGTACATCCCGGTCGCGGTGCTCAGCACCTCCAACCTGCCCATCGAGCAGTTGCAGGGAGTCCGCTACGACGACTGGACGGTCCGCGTCACCGAGTACCAGGACGCCAAGACCTTCCCCACCAGCGCCGCCGGCCTGGCCGGCTTCGTGGCGGTGGTGGTCGACCAGTTCCCCACGCTGCAGCTTTCCGACGCCCAGCGCAACGCACTGCGCGATTTCGTCGGCCAGGGCGGCAGCCTGGTGTTAGCCGGTGGCGCCGACTGGCGGCGCACGCTGCTGGGCCTCCCGCCGGAGCTCTCGCCACTGCGCGCGACCGGCACCGCGACCGCGTCCCTGGCCGGGATCGCAGCCCTGGCCGGGCGCGCCGACGACGTGCTGGCGATCGTCGCCACCGGGGACCTGCAGCCCGGCGCGCGAGCCGTGGCCGGCGATCCCGCCGGCCGGCCGCTGCTGGTGGAGGGCCACCACGGCGGCGGCCTGATCAGCGCGCTCACCTTCGACCCGGCGGCCGAGCCCACGGCTTCCTCGGCGCTGGCGGGCCCGGCCTGGGTGGAGGCCCTGGGCCGAACTCTCGACCACAGCGTGGGCACTTTGCCCTCCACCCACACCCTGCCCGGCGTCGACGCCACCATCGCCCAGGCCCTGCCCACCCTGCACGGCGCGGCGCTGCCCTCACCCTGGCTGGTCGGCCCGCTGCTGCTGTTCTACCTGCTGCTCGTAGCGCCGGTGAACTACCTCTTCCTGCGCCGCCGGCGGCCGCCCCGGCCCGACCTCTTCTGGCTGACCGCTCCCGCCCTGGCGGCCGTGTTCACGGGGGCCTTCTACTGGCTGGGCACCGACATCCAGGGCGGCATCCAGGACGAAGAGCTGCAGGTGCTGCACCTGGCGCCCAACGGCTCGGTGGCCGAGATCGACTATCACCAGGTCGTCTTCCGCAGCCGCGGGGACCAACAGCTGGAGATGGTCAAGCCGGGCCTGGCCGCCCCGCTCACCTTCGACCTCTCGGACAGCTCGGTCGCGCTCTCAGGCCTGCCCCAGGGACAGGAGCACGTGGTGCCCATCCAGCGCCCCGTCGTGCTGGAGAAGGGCGTCGTCTACGGCAGCGTGCGCATCCTGGGCACCGCGGCCACAGGTCGCCAGCCGGTCGGGGTCGAACCCCATCTGGCGTTTCTGGGCGGGCGCATCGTCGGGCGCATCCTCAACACCGGCAAGCAGCCGGTGCACGGGATAGCGCTGTACTCCGTCGCCGGCGGCACGCTGCAGCGGACGCCGCTGGCCAGCCTGATCCCGCCCGGCGGCGCGGCCACCGTCGACTCGGTGCCAGCCAACCTGGACAGCAACCCGGGCGCGCCGATCTTCGGGACCAACGCTCCGCCCGACGCCATGACGCGCATCGCCCGCGCCGTCGGCATCACCGCCGTCAGCGCGGGCACCCATCCCTACCTGGTCGGCTTCACCGACCCGCTGCCCGGCGCCCTCGACGTCGACGGCTCCGCGCCGACCCGCTCGGTGACGGCCATCTGGCAGCTGCCGGTGACCATGGAGGCGGCCGACAACGACCTCGGGCGCTGGACCTCCACCCACCTGGCGGGCGTGGCCGGGCAGCGCCAGACCGGCTTTTCCGATGTCTACGACATCGAGCTGCCTGCCCAGTACCCGACCAAGCTGCAGCTGGGGTTCGACGAGTTCCAGTACTCGAAGGTCGAGGTCTGGGACTGGTCGGCGCAGGCCTGGGCCGGGGGCAGCTGGCAGGACGACCCCAACAACCCCGGCCGGCTGCTCACCGCGCTAGCGCCCGGCGAGGTGGCGGCCGGGCTGCTCCGGCTGCGCGTCACCGAGGTGCGTCTGACCTGGGGGGCGGGCCTCTTCGTCTCGGCCGGGGCCTGAACGTTTAGCCGGAGCTGTCGATGCTCACGTGGGTGCCGCCGCCGGTGACCGTCACGTCGTAACGGTCGGCGGCGCCGGCATAGCCCGGCGAGCTCCACTCGGACTCGCCGGCCAGGGCGCTGCGATGGCTGCCGTCGGCGTCGATGTCGCTGCCGCCGCCGTTCACCCGCACCCGCGCCTCCGCGCCCGCCGGCCGGTGCAGGTCGACGCTGACGCCGCCACCGGAGATCGTGATCGGCACGGTCCCATGGGGGGCCGGCAGCCGGGCCTTGAGGTCGATGCCGCCGCCGCTGATGGAGATGCCCTTGAGGCTCCCGTCGTGGAGGTCGAGGTCGGCGCTGAAGCCACCGCCGTTCAGCTCCAGCGTCCAGGGCAGGCCGCGGTTGAGGGTCATATCCAGGGAGCGGGGTCCGGCCGAGCCGAACAGCCGGTGGCCGCCGCCGTAGCGGATGCTGACGTCGCCCGCGGCGGTGCCGAAGGCCGGGTCCTCGCCCTGGGCGTTGGTATATGTCGCCCGAAAGAGGTCATCCTCGATGTCGCCCAGTTGCGCGGTGAAGCGGACGCCGCCGCCGGTCAGGGTCAGGCGGCCGCCCTCCGCGCCGGCCAGGGGCGCCGAGGCGCTACCGGCGTGCTCGCCGACCTGAATGCCCGGTCCGGCCGCGACGTAGGCGACGCCAGCCAGCACCGCGCCGATCGCCACCGCCGCAACCACCCCGGTGGCGACGGGCGCCGCGAAGGTGCGGCGGAGCATGAGCTCCACCCCGATCACGATCAGCAGCAGCGGCCAAAGGTCGAGCAGGCGGGCCAGCTGGCTCCAGTGGACGACGCCCAGGTTGGCCAGCAGCGCCAGCAGCCCGGCCCCGATCAGGAGGACCGGAAAGGCGACACCGGGATAGCGGTTCATCGCCAGCGGCGGATGATCAGGGCGACTCCGATCGCGATCAGGACCAGCGGCCACAGGATTTCCCAGCGCATCCACCAGAGCAGGCCGAACTGGTCGAGCAGCGCCACCACGCCGACCACGACCAGGGCCACCGGGAACCAGAGCGAGCGGCTGCGGTAACGAGTCCCCCTCCCCCACGGGGAGGGTTGGGGTGGGGGAAGCTGCTGCGGGGGATCGTCGCTCACGCGACAGATCCTAGGGGTGCTGGCGGCCTCCGGTCTGGAGATCTGCCACGTGGCCCTGCCCGTCCAGCCAGACGATCAGCACCGACGCGCCGCCCTGGCCGCTCAGCGAGTACACGTAGCCGCCGTCCGAGAGCCGGCCCAGGAACCGCTCCTTGCTGAACACCGGGTCCTTGCTGGCCAGCTGGGCGACGCCGTCGTCACCGTCCAGGCCGATGGCCTGGAACTGGGCCTGGATGCCGGGGCTGAGGCAGGCCCAGGTGCCCGCCACGCGGCCCTGGCTGGCCATGGCCGACGCGAAGAGGTCCGCGCAGTTCATCTGGGCGGCGCTCACCCCGCCCACCCCGCCGACGCGGCCGGCCAGCGGCGCCGAACAGCCCGTGAGCAGCGCCAGCGCAATCACCGCCATCAGCTTCACGGTGCGAACAGTCTACATCTAAAGTGATGCCTTCGCTATAAGGATTTATCGCGGCAACGTCGTGTTGCCTGGCGACCCCAAAATTTCTTCTCTTGCGCTGGGGACGCCCTCGCCTTTAAGGTTCGCGTCGGCCCCGAGGGACACGTTCGAAGGAGCCGGCGGTAGCCGCAAGGCAGTCGCTGGAGCCGGAGAGGCGATCCGTCGGGGTCACTTCTTTTCCGGGCCGCTGTGCAGCTCGATCAAGCCCTGGCGCAGCGCCAGCGCGCCGTCGCCGCCCGCGACCTCGAAGCGCACCGGGTCCCCCGCCCACACTCGCACCCGCAGCTCCGACGGCATCAGCACCGGCGCGTGCAGCCGGCAGGCCAGGCGGCGCAGGCGCGCCGGCTCCGCGCCCACCGCCTTGAGCACCCGGCCCAGGGCCAAAGCCACGGTGTGGGTGCCGTGCAGGACGGGCCCGGGCAGGCCGGCGGCCCGCGCCACGGCCAGGTCGGTGTGGATCGGGTTCCAGATCCGGGCGCACTCCGTGTAGACGTGGGCCGCGCCCACCGGCACCGACACCGCCTCCTCGGCAGCGGCGTCGTCACAAGCCCGAAAATCGGCCAGCGCCGAGGGGTCCTGCGGCGGCGGCCGCTCCTCGCCCTCCACCGGCACGCCCCGGAAGATCGAGCCGTGCACCGTCGTCCACAACGGCCGGCCTTCCGCGTCGTGGGCTTCGAAGCGGATCACCAGGTGCGCTCCCGGTTTGACGCTCGTCACCCCGTCCACGCACACGCGCAAGGTGATCGGTCCCTGCGTCACCAGCGGCTCGTGCAGGACCAGGTCGTGCGCCGAGTGCACGCCGCGGCGGCGCTCCTCCTCGGACAGACTCGACGCCTCGCGGGCGGCCACCAGCAGCGGCCATTCCAGGCCGCAGGTCAGCAAGGGGTGCACGGGCAGCGGCCCCGACTCCGTGTCGTACCAGGCCGCGTCGGTCTCGCCAAGGGCGGCGGCGTAGGCCATGGCCCAGCGAGCGTCGAGGTCGCACTCGCGCTCGGTGCTGAACCCGACCAGCGCGGAAGAGAGCGGCATTAGGGTTTGAGCATGGCACTTGGGACCCGTGCCGCATGCGTCGACGCCGACGCCGCGGACCCCCTGGGCCGGGTGCGCGAGCGGTTCCACCTCGACGGCGCGCCCATCTACATGGATGGCAACTCGCTGGGACCGCCCGCCACCGGCGTGCAGGCGGCGCTGTACCGGGTCGCCCAGGACGAATGGCGCGGCGGCCTGATCGGGTCCTGGAACCAGGCCGGCTGGCTGGACCTCCCCCTGCGCCTGGGCGACCGCATCGGGATGCTGGTCGGCGCGGCGCCCGGCCAGGTCGCGGTGACCGACTCGACCTCCGTCAACCTCTTCAAGCTGCTCGCGGCCGCGCTGCTGCACGGGCGCGAGGCCGGGCGGCGGCGGATCGTCACCGCCCGCGACAATTTCCCGACCGACCTCTACGTCGCCGGGGGCGTGGCCGCGCTGGGCAGCGGCGAGGTCGGTTACGAGCTGGACGCCGAGACCGCGGTCCTCACGCTCTCACACGTCGACTACCGCAGCGGCCGTATGCAGGACATGCCGGGACTCACGGCCGCGGCCCACGCCGCCGGCGCGCTGGCCTGCTGGGACCTCTCCCACAGCGCCGGCGCCGTGCCCGTGGAGCTCGACTCCTGGGACGTCGATCTCGCGGTCGGCTGCACGTACAAGTTCCTCAACTGCGGGCCGGGCGCGCCCGCCTTCCTCTACGTCGCCCGCCGCTGGCAGGACCGCCTGGCCAACGCCGTGCGGGGCTGGTTCGGCCACGCCGATCCCTTCGCCTTCTCACCGGACTTCGAGCCCGCGCCGGGCATCGCCCGCTTCCTGGCGGGCACGCCGGGCGTGGTCGGCATGGCGCCGGTGGCGGCCGCCCTCGAGGCCTGGGACGGGGTGCTCATGAACGACGTGCGCAACAAGTCGGTGGCCATCGCCGACGTGCTCATGGCCCGGATCGACGGCATGGGCCTCGAGGTCGCCTCACCGCGCGCCGCGGCCGAACGCGGGTCGCAGGTCTCCGTCCGCCACGCGGACGGCTATGGACTCTCGCGCGCGCTGGGCGAGCGGGGCGTGGTCACCGACTTCCGACCGCCCGACATCGTGCGCTTCGGGATCACGCCGCTCTACCTGCGCTACGTCGACGCCTGGGACGCCATGGACGCGTTGGAAGAGGTGCTGGCGGCCGGCTCCCACCAGGACGTGCGCTGGCGCGAGCGCGCACGGGTCCCCTGACCCTGGCATCGGCATAACCAAGAAAGGCTCGCCCAGGTAAGGCCCGGCTGCGCCGGGCCGAGTGAGTCCGTGATCAAAGCGTTGGCCGTGTTGCGCGGCGGCGTACGCCGGAAGGGGGCACGCGGGGGGGAACCGGGACGGTTCCAGCCCGCGATGCGAAGCACAGCGAGCTATCTAGGCGGTCCTGCCCAGCGCCTCCCAATCCGCCGCCAGGTGCGCGGCCAGCTGGCGCACCGCCACCCGCCACTCGGCCGGTGAGTCCTCCCAGGTGAAGTCGCCCAGGCTCACCCGCGCCGCGGCCTCGCCGTCGGCTTCGATCTGGACCAGCGCCCGGGCGCTGGGCACGTCGTCGCTCAGGTGCCCCAGGTCGAGGCGGGAGCCGTGCCGCGGCAGCTTGTTGACCACCATCGCGTAAGACGCGTCGGCCGGCATGCGCCGGGCCACGTCGGCGACCAGGCTGGCGGTCGCGGGGTCGGCGTCGGACACCAGCACCACCTGGTCGGCGTTCGCCAGCGCGGTGCGGGTCACGGGGTCGCGCATCCCCGCCCCGCAGTCCAGGACCAGGATGTTGACCATCTCCTGCAGCCGCTTGATGACGCGGTCGTAGGCGCCCCCGTCGAGGCTGTCCATGCGCTCGGGTTCGGTGGGCGCGGGCAGCACCAGCATGCCGTGCGGCGCGCGCGCCAGGAAGCGGTCGAGCATGGTCACCGTGAGCGCGGGCTGGTCGACCACGCCCAGCAGGTCGTCCACGAAGATCTCGTGCTCGGGTGCCAGGCTTCGCCCCAGGGTGCCGTGGTCGGGGTTGGTGTCGACCGCCACCACGCGGTCGCTGCGCACCTTGGCCAGGAGCGTGCCCAGCATGATCGACGTCGTGGTCTTGCCCACGCCGCCCTTGGGCGAGGCTACGGCGATGGTCACGCACTGGCTGAGCCGGGGCGCCGCGATCACCTCCTCCAGCCGGCGCTGGTAGTCGCCGGCGGCCCAGGCGGCCTGGGCACGCTCCAGCGGCGAGGTCGACTTGGGCAGCGCCAGCCGGCGCGGGCTGCCGGGCGCCTCTTCTTCCTCGGTCGGAGTGGAGACCAGGGCGCCGGCGGCGGCCCGCAGGCGGTCGCCCAGCCCCAGCGGCTCCGGCACCAGGTGGTGCACCGGGACCTGCGCGGCCGGCGGCTCCTCGGCCTGCTCGGGCTCGAAGTGGCGCAGGAAGAGCGGGGTGCCCTCGTGCACGCCGGACTCGATGAGGGTCGCGCGCGGGTTGAGGATGCGGCCGTCCTCGAGAGCCAGCCGCCAGTGCTCGGCCTCGGCCGGGCTCGCCAGCGGTGTCTCTTCGATCGCCTCCACGATGCTGGCCATGACGCCGCCCAGCGCCGCGTCGGCGGGTACGGCCATCTCCAGCGAGCGCGAGGTGCCGTGGATCGTCAGCAGGAACCTATGCAATTCGATACCCCCCGGGAGCCATGACCCTCCCGCCGAAACAACGTATAAGGGAGGTGATGTACTTGATCACCACCGCCATCACCACCAACAAGATCATCGCCGGGGTGGTCATCCTGGTCGTGATCCTGGGCGCCGGGTTCTTCTGGATGCGGAGCCGCCGGGCAGTCTAGCGAGGTGTGGTCCGGGCCGAGAACTCCTCGGCCCGGTGCGAGAGCCGTATCCAGCGGTAGCCGTGCCCATCCAGCCGGAGGCCCCGCAGGCGGGCGTCGGGCGAGGGATAGGGACCGTCGGCGAACATCTCGTGCACATCCGAGCCCGTGCGCGGCAGCCGGCCGAGGTCGAGGGTGACCGCGCGCGCGGCCAGGTTGTGGAGCAGCAGGAGCGAGCCCTCCGGCGAGTCGCAGCGGTGCACCAGGACGTGCTTGGGCACCGCCGCCTGCACCACCTCGCACTTGCCGGTGGCGATCTCCGGGCACTCGCGCAAGGTCCGGATCATGCGCTCGAACCAGCTCAGCAGCGAGTTGGGATCGAGGCGCTGGGCGGTCACGTTGACCTTCGGGTAGCCGTACTTCCCGCGCTTCACGAGCGGCCGGATCAGCTTCTCCGGAGGGGCGGCGCTGAAACCTGCGTTGGGCGCGTCGAACCACTGCATGGGGGTTCGGATGGCGTCCCGCTCGCGCAGCGAGAGGTCCTCACCCATGCCCAGCTCCTCTCCGTAGCGGAGCACCGGCGTGCCCGGCAGGGTGAACTGGAGCGAGTAGGCCAGCTCGAGGCGGCGCCGGTCGCCGCCCAGCATGGGCGCCAGGCGGCGCCGGATGCCCCGGCCGTAGAGCTGCATCTCCGGCCGCGGCCCAAACGCCTTGAACACGTCCTGGCGCTCGCTCGGGGTGAGCCGGCTGAGGTCGACCTCGTCGTGGTTGCGCAGGAAGGTCGCCCACTGGCCGGTGTCGGGGATGCGCGGCGTGTTCATCAGCGTCTCCACGATGGGCTCGGCGTCCTCGCGAGCCAGCGCCAGCATCAGCTTGCAGTTCATCCGAAAGTCGAAAAGCATGTGCAGGCGGTTGCCGGATCCGCCGACGTCGCCGAAGTAATCGCTCAGCTCGTCGTTGCCGACATTGGCTTCGGCCAGGATCACGGCATCGCCCCGCCGCCAGTTCAGGTATTCCGTGAACCGCGTCAGCATTTCGAATGACTTCTTGGCCTCGGTGCTGGTCGGCGAGGGCTGCTCGATGACGAACGGCGCGGCGTCCATCCGAAAGCCGCCGACTCCCAGCTGCAGCCAGAAGCCGATGATCTTGCGCATCTCGACCTGGACGTCGGGATGGGCGTGGTTGAGGCTGGGCTCGAAGTCGTAGAAGCGGTGGAAATACCACGCCTGGGCGCGGTCGTCGTAGGTCCAGGTGTCGGACTGCTGGCCCGGGAACACCATGCCCTGGCGGCGGGTCGGCGGCTCTTCCTTGGACCAGATGTACCAATCGCGGTAAGGCGATTCGGGATCGCTGCGCGAAGCCTGGAACCAGGGATGCTCGATCGAGGTGTGGTTGATGACCAGGTCGATCAGGATCCTGATGCCGCGATTGCCGGCCTCGTGCACCAGCTCGGCGAAGTCGCCCAGCGAGCCGATGCGGGGATGGACGTCGTAGTAGCTGCTGACGTCGTAGCCGTCGTCCTTGCCGGGCGAGGGATGGATGGGGTTTAGCCAGATGCAGGTGACGCCGAGCCGCGCGAGGTAGTCGAGCCGGACGATCAGTCCCTGGAGGTCGCCGACGCCGTCTTGATTGCTGTCCTGGAACGTCTCCACGTCCAGGCAGTAGATGACGGCCTCCTTGTACCAGCGCTCGGGCATCCGCCTACTAGTCTGGCGCGCGGGCGCTTAACAGACATCTGACGCGTCTCGCACGAACCGCTGACGAGCGCTCGGTTTCATGCACATCGCGGCCGGAAGGCCGCCAACGAAATTCAGCGAAGAGGTGTGAATCCATGAATCCCTGGTTCGGCAAGTTCGTCATCGGTGGAGTGGGCACGGCGGTGCTCGGCGCATCGCTGCTGGGCGCCACGGCCACGAACGTTTTCGCAGCCGGCACGACCGGCAAACCGGCGACAGCAGCTCCCGCAAACGACCGGCACGCCGATCGTCGCGAGATCGCAAAGGCGATCTTCGAGTCGGAGGCCGACGTGCTGGGCATGAAGCCCGAGGACCTGCGCGCGGCGCTCAAGAGCGGCAAGACCGTCGAGCAGCTGGCCGCCGCCAAGGGCCTGACCAAGGACCAGTTCGCGGACCGGCTGGCCACCAGCGTCAAGCCCGCCCTGGACAAGCTCGTCGACTCCAAGAAGATCACGCAGGCCCAGGAGGACCTGGTCCTGAAGCGGATCCGCGCCGGCTACATCCCGTTCTGGAACGGGGTGCACCACAAGAAGGCCGCGGCCTAGACCTCTCTCCTCCCCGTCAGGAGCCGGCCCCGAGCGTCGGGGCCGGCTCCCTCGTTTTTGGCCGAGCGCCGGCGACGGAACCTTTCGGTTCCGGATGGCCTAGTTCGGCCTTACGATCTCGCCACCACTGATGGCCGACTGGGGGTTGGACCGGGCGGTGCGGCTCGCGGCCATCAACTTCGTACACGATCTGATTCGGACCTCTGGGGATGATCTGAGCTATAGAGATCTCAGCGCGGGATTCTCGTTTCGCGGTCGTCAGATTCATCTCTTGGGACCCCAGGGCATCTTCAAACCCAGCATCCTGGATGTGCCCCTGACCATCTCGACCGCCCCGAGAACACCTGGAAAGCCCCCTCCATATGACGACGTGTGGAACCGAGACGGCAGCTTGGAATACCGGTACCGGGGAACCGATCCGCGGCATCCGGACAACGCCGGCCTGGTGGTGGCCATGCAGCGGCGCCTGCCACTCGTATACCTGCACGGCGTCACTAGGGGGCACTACGTCGCCGCCTGCCCTGCCTATGTCATCGCCGCAGACCCCGCCCGCCTCACGTTCAAAGTCGCTGTCGACAGCGGGCTTGTGGAGTCAGTCGCGTCCGCCGACGACGTCGCCGCCCGGCGGAAGTACACGGCGCGCCTGGTCCGGCAGCGGCTGCACCAAGCCGACTTTCGTTTGCGAGTCCTGGCCGCCTACCGGCGGCAATGCGCCATGTGCCGACTGCGTCACGCAGAGCTGCTGGACGCGGCCCACATCGTCGGGGACACCGAGCCGCTGGGCGAGCCCGCGGTGAGCAATGGCCTAGCCCTCTGCAAACTGCATCACGCCGCCTTCGACAGTCAAATCGTCGGAGTGCGTCCGGACCTTGTGATCGAGGTTCGCAGCGACGTTCTCCGCGAACGAGACGGTCCGATGCTGCGGCACGGACTACAGGGGCTGGCAGGCCAGAGGATCTGGATCCCGACCAAGACGGAGGAGCAGCCCAGCCGACCCCTGCTGGAGCAGCGGTTCGAACTCTTCAAGAAGGCCGGGTAGGGCGCCCGGCGCTAACTGAGGCGGCCTCTGGAACTGTTCGCCTCCCGGGATCGTGGAAACTAAGCGCGCCAGAAATGGAGCGGGACTACCTCAAAGGCTGGAGCCAGGCGCTGGGTCGCGACATGGAAGTCCTGCGCTTCGGCCACGCGGGCGTCCCACTGCTGGCCTTCCCCACCTCCCAGGGTCGCTTCTTTCAGTGGGAGGACTTCGGCCTGGTCGGCGCCCTGGCCGATTGGATCGACGCGGGCCACCTGCAGCTGTGGTGCGCGGACGCCGTCGACGGCGAGTCCTGGTACGCGAAGGACAAGCATCCCCGGCAGCGCGTCGAGCGCCACCTGGAGTACGAGCGCTACCTGATCGACGAGCTCCTGCCTCGCCTGCCGGAGCGGCCGATCGCGGCCGGCGCCTCCTTCGGCGCGCTGCACGCGGTCCTGCTGGCGGCCCGCCACCCGACGCGGGTGCGCGGCTTCATCGCCTTGAGCGGCGCCTACGACACCGGCCGCTGGCTGGACGGCTATGCGGACGACGACACCTACCTGACCAACCTGCTGGCCTTCCTGCCCGGCCTCGGCGACGAGGCCTACTTGGGACCGCTGCGCGACATGAACCCCAAGGTCATCGCCACCGGCGAGGAAGACGCCAACGTCGCGGACAGCATCAAGGTGGCGCGCCTGCTCCGCGACAAAGGTGTGCAGGTGCAGCTCGACCTGTGGCCCGGTTGGGCGCACGATTGGCCGTACTGGAAGGACATGCTCAGGCGGTATCTCTCGCAGTAACGCGATAAAGGGGGCGGCGGTGGGAGCCAAGAAGGTCGGGGTGCTGGTCGGGCGCGAGAACACGTTTCCGCTGCCCTTCATCGACATGGTCAACCAGCGCGGCGCCGCCGAGGGCGTGAGCGCCGAGCTGGCGGTCTTGGGCGGCACCGCCGAGTTCGAGGAGCCCGAGCACGCGGTCCTGGTGGACCGCATCTCGCACGAGATCCCGTACTACCGCGCCCACCTCAAGAGCGCGGCGCTGATGGGCACCGTCGTCATCAACGACCCCTTCTGGTGGGAGGCGGACGAGAAGTTCTTCGAATGCACGCTGGCGCGCAAGCTGGGCGTGGCCGTCCCCAAGACGGTGGTGCTGCCCAACAAGGAATACATCCCCGACATCGACCACAAGAAGTCGCTGCGCAACCTCAAGCATCCGCTCGACTGGGAGGGCGTCGCGGCTTACACGGGGCTGCCGGCGGTGCTCAAGCCGAACACAGGCGGCGGCTGGAAGGACGTGCACATCGTCGACACCATCGAGCAGCTGATCGCGGCCTATGACACCAGCGGGCTCAAGACGATGATCCTGCAGGAGTTCATCGACTGGCAGGACTACGTGCGCTGCATCTGCATCGGACGCGAGCACGTGCTGCCCATCCGCTATAACCCGCGCGCGCCTTTCCACGAGCGCTACGAGATCTCCAAGCCGGTGACCGGCAAGCTGCAGAAGGAATCCATCGAGCAGGCGCGCACGCTGGTCGAGGCGCTCGGCTACGACATGGACACCGTCGAGTTCGCCGTGCGCGACGACGTCCTTTACGCGATCGACTTCTTGAACCCCGCGCCCGACTTCGACAACTTCTCGATCAAGGAAGACAACTTCCAGTGGGTGCTCGAGAGGATGACCGACCTTGTGCTCAGCTACGCGCGCGGCGAAGCGCGACCGCCCTGGCGCGGCGAGCACCGCTGGTGGAAGTACGCCGAGAAGGCGTGAAGGACGCGGTCGCCGCCTACCACGACCTGCTGGCGGACCCGCGCCTGGCGGACGCCAGCCTGGAGGGGCTGCGCGAGGGCCAGGCCGCCCGCCGCCTGGCTTTCGGTGACCGCCCGCTCTCGGTCGCGCTGCGGCCGCAGATCCTGACCCGCCGCCGCTACCAGGAGGCGGTCACCGCCTCGCAGGCGCTCTACGCGGCACTGCAGGCGCTGGAGCACGCGCTCCTCAAAGACGAGAGCCTGCGCGCCGAGCTCGACCTGGATCCCGAGGAGGAGCGGCTGGCGCTCGCCGACCCCGGCTGCCGGTCGTCCTCGCCCTCGGCCCGGCTGGACAGCTTCTTCGCCGACCGCGTCCGCTACGTCGAGTACAACGCCGAGTCGCCGGCCGGGATGGCCTATGGCGACAACCTGGCCGACGTCTTCGCGCGGCTGCCGGTGATGCGCGCCTTTCGCAAGCGGCATCCGGGCCGCTTCGTGAAGACGCGCCAGCGGCAGCTGGCGAGCATGCTGCGCGCCTTCAAGCAGTGGGGCCGCGAGAGCACACCGGTGATCGCGATCGTGGACTGGACCGGCCTGCCCACCGCGCCCGAGTTCGAGATGTTTCGCGACTTCTTCGAGGCGCGCGGTGTCAAGACGTTGATCTGCGATCCCCGCGAGCTGGAGCTCACGCGCGGGCGCCTGCATGTGAATGGAACCGCGGTCAACCTCGTGTACCGCCGCGTGCTCACCAGCGAGCTGCTGGCGCGCGGCGAGGAGACGCGCGCGCTGCGCGACGCCTACCTGGCCGGCGCGGTCTGCGTCGTCAACACCTTCCGCGCCAAGCTGCTGCACAAGAAGATGAGCCTGGCGCTGCTCTCCGACCCGCGCTACACGCGCCTTTACACCGCGGCGCAGCGCGCCGCGATTCGGCGGCACGTGCCCTGGACCCGCCGCGTGCGTCCGCGCCTGGCCGAGCGCATCGCCCGCCGCCGTGAGCGCCTGGTTCTCAAGCCTAACGACGAGTACGGCGGCAAGGGCGTCGTCCTGGGCTGGACGGTCGACCAGGCGGAGTGGGAGGCTGCCATCGAAGTCGCGCAGACCCAGTCGTACGTCGTCCAGGAAGCCGTCAAGGTGCCTCGCGAGCGCTACCCCATCGCGGCGGAGGGCATCCACTTCCTGGACCTGGCCATCGACCTCGATCCCTACCTCTTCGACGGCCGCGCGGCCGGCTGCCTGACGCGCCTGTCGGCGGCGGCGCTGCTCAACGTCACGGCCGGGGCCGGCAGCGTCGTGCCAACATTCGTCTTGGAAGGCTGATGTCGGCGGACCCGCGCCTGCTCACGATCGGCGTCGAAGAGGAGTACCAGATCATCGACGCGCAGGGCGACCTGCGCTCGCACATCGACACCTTGCTGGCGGCCGCCACGCCGCGCCTGGGCGACAAGGTCAAGCGCGAGATGATGCAGTCGGTGGTCGAGGTCGGCACCACCATCTGCGCCGACGTGCGCGAGGCCCGCGAGCAGCTGGCCGAGATGCGGGGCACGCTGAGCAGCCTGCTGGAGCCGGAGGGATTGCGCCTGGCCTGCGCCGGCACGCATCCCTTCTCCCGCTGGCACGAACAGCAAGTCACCGAGCACGACCGCTACCGCGCGCTCGAGGAGGAGATGCAGGACGTGATCCGGTCGCTCCTGATCTTCGGCCTGCACGTGCACGTCGGAATTCCCGAGCCCGAGCTCCGCATCGAGGTCATGAACGAGGCGCGCTATTTCCTGCCGCACCTCCTGGCCCTGAGCACGTCGAGTCCCTTCTGGATGGGCCGCAACACCGGGCTCAAGTCGTACCGCAGCGTGATCTGGGCGCGCTTCCCACGCACCGGGGTGCCACCCGATTTCAGCTCCTTCGACGAGTACGAGAACTACGTCGAGCTGCTGGTCAAGACGGGCTCCATCGACACGGGCAAGAAGATCTGGTGGGACCTGCGGGCACATCCCAACTTTCCGACCATCGAGTTCCGCGTCTGTGACATGCCGACGCGCTTGGAGGAAACCGTCTGCCTGGCCGCGCTCATGCAGGCGATCTGCGCCAAGCTGCTCAAGCTGCGCCGTGCCAACCTGGGCTTTCGCAAGTATCCGCCGGCGCTGATCGGAGAGAACAAGTGGCGCGCCATGCGCTACGGCATCGACGGCCACCTCATCGATTTCGGCAAGCAGTCAGAGGTGCCCATGCGCGAGCTCGCGCTGGAGCTGCTCGACTTCGTAGACGACGTGGTCGACGAGCTGCACGTGCGCGAGGCGGTCGAGTACGTGCACACCATCCTGGCGGAGGGCACCAGCGCCGACCGCCAGCTGGCGACGTACGCGCAGACGTCCGACCCCCGCTCGGTGGTGGAACTGCTGGCCCGCGAGACGCAGGGGCTGCCCCGGGTTACGACCTAGGACAACCTAGGGCGGCGTCGGCCGCCCGAAGACCCGGTCCAGCGCAGCCACCTCGTACTCCTCGACACCGATCAACTCCGCATCCATCAGCCCCAGCAGCTCATCGCGGAGGTCGCCCTGGCTGGTGTTGCCGAGGTCCTGATGTTCCTCGTAGAAGTCGATCGAGACGCCGGCGCCGGTCTCGGGCTCGAGGAGCCAGATTGCGCCCCGATGGCCCGCCATCCGGCTCACCGACTTCATGAGGCCGCGCGCCGCCTCCACGCGTTCGGCGCTCACCGGCGCGCCGCGGATCACGACTCGGGTCAGGCGCGCGAACACCGGCCCATCATCTGACAGCGTGGTCGTCGTCTGCGGGGAAGCCCTGATGGACGTGGTCGAGACCGTCGGCGGCGAGGCCCGCCAACGCCCGGGCGGCGGTCCCTTCAACACAGCGCGCGGACTGGCGCGCCTGGGGGTGCCGGTGCCTTTCTCGGCCGGTTCTCGCAGGACGCGGCCGGCCGCGAGCTGGCCGCGGCCCTGCGCGCCGACGGCGTCAGCCTCGAGCTTGCCAGCTTCAGTCCGGAACCGACGCCGGTCGCGCTCGCCGAGCCTGACGGCAAGGGTGGCACGCGGTATCGCTTCACCGTCGCCGGCACGGCCGCCGCCAATCTGACCCCGGACCTGGTACCCCAGGACCTGGGGCCGGCGGTGACGGCGCTGCACGTGGGCAGCCTGGGGCTGGTCCTGGAGCCGATCGCCTCCACGCTGCTGGCGCTCGTGGAGCGCGAGCGGGGCCGCCGCCTGATCGTGGTCGATCCCAACATCCGGCCCGGGCTGATCGATGACGGCCTTTACCGCAGCCGCCTGCGCCGGGTGCTGGAGCTGAGCGCCGTGGTGAAGGCCAGCGCCGGCGACCTCGACTGGCTGTTTCCGGGCGTCGCGCAAGCAGCTGTCGCCGAGCAACTCCTGAAGGCGGAAGTGCGGCTGGTCGTGATCACGTTGGGCGTCGATGGCGCTTTTGCGGCGAACCGGCGCGCCCAGACCCGGGTACCGGCGCCAGCGGTCCAGGTGGTGGACACCATCGGCGCCGGCGATGCCTTTGGCGCCGGACTGCTGGCGTGGCTGCACGACCACCAGGCGCTGGACCGAAGCGCGTCACTGGACGGTGATCAGCTGCGTGAGCTGCTGGAGTTCTCCTGCGCGGCCGCGGCCGTCACCGTCTCGAATCCTGCCCCCGGACGGCCTCGATCATCGTGATCATGGCCTCGGCCGTCTCGCGCCCGATGCTGCGCAGCTCGCCCGGCGGAATGTCGAGCAGCGCGGCCAAACGGTCGCGCGTCGCCCGCGCTTCAGCGTCCCGCCGCTCAGGCTGGTACCCACTCTCCACCAAGGCTGCCAACGACCCCTCTGATGACCTTTACGTGAAGGGCCCCGTCGCGGTCGAATTTCGTTCGGCCCTATCAGCCCTTAGCCTCGGTGTCTGAAGCACCATGAGCGTCTCCTTCACCAACCTCGACGAGGCCCTCTTCGAGGGGGCCGGCGCGACCAAGCGCGACCTGGTCGACTACCTCGACGCCATGGCCGAGCGCATCCTTCCCGAGCTCAGGGACCGCCCCCTATCTGTAATCCGGGCAATTCGGGGCCAGCCGCCCTTCATGCAGAAGAACCTGCCCGCCTATGCGCCGGAGTGGATTCAAAGTGTGTCGCTGTGGGCCGAGGCCTCGCGGCGCGAGGTGCGGTACGCGCTCTGCAACGATCGGGACACGCTGCTCTGGTTCGCCAACCAGCGCGCCGTCGAGTACCACCCCACCCTGGTCCTGGCCGGTCATTGGGACGAGCCCACGCACATGGTGCTCGACCTCGACCCACCTGCCGCGAGCGGCGGCTTCGGCCTGGCGGTGCGCGCCGCCCACCTGGTCCACCAGGTTCTGGCGGACGCAGGCCTGGAGGGGGCCGTCAAGACCAGCGGGGCCAAGGGAATCCACGTTTTCGTACCTGTGGCGGGCACCTCGGCCGGCGACCTGGCCGCGGCCGGGCGTGCCCTGGCGGCGCGCGGCGAACGCCTGGCTCCCGACCTGGCGACCACCGCCTTTATGAAGGAGGACCGCGGCGGCCGGGTCTTCCTGGACGCCACGCGCACAGGGTGGGCCACCGTGGTGGCCGCCTACAGCCCGCGGCTGCGGCCGGGGGTTCCGGTCTCCTTCCCGGTGCGCTGGGAGGACCTGGACCAGGTCAAGCCCGAAGAGCTCAACCTGCGCACGGCGGTGCGGCTGCTGGAGCAGCGACCCGGCTGGGCCGAGCTGATGCCCGCGGCGCAGACGGTCAGCCCCGCCCTGATCGAGGAGGGCCACTCGATACCGATCGCCCGCGTCCAGGCGATGCACGAGGGCAAGCGCCGAGCGCGCGCGGATCGCCTCAAGCGCAGCCCGCGAAGCGGTGGGCCGGCCGGCCCTTGACGCCCGGTCGGCAGCGGAAGAGGCCGCCCGCGCCCGGCTCTGAGACGTTCTCGGCCGCCGACGTGATGTAGAGGTCTTCCAAGTCCGAGCCGCCGAAGGCGCAGCTGGTGACCTGGCTGACGGGCAGGCGAACCACTCGGTCGACCTTGCCCGCCGGAGTGAGCCGGCGCACGGCGCCGCCGCCCCAAAGGGCCAGCCAGATGCAGCCCTCGGCGTCGACCGTCAGCCCGTCCGGCAATCCTTCCGACCTCGGGATCTCGACCAGGGTTCGCCGGTTGCTGAGCAGCCCGGGCTCGGGATCGTAATCGAAGACGTCCAGGCGCCCGGTGGTGCTGTCGACGTAGTACATGAGGCGGTCGTCGAGACTCCAATCGATTCCGTTGGAGAGGCTCACGGGCTGCAGCATGGTCTGCACGGTGCAGTCGGCCTCCAGGCGGTAGAGCGCGGCCGCGTTCGGGCGGAGGTCGTAGCCCATGGTGCCGGCCCAAAAGCGGCCGCGGCTGTCGCATTTGCCGTCGTTCATGCGGTTGCCGGGCTGGTCGGCCTCGACCGCGGCCACCAGCCGAGTGGTGCGGTCCCGGGGGTCGATTTCCAGAAACCCGTCCGCCACCGCGGCCATCAGCTTCCCGGACTCCGCCGGCACCACCGCGCCCACGTCGCGGCCGACGTCGAGGGTCTGGACAGCGTCTGTGCGGGGATCGAACCAGAGCAGTTGCCGGCCCGTGATGTCGACCCAGAGCAGTCGCTGCTGCTCGGGAAGCCAGACCGGCCCTTCGCCGATCTGGTTGGCGGTGGCGGCGACCATCTCTACGTCAGCGGCCATCACACTCTGCAAGATGCCTGACATGGACCTCGAGATGGGCGACGCGCTGCGCTACGCGGCAGAAGCGGCGCAGCGGTACCTGAACGCGGTGGACTCCCAGCCGGCTGCGCCTTCTGGCATCGACAGTGCCGCCGCGGCCTTCTCGGGCGGATCACTCCCCGAAACCGGCGATGGCGCATTGGCCGCGCTGAGGGAGCTGGTTTCGACTGGCATGCCGGCGGCCACGCGCTCGGCCGGACCTCGCTTCTTCCACTTCGTCACCGGCGGCGCCACGCCGGCGGCCCTGGCGGCGGACTGGCTGACGTCGACACTGGACCAGAACTCCTTCAGCTGGGTCAGCTCACCGCTGGGGTCGCGGGTCGAACAGGTGGCGGTGCAGTGGCTCAAGGAGCTGTTTCGGCTCGACCCGGGTTGGGGCGGCGTGCTCACCACCGGCGCGACCACCGCCAATTTCGTAGCCCTGGCGGCGGCCCGGCGCTGGTGGGCGGGCGAGCATGGCGTCGACATCGAGGAGGCGGGCTGGGCGGGCCTCGGGCCGGTGCCGGTACTGGCCACGCCGTCGGTGCACACGAGTGTCGTGAAGGCCCTGGCAATGCTGGGCATCGGGCGGCAGAGCGTCCGCCGGCTTGATCTGCAGGCGCTGGCCGCCGAGCTGGCCGGCCTGGGTGGTCGGCCGGCGATCGTCGTGGCGACTGCCGGTGACGTTAATACGGGGGCGTTCGACGCCATCGCCGAGATGGCGGACCTCGCCGCCCGCCATCGCGCCTGGCTGCATATCGACGGGGCCTTCGGGCTTTTCGCCCGAGTTTCAGAAAGTGCGGCCGCCCTCGCGGAGGGTGTCGAGCGGGCCGACTCCGTGATCAGCGACGGACACAAGTGGCTGAACGTTCCCTACGACTGCGGTTTCGCCTTTGTGCGTGATGCGCGTCTGCTGCATGGCGTGTTCGCGCTGACCGGCGCGCCGTACCTACCCCTCGGAACTGCGGAGCGGCCCAGCTTTGGCGACTTCGGCCCAGAGGCCTCGCGGCGCGCTCGGGCGCTGGCGGTCTGGGCGACGCTGCGCGCCTATGGCCGCCGCGGCTACCGCGATCTCGTCGAGCGCCACCTGGTGCTCGCACGACGCGTCGGGGAGCAGGTGCAAGCTGCGGATGACCTGGAGCTGATGGCTCCCGTGGTCCTCAACGTCGTCTGTTTTCGATATCGCCCGGCCGGCGTACCTGAGGGTGAGCTCGATGAGCTGAACAGGCGCCTGGGCGCCGCCATCCTGGCCGATGGCCGGGTGTACTTCGGGACCACCGTCCACCACGACGCGGTGGTGTTTCGACCGGCGATCTCTAACTGGCGAACCGGCGACGAGGATGTCGACTTGATCGTGCGGGTGACGCGCGAGCTGGGCGCCGGACTGGTCGGCAGCGTGCGCTAGCGCGTCTCCCACTGGAACCAGCGGATGCCCACGGCGACGAACACCAGCGTGTACGCCAGGCTGGCCAGCACTGACCACCAATCGTCGGAGCTCCAGGTCGATGGAGCCATCGCGCCGGTGAGCATGCCGATCAGCGCCCCGCCCGGCGACCACCGCGCAATCGTCTCCAGTGTGGAACCGAAGATGGAGACGTTGCCGAACATCCCGAGCGCGAACAGCGGGACGTACACCAGGCGCCCGATCGCATTCACTGTGTCGTACGACTTCATCAGTCCCACGACGGCCTGGCCGATGCCGAGGAACTCACCGGCACCCAGAATGGCGACCACGAAGGTCAGGGCGTATGCGCCCGGGCTGAGCGTGAGGTTGAGCACGATGGCCCCCGCGATCATCAGCGCCGCGGTCATCACGACGATGGACAGAATCTGAATCGCCAGGCGGCTGCCCATGATCGCCCACGTCGGCGCCGGCGTGACGCGAAGGCGCTGGAACACACCGGTCTCCCGATCCCGCGCCACGGTCATCGTGTAGCCGAGGATCGCGATCGATGACGTGCCGAGCCCGATGGCGAAGGCCAGCCGCCAGTTCGGTGGAAAGATCGCGCCGCGCCGGCCGATGCCAAGCACGTACATCAGGACCACCGGGAGGGCGAGGCTCAGGAGCAGCGCCCGTCCGTTCCTGAGCTGGACCCTGACGTCGGCACCCACCAGCGAGGTCAGGATCGACTTGAGGGAGGGCGCCGGCTTGGCCGCCTCAGTCACGGAGCTCGCTCCCGGTCAGCCCGATGAAGACGTCCTCCAGGGTGACCTCGCCCCGCGCCACACGCTTCACCTCGGGGTCGTCGCGGTGCTTGGCTATCAGGCCTGCCGGCGTGTCCAGGCTGACGATCTTGCCGTGGTCGATGATCGCCACTCGGTCGCAAACGGATTGCGCCTCTTCCATCGAGTGGGTGGTCAGCAGGATGCTGCGGCCGGCGCCTCTCATGTGCTCGATGCGCTCCCACAGCTGCCGGCGCGCTTGGGGATCGAGGCCCGCGGTGGGCTCGTCCAGCAGCACCAGCAGCGGGTCGTGGACGGTCGCGATCAGGAGTGCCAGCCGCTTCTGCTGGCCGCCCGACAGCTCACCGAATCGCTTCCCCGCCTCTTCGTCGAGGTTTACCGCGGAGAGGTGCTCGTCGGCTGCGGTCTTCGACCTGGAGACGCCGTACAGCCCTGAATAGAGCCGCACCAGCTCCCGGATGGTCAGCTCCTTTTGGAAGCTGGTCGACTGCAGCTGCACCCCTGTGCGGGCGCGAGCCTCGGCACCATGGGCGAGGGCGTCCACGCCGTCCACACTGATCGACCCGGATACCGGCTTGACCAGGCCTTCGATCGCGCTGAGGGTGCTGGTCTTGCCAGCCCCGTTGGGGCCGAGAAGGCCGAAGATCTCGCCCTGGTTGATCCAGAACGACACGCCGTCGACGGCCACTTTGGATCCGTATGTGACCCGCAAGTCGGTGATCTCCAGGGCGCGCCGCCCGTTCGAAGCCATTAGCGGGCGCTCCGGGACGCCCGGTTCACCTTCACGGCTTCGACGATCAGCGCGCGCACCGCCGCCTCGTCGACGTCGTCGCCCTCGTGGAAGTCGATGGCTCGCACCGAGTTGCTGTCGAGCCGCGTGTTGAAGAGACGGTTCGGATCCTTGATCAGCGCGCCCTTGGGAAATGTCAGTCGCACGGCATTCTTGAGCGGCTCGCCAATGCATAGATTGCCATCCGAGCACCAGACCGGAACGCCCAGCGGCCGGCTCGGCTTCTTCCACTTCACCTCTTCGACCACCGACGGCTCCGCGCTGGTGATGACGGCGCGCAGCCGGGCGAGCATGGCGCTGCGCCAGCCACCGGGCTCCGCGATGATGGCGTCGATCTGCTTCGAAATCACAGAATTGTCCAACCCCCGTCGACGACGAGGGTCTGGCCAACCACATAGCTCGATCCGTCCGCCGCGAGGAAGACCAGTGCGGCATCCAGCTCGTCGATGCGGCCCGGCCGGCCGATCGCCGTCCGGCGCTCGATCCAGCTCACCTGCTCCTGATCTTGAAGCTGGCCCGTCATCTCGGTTGGGAAAAAGCCAGGGGCGATCGCGTTGACTCGAATTCCCCGCGGCGCCCACTGGGCTCCCAGCTCGCGCGTCAAGCCGACCACGGCGTGCTTGGAGGCGGTGTAGCCGGCCATCGGATATCGATCAGACAGCGAGACGAAGCCGGAGACCGAGGCGATGTTGACGATGCTCCCCTTTCCCGCCGGCAGCATGGCGCCGGCCGCCGCCTGGCAGCACTCGAACACGGCTGACAGGTTCAGCTTGAGCAGGCGCTCGAACCGGGCCGGAGTCTCGGCTTCGGCAGGACCCGTCGCCGAGGTGCCGGCGTTGTTGACCATTAGGTCCAGCTTTCCAAAGGCCCCGACGGCCCGCTCGACGAGCGCGGTGGCAGCGCCGCTCTCGGTCAGGTCGATCGTGACGGCGACCGCGTTCTCACCGAGCTCCCCGGCCAGCGACTCGACGAGCTCGCGGCGGCGCGCCGCCATCACAACGCGCATGCCGCGCGAGTGCAGCATCCGCGCGAAATGGGCGCCCAGGCCGGAGGAGGCGCCCGTCACGATCGCGACGCGGCCGGCGAGGTCGAAGAGCGGGTCTGTCGAGGTCGTGACGCGGTTATTCTGGCGCCGTCGATGCCGCTGATGGAGGTCGTCTGCCGCTGCGGTTGGTCCGTCCGCGGCAGCGAGCGCGAAGTCATCATCCAGATCCGGGCGCACGCCCGCGCCGAGCATCAGCTGTCCATGACCTCTCGCGACGTGAAGGCCATCTGGCGCCAGGTCGACGGAGATCCCGCGCAGAGGAATGCCTCGCAAGGCTGATCCCCTGGTGGAGAAGATGGGTCCTCCCATCTCCCGCTCGCCGTGGTCGGCGGATTTCGCCCTCCAGGCGATCGAAGCCATCCCCGTCTTCCTCGATGCGGGGTCGCTGAGCTGGCTGAAGCCGGTACACGCCGATTCCTTGCAGGTCGGGCTCCCGAAGGGTGCGCAGCCCGCAGACGTGGTCCTGGAGGCGATCGGCTGGTATGCGCTTCGACCACGCGTCGTGCACAGCACCTCGTGGCGCAACGCACACGATCGGACAGTCCTCACCTACCTCGTCGTCGTCGATCCTCCGCAGGAGCTTCCCGCTGACTCGCTCGTCAGCCTGCCGATTGCGCGCGCCGACCTGGCGCGTGCCGAGGCGATGGCAGCGCCCAGTGCGATCGCGGTCGGCGCGGTCATCGAGCACGCCCTGCGGCACCTGAAGTGGCTGCTCGGAGATGACCCGGCCATCAGGAACGCGCTGCCGGAGTGGGAGCCCGTGCTGGCCGGCTATCAGCCCGAGCCTTTCCGCAGCCTCTAAGCCGGCACCTCGGCGAACTCGTTGACGAACGTCGGAGTGGGCTGCCACCCCGCGGCGGTGAAGAGCCGCCGCACCGAATCTGAGAGGAGCGCATAACCGGCCATCGCGACCAGGAACAAGAGACCGCTCACCACCATCAAGGGACGCGGCTCGGTCACGTCCGCCAGGCCGCCCATGCCCCATCCGAAAACGGCCATCGGCGTGAGCGTGATCAGCTGGTAGAAGCTGGTCGCGCGGCCGCGGAACTCGTCGTCCACCGAGGCCTGGATCAGCGCCAGCGTCATCGACATGAACATGGCCTGCGTGGCGCCGACGAAAAAGCCGCTGACGACTGCGACGGTCACCGACGGCGCAGATCCCATCACGCTCAGGCACAGCCCGCTGCCCATCAGAGACCCCACGAAGAGCGCCGGTCGAAGTCGGGGTTGGGACAGGCGCGCCAGCGCGAGGCTGCCGACGACGGCTCCCAGCCCGATCGCGACCAAGAGCTCGCCGTAGCTGCCGCTCCCCGCGCCGAGGTCCATGCTCACGAACATCGGCAGCATCCCTTGATAGGCCATCGTCAAGGAGCAGTGCAGGGCTACCGCGATGACCGCGGCCCAGGCCAGCGGTCGCGCGAGGAGATAGACCAGCGAGTCGCGGAGGCGGTGACGGCCTTCGCGCGGCCGCCCGGCCGCTCGCACTTCACCCACGAATAGAGCGAGGCCGGCCGAGGCCGCATAGAGCAGCGCGCACAGAGTCCAGGCCGGTCCGTAGCCACCGGTCGCCAGCAGCGGAGTCGCCAGCGCCGGGCCCAGAAACTGGGCGCCTTGAGTGCCGACCTGAAAGAGGGAGACCGCGTTCATCAGGTGGTCCTTCGGCACCAGGTTGGGCACCAGGGTGCTGCGCAGCGTCATCTGGAAGACGAAGGCCAGTCCGAACAACAGGCTCAGGACCAGCATGGCCGGCAGCGAGAGCAGGCGCGTCTCGGTCAGCAGGGCGAAGGTTCCGGTGACGGCCGCGGCCGCCGCGGCCGCCATGACGTTCAGGGTCCGGCGATCGAAGCGATCGGCCAGCACGCCCGAGTAGGGCGCCAGCAGGATCACCGGCCCCTGGGTCAGGAACAGACCGAGGCCGACCCAGAACGAGGAGTGCGTCACCTGCAGCAGCTGGGCGCTGACCACCAGCACCATCGCCCACCGCCCAGCCGACCCGGCGAGGTTGGAGAACCACAGCCAGCGATAGCGGGCGTAGCCAAACGAGGTGAGCATCAGTGCTCGACGAGGGTATTGAACGCGGCAGCGTGATCCGCAACCCACTGCCGAAACGAGCGCGCCGGCGTGCCCAAGATGTCGGACACGTTAGAGGTGATGAACGCCGGCCTGCCCACCGTTGCAGCCCAGGCGGCAAGGAGCATGTCCACCGCCGGACGTGGCCAGCTCCCTGCCGTCTCGCTTCGGAATTGGGCCGGCGAGAGCTCCTCGAAATCGATTCGCCGCCCCAGCACCTCCCCGATGATTCGCACCTGGTCTGCCTGACTGAGTGACTCCGGACCGGTGAGGACATAGTCGCCTCCGGCATGCCCGTCCTGGTACAGCGTCAGCGCCGCGACGGCTGCGACATCGCGATCATCGACTGGTGCCGTCTCCGCAGCGCCGTACGGCCAACGGATCACGCCGCCCGCGCGAATCGTGGGCGCCCAAAAGTTCAATGCATTTGACGCGAACATTCCTGGCCGGATGATGGTCGACTCGAGGCCGGCGGACGCGATCCGGCGCTCGATATCGGCATAGAGCACGGCCAATGGATTGGGCTGCTGGAAGAACGGGTGCGGGGTTTGGTGCGGCGCTGAGAGAAAGACGACGCGCCGCACGTGCGTTCCGAGCAACTCGACGACGGCCGGAGCGGAAGCCGGCGGAGCGGCCCAGACCAGGAAAACGCTCTCGACGCCTCGCAGCGCCGCCTCCAGGGATTCGGGTACCGTCAGATCGCCCGTGACCACGTCGACGGTCGCGGGCAGCGTCGCTGCTGCCTCGGAACGGTGAATGAGCGCGCGGACCGGAATGCCCGCGTCGATCAGCAAGTCGAGCACGCCTCGCCCGACCCGGCCCGTCGCTCCGGTCACCAGCACCTCCATACGCCGAGGATAAGGAGCGCGGGTGTCAGCCCAGGGCTGCGGCCGCCAGCCTCTCAATGCGCTTCGGATCGACGATGGCGTCGATCTCGACGATCCGGCCGTTCCTGACGAGGAAGGCCATCAACGAGAACGGCCGGGCGCCCACCTTCACCACGACGCCTGCGGCACCGTTGATCAACACCGGGATCAGCTCGGCGTTGGGCAGGCGCGCGCCCGACAGCGCAAGGTTCACGACAGCATCCGGGCCGTGCACGACCGCGGGCATGCCTGGGTGCTGCCGGCCGAAGTCAGAGCGCAGGACGACATTCGGATCGAGGACCGCGACCAAGCCGTCGAAATCGCCCGCCCGCGCCGCCGCGAAGAACGCGTTCACAACCTCGCGCTGCCGCCGCTGATCCGGTTCGCCCTCTGCCACCTCGGCGCCTTTGACACGCCTGCGCGCACGGCTCGCCAGCTGGCGTGCCGCTGCCGGCGACCGCTCGACAAGCGGTGCGATCTCTTCAAACGGAAGCTTGAAGACGTCGTGCAGCACAAAGGCGAGCCGCTCGGCAGGTTGCAGGTTGTCCAGGACGACCAGCAGCGCCAGGCCCACCGAATCGGCGAGCAGCGCCTGCTCCTCTGGATCTGACGAACCCTCGAGCGAAACCACGGGGTCGGGCAGCCGGCCCTCCAATGCATCCTCGCGGCGCGTGCGACGAGCGCGCAGCATGTTCAAGGAGACGCGCGCGACGATAGTCGTCAGCCAGGCCTGCAGGTTGTCGACGTCTCCGGCGTTGGCTCGGCTCGCGCGCAGCCAGGCGTCCTGAACGGCGTCGTCGGCGTCAACCAGCGAGCCCAGCATCCGGTAGGCGACGGACCGCAGATGCGGCCGCTGCTCCTCGAAGCGAGCCGCCAGCCACTCGGTCTCCGTCACCTGTCACATTTCCCCATCGCAGCGTGTCATCAACTCAGACACGATGAGAGCTGGCGGTGTGACGAGGAGTGCGAGCAGTGAGAACCGATGAGCTGATCCTCGTCACCGGAGGCACGGGCGGCCTGGGCCGCCGGGTAGTCCAGCGGCTGCGCAGTCGCGGGCGCGCGGTTCGGGTCTTGAGCCGCCGGCCGCACGAGCCGGTCGACGGGATCGAGTACGTGGTCGGCGACCTGGCGAGGGACGAGGGCGTAAATGCCGCCGCGGCCGGGGCTGCGATCGTCGTGCACTGCGCCGGCGTCGGCAAGATCAAGGAGGACACCGCCCAAGCTCAGAACCTGGTGCGGGCGGCCCAGGGAGCAGACGTGCGCCACCTCGCCAGCGTGTCGGTGGTGGGAGCCGACCGGATACCGGTGAGGTCGGCCCTGGACCGCTCGATGTTTGCCTACTTCGCATCGCAGAGGGCGAAGGAAGTCGTGGTTGCGGAGTCGGGACTGCCCTGGACCAACCTGCGCGCGACGCAGTTCCACGACGGCTTCATCCTGGTGATGGTGCAGGGCATGTCCAAGCTGCCCGTCGTACCGCTCCCGGCCGGCTACAGATTTCAGCCGGTCGATGCAGACGAGGTGGCTGAAAATCTCGTGGACCTCCCGCTCGGGGAGCCGGTGGGCCTGGCGCCCGACATGGCCGGCCCCACGATTTACGACGCGGAATACCTGTTCCGCAGCTACTTGCAGGCAGTCGGCAGACGCCGAGCCATCGTCCGCGTGCGGATGCCAGGCGGGGCCGCGGCAGCCATCCGGGCCGGCGCCAACCTGGCGCCCGAGCGCGCCGTCGGCGTCCGCACCTGGGAGGATTTCCTGGCCACCGACGTCGCGTCGCCGCTCTCTCGTCGAGTCAAGCTGGAGTCGTAGCGCCAGATCAGGGGCGCGCCTATCCGGATCCCGCGTCCCACCTTCGATCCCGACGCCGTTAACAAGAATCGCTACGCGGGCGGGATGTTCTGGTTGAAGCGGAACACGTTTCCCGGGTCGAAGCGCGCCTTGAGCGCCAGCAGTCGGGCGAACTTCTCGGAGCCGTACATCGCGCGCAGCCGCTCGACCGGCGTGTCCTCGGCCATGTAGTTCACATATTCGACGCCGGTCGCCTCGGAGGAGATCGCGCTCGCATAGCTGCGTGCCCACCTGACGTGATCCGTATCAGCTTCAGGGTCGGCCCAGATCGCAAGCGCACTGGCGTTGACGGTCGCCTCTCTTTGGTTGAAGGCCATGGCCTCCTTCCGGACGCGGAGCGGGGCGCCGTTGATGAACTCGATCAAAACGGTGGCGAATCCGGACTCAGGCCGTTCTTGTGCATGGGCGGCGGAGAGAGCGACGAGCTCATCCGGAAGTGAGCGGAGGAAGTGACCCTTCCAATAGTGTCGAAGCCCGAACGGCAGCAGCGGGTTCGTCGCCTGCATCTCGGTGTAGGTGATCGGCCGCAGGCCGTCCGTCGCGACGCTCGGAACCTCGCGCAGTGGCCGCAAGAGGCGCGCCCCTTCCTCGGGCGGACCCTGGAAGCAGGCCAGGACGGTCGTCACCGGCGTTCGGCGTCCGACGATGCACTGCAGGTGCAGCTGGTCCGGGGCCTGCGCGGCGAGATCGCGGACAGCATGGATCACGTCTGCCGAAATACTGAGCGGATAGCTGATGGCGCCGCCGTACAGCTGCGAAACCGGCTCCAGGCGGTACTCGAACTCGAAAACCACGCCGAAGTTCGCGCCCGCGCCCCGCATGCCCCAGAAGAGCTCCGGGTTCTCATCCTCGGAGGCGCGGAGGACCTCTCCCCCGGCTGTCACCAAGCGGACCCCCGCGAGAGTGTCGACAGTGAGGCCTTGAGTGCCCATCAGGTAGCCGATGCCACCGCCGAGAGTGAGGCCGCCGATGCCGGTGTCGATGAAGGTGCCGCCGGTGCTGGCGAGGCCATAACGCGTCGTGGCGGAGTCGTAGTCCTCCCAGGTGGCGCCGCCCTCGGCCACGGCAACGCGGCGCCGGGCATCGACTCGCACTCGACGCATACCGGAGAGGTCGACGACGACGGCGCCCTCGCCGATGCAATGGCCGGCGACGCTGTGGCCTCCGCCCCGGATCGAAATCGGAGCCTCCAGCTCGCGTGCTCTGCGCACCGCTGCGACGACGTGCGCGAGCTGGGCGCAGATGTGGATCTCCAGCGGCCGTCGGTCGATCGTCGCGTTGAAGGTGGCGCGCAGCCTGTCGTAGTCCGGATCGCCGGGCGTCACGACGCGGCCGGCCAGGGTCTCATCCGTGCTGGTGACCATGAAATCCCTGCCTTCTTTCAATCGCGGCCGAGGAAGCCCTCGATCGCGTTAACCGTCGCCTCCGGATTGGCGAGATGCATCGCGTGCGAGGCATCGGGAATCTCGATCGTCCGGGCGTTGGGCAGGTAGCGTGCCAGCTCTGCCGACAACACGCGCAGGGCCGCGGGGCTGTGCTGCCCGGTCATCACCAGGGTCGGGATGCTGATGGAACGGGCATCGGCGGGCGTGAAGGGCGCGAAGCCGCCGTTGTTCCGGAACTGCGCAGCGTGGGTGCCTGCATTGAGCCGCATGTGCTCCTTGATCCAGTCGGGCAGCGCGTCATAACCCGCGTCGCCGAGCGCCACGCTGCGAACGAACTTCTCGATGCTCGCCTCGACGTCGCCGCGCTCGACCATCTTCTCGACCGGAACGACGCCGCCGAAGACCATCTTCGCCAACGGCACACCTACGCGCGGACGGGTGAGCAGCAGCTTGATCAGGGCTGGCGGGCTCGGTGGAAAGCCGAGCAGGAGCGGCATTACCGGGGGCTCCTGCGCGACCAGTCGACGGACCAGGTCAGGCCGGTCACGGGCGACCAGAAGCGAGATGAAGGCACCGAAGGAGTTCCCGACCAGGTTCACAGGGCCGGCGCCCAGCTTCTCGATCAGCGCGATCAGGTCCTCGGCGTGGACGTCCACGCTGTCGACGACATCGGCGGGAATCGGTTCGTTCGGCCACGCCCAGCGGCGGCTGTAGGAGATCGCGCGGAACCGGCTCCCGACCGGCTCGAGGATCGGCTCCCAGAAGGTGAGGTCGCAGATCCCGCCGTGGACGAAGATGAGGGGCTCTCCGCTGCCTTGCTCAATGTAGGCGAGGCCTGTGCCGTTGACCTCGACGTGTCGGTATTCGCTGTGCGTCCGCCGCTTCTCGATTGCGATCATGGCGGCGAGACTAGGACTCGCCGGCACGCACGTCATGACCCGTATGGGTCATTTCTCCGGCAAGAAGAGCCCTTGCTCCATGGCGAAGAGGGCCGCACCAGCCCGTGTGGAAACGCCGATCTTCTCGTAGATGTGCTTGACGTGGTTGCGCGCCGTCTCCTCGGAAATGTGCAGCGTCTCGGCCACTTGGCGGTTCGGTCGTCCCCTCGCGACCAGCCTCAAGACCTCGATCTCGCGATCGGTAAGCCCCGCAGGCCAGGTCCCGCGCCGCCGGCGATGCCCTGCCGCTTCCAGAACCGCCCGCACCGCCTCTCCGTCCAGCTGGCCGCCGGCCGCAGCTTCGCGCAGTGCGGCGGCGGCTTGCGAGGGCTCCAGTGGCGGACGGTAGGGGCGAGTCTCGGTCATCGACTGGTACGCCGCTGCAACGGCTAACAACCGGACGGGAGCCGGCTGCGCAGCCGCCGGCAGGCCGCGGTGATAGCCGTTGCCGTCGAGGCGTTCCTGCGCGCCGGAGGCGGTTCTGACCGCGTCGGCGAAGCCGGGAGCGCGGCTCACGACACGGTCGGTGAAATAGGGGTACAGGCGAACCCGCTCCCACTCAGCCGCCGAGAGTGGGGCCGGCTTCTCCCAGATCCGGTTGGATACGGCGACGCGGCCAAGAGAATGCAGGCTCGCTGCGCGTCGCAGCGCGACCCTCTCCGCCTCGGAGAGATTCATGCGTGCAGCGGCTGCCTCAGCCAGTTTCGCCACGCCGATGCTGTGGCCCAGCCAGTAAACAGACTTGAGGTCTACGAAGTCGCCGAAGGCCCGGGCGAAGTCATCGAGCTTCGACGCGGGTGCCCAGGGGCGGGGTTCGGGTTCGGCTGCAAGTACCTCCGGCCACACGGACTCCTGTTCGAGAGCGGCTACCAGATCGGTCACATGGAGTTCGAAAACCGCCGCCAGCTCGGGATCGAGTTCCCGGCCGGCTCGCGACCGGATAACGACGACGGCATCGGCGCCGATCCGAAGGGCGTGCACGGCCTCGTAAGCCAGGCGGGCGGCCCGGGCCGCGAAGGGGATCGCCTCGCCTCGACGCGCTTGCGGCCCTCCGCTCCCGTTCCAGTATTCGAAGAACGCACCCAGGCCGTCGAGCACCGCGTCTCCCAGCCCGAGGCGCGAGGCGAGCCGGGCAGCCGCCTCGCAGTGGAAGGCGGCGATGTCCGCTCCGTGTGCGCGGCCGTGCCGCAACAGTCCGGTGAACCCCTGGACTCGAGCTCCAGCTCCCCAATCGGCGCCGATCTGTGTCGCGCGGCGCATGACCTCTGTCGGTCGCTCGAAATCGGTCCCAGCCATCGCCCGCTTGAGTCCGATGTCGTCCCCGAATCGGATCCTCTCCTCATGCGCAGTCGAAGTGCAGCCGGCCGACCAGAGCAGGCCGGTGTAAAAGGTGGCCGAAACATCCTGGGGATCGGCCCCCGCCGCTTGGGCCAGTCGCGTGGCGAGCAGAGAGACTCGCAGCGTCGTCTCCATCGGCATCCCGGTTCCGAGGTCGGCCGCCAGCGACAGGGCCGCCAGGAGTTCCGAAAGCCGGAGCTGTGAATCCGTCACCAGGGCGGGTCTAGGCGGAGCGAGCCGGCCGCACCACCGTGTAGTAACTGAGCCCGTCGCACGTCGGGAAGGCGCGTGCCAGAACGGGCAGGCCGTCGGTGTGCATCAGCCACTTCGCGGGCGCCGAGTTGAAGGAGAGCTCATCGAGGCGGTCATCGGCTGAATTATCGAAGTAGCGGAGGCAGGTCCCCAGCCATCCGACGCAAGGGCGTGCGCGGAAAGTCGATCCGCCCCGCTCAGAGGGCTCTCACCCAAGACCACCAGCCATCAGGAACCCGGGCAAGTTACTCCCGCGGACGTCCAACATGGGGCTCGATCTTCGGGTGGGCCGTGCACCGGTTACGACGTCGCACCGAGAAGCCGGGCGCTTCAGTCCAGAGTTAGTTGGCTAGGACTTCTCCGGTTCATAGGTCAACAAGACGTTCCCATTGTCGAATCGCCTTACGTCCAACAGCCGAAGCGGCATCCGCTGCGCCGCGTTGCTCGACAGGGCGCGGCCTTTCCCGAGCAGCAAAGGATTGACGATGATTCGCAGCTCATCCAGCAATTCCTGCTCGATGAGGCTAGTGGTCAGGACCGAGCTGCCAAGCACGAGGATGTCCTTGCCGGACTCTGACTTGAGCTCGCGCAGCTGATTCACGTCTTTCACGAGGTGCGTGTTCGACCAGGCCGGCACGGGCTGGTCGAGCGTCCGGGAAACAACGATCTTCGGCATCGAATTCATACGCGACGCGACCTTGGAATCGCTCTTGGCAGCTTCCTCGGTCGGCCAGTACTGGGCCATACCGATGTAAGTCGCCCGGCCAAAGATCAGTATGTCGCTTGCATCGAGCTGCTTGACCGCGAACTCCTCGAACTCCTCGTCGACGTTGTGCCACTCGATTGCCCAGGGTTCGTCCCCCTCGTAGTAGCCATCGAGCGTCACCATCAAGAACGACGCGAGCTTGCGCACCGCTATGCCGCGCGCTCGCAGTCTGAGCAGCCTGCCCGCACCATGTCGTCAAAGTAAGCCATTCGGCCAACAGCCCGCCTTCCGGAAATCTCAAACTTCTGTCTGTGGCTGATCCGACCGTTCGGCGGTTCCAGGCGCGCGCCACCCGAGCCGGCGCCCGGGTGGCGATTCCGCTTCCTTTCGATCCAGCCGACGCCTGGGGTAGGCGCGATCGGTACCACGTAACCGGTACGGTCGATGGAGCTCGGTTCCGAGGCCCGCTCGTGTTCCGGGACGGCGCCTGGGTGATCGAGCGCGGACCCAAGTCGCCAGGTGCGGCGCTCCTCGAGGAGGGCCAGGAGGTCGCCGTCGAGATCTGGCCCGAGGGCCCCCAGGTGGATCAGTTGGCCGCCGACATCGCCGGCGCGCTCGACGCTCGACCCGAGGCGCGAGCGGCGTTTGAAGCCCTGGCTCAGTTCTACCGCAAGGGCTGGTTGCGCTGGATCGATGCGACCAAGCGCCGTCCCGATCTCCGAGCCAAACGAATCGCCGAGATGCTGAGCCTGCTCGAGGCCGGCCACAAATCCAGGTAGCCGAGACGAGTCACCCCTCTGAGGGTCGCGGGCGGCCATCGCTGATGCTGGGTTCAGAGACAGGGACGCCTGGTAACTGAGGCAGGGCCGAGCGCTCTCCCGGCGCTTTCCGGGGACGGTCAGAAGAGGTGAGTGATGACCCGGGCCACGACCTTCAGGCGTCCCACTCTTCTTCTTCGCCCGCACGTTTAAGCCGCGCAGGGACGTGGCGAGGCGACCGGAAGCAGCCGGCCGCCAAGACGTCCTGATCGCGACATGAATGCGGGGGCCGCCTGGCGGCCCCCCATTCTTCGTACCCGACCGATGGCGGAGGTGCATTGATGCCTTTAGCATCCGCTCGTCGTGATCGGCCTGGAGATCTACGGCCCTGCCGAGTGGAGCAACTTCTTCGTCCTCACCGGTACTGGCTCGGCCGCGCTGGCCGGGCTCGTGTTCGTGGCCATATCCGTCAACTTGAGAGGCGTGTTGAGGGACGCCACGCACATGTACCGAGCCATAAACATGCTCAACGGCTTCACGGCCGTGTTCATCGTCGGTTCGCTGGCACTCATGGGACACCAGACCAACCGAACATTGGGCATCGAATGGCTGATCGTGTCCTTGGTGGCAGGCGCGATAAACACGAATGGCTACATTCGTGGTTTCAGCCTGACCGGAAGCCGCTATGCGCTCGGTCTCTTTCGGATCGCCGGCGGCACCGCCTGCTATCTGGGCCAGGCCGTCGGGTCTGCATTGTTCTTTTTCGGCTGGAGCGGGGGCATCTATCTGAGCGCCGCAGCACTGGTGGTCAACTTCTATTTTCTGGTCTCCGGGTCCTGGCTCCTGATCGTGGGTACCTTCCAGGGCGCCCAGGAAGCTCGCACCGGTTCTTCTCAAGGCCTGCGCTGAGCCTGCCACCGACCAAGTACTAGGGGGGCCCCCGGATGCGAGGGCCGGAATTGAGAACTAGCTTCGCCGCAGGCAGCGGCGAGTGAGGTTACAAAGCCGTCCGCCGAAGCCCAACACTTGGAGATCCGAGATGCCAGTCACCGAGACGGGAACCCGAGCCAGGCAGCCCGATGCGCACGGTTACGCGCTCAACCGGCACGGCCTTCGCATCTATTACGAGGTGTTCGGCGACGGCCCCCGCACGATCGTGCTCATGCCCTGCAGCCCGATCTCGCACTCTCGTATGTGGAAGCCACAGGTTGCGTACCTGGCCCGGCACTTCCGCGTCATCGCCTACGACGGGCCCGGCAATGGCCTATCCGACCATCCCGATGCGGCAACGCCCTGGACCGGCAGCCGCTGGGCGAACGACTGCCTGACGGTGATGGACGAGACGGAAACCGCAGCCGCCTTCCTCGTCGGTGAGTGCGGGGATGGCGTCTGGCCGGCAATCCAGCTCGCCGCGTCCGACCCCGACCGGGTGCGGGGAATCGTTGCCATCGCGCCAGGCATCCCTGGGCTGGGTTCGCCGATCCCCGTGCGGCTGGCGGCGCAAGAGAGGTTCGAAGAGAAGCTCGACAGCTACGAGGGCTGGTCGAAGCACAACCGCCACTACATCACGCAGGACTTTGCGGGATTCATGCAGTTCTTCTTCGCAGAGATGTTTCCCGAGCCGCACTCGACCAAGGAGATCGAAGACTCGGTGGCCTATGCCCTCGACGGCCGCGTGGAGACGTTCCTCCACAAAGAGACGGACCCCGTAGCCGACAACGAGGCCGAGATCGCGGCCGTCTGCGCGCAGGTGCGCTGCCCGATCGTCGTCGTGCAGGGCGGCCGCGACAACTGCCAGCCGTTCGCCCGAGGCGTGCTCGCCGCTGAGCTCACGGGCGCGAGGCATGTAGTGCTGGCGGGCTCCGGGCACCTCCCGTCGGCGCGGCGACCGGTCTTTGTCAACCGGCTGATCCGAGACTTCGTCGCCGGCGGTGAAAGGCCCAGACAGCGGCGGCGGTCACGGGTTCAACGTGCCCTGCTCGTCAGCTCGCCGATCGGGCTCGGGCACGCGTGGAGGGATGTCGCCATCGCCCGCGAGCTCCGGCGCGCCGTTCCCGGCCTGCGCGTGGAGTGGCTCGCCCAGCCGCCACTGACAACCCTGCTCGAAGAATGCGGCGAGATCGTCCACCCCGCGAGCCACGAGCTCGCGCCCGAGGCCGCCCACGTGGACGCCGAGTCCGATGAGCACGAGTTGCACGCGTTCCAGATGATCCGGAGGATGGACGAGATCCTCTGCGCGAACTTCATGGTCTTCAACGACGTTGTTTCCCAGGAGAAGTTCGATGTTTGGATCGCCGACGAGGGATGGGAGATCGACCACTTCCTCCACGAAGAACCCGACCTGAAGACGTCGCCCTATGTCTGGATGGCCGACTTCTGCGGCTTCCTGCCAATGCCGTGTGGCGGCGAGCGCGAGGAGTTCCTGACCGCGGACTACAACGCCGAGATGATCCAGCACGTGGAGGGGCATCCTCGCGTGCGGGACCTGTCGATATTCATCGGCGACCCGGATGATGTCATCGACGCCCGCTTCGGGCCGGGTCTGCCCTCGATCAGGAACTGGACGCGAAGACATTTCCAATTCCCGGGCTACGTGCTGCCCTTCGGCACTTCAGAATTGGCTGACCGAGCGGGGTTGCGGAGGGAGCTCGGCCACGATCCGGCGCGCCCGCTCATCGTGGCTTCGGCCGGCGGCTCCGGCGTCGGGATCCACCTCCTGCGGCGCATCGCGGACGCATTCCAACTCTTCCGGCGGCGAATGCCGGCCGCCGAGATGCTGCTGGCTTGCGGGCCCCGCCTGGACCCCGCGGAGTTCTCCGCACAGCCGGGCGTGCGCGCGGTCGGCTACGTGCACGAGCTGGCGAAGACGCTTGCCTGCTGCGACCTGGCCGTTGTCCAGGGAGGGCTCTCGACCACGATGGAACTGGTCGCCAATCGGCGGCCGTTCGTCTACATCCCGCTCCGGAACCACTTCGAGCAGAACCGGCACGTGGCGTACCGGATCCAGCGCTACGGGGGACCGGCGCCGACGGACTATGACGAGGCGACCCCCGACCGCCTGGCTGCCTTGATGGCGGACCGAGTCGGCGCGCCCGTCGAGTACGAGCAGATACAGCCGGGAGCTGCGAGGCGCGCTGCCGAACTGATCGCTGGGGTGGTTCGCGTCGGGTCCGTACCGCGTTCCTAGTCCGGAAAGCTGAGGGAGACGAGTCCCCTCAGCTCACCGCCTGCTTCACCAGCGCGGCCAGTCGCCTCTCGTCCGCCGCCGTCAGCTCCCTCAGCGCGTAGCTCACGGGCCACATCGACCCCTCGTCGAGCCGAGCCACGTCACTGAACTCGAAAGTCGCGTACCGCGTCTTGAACTTCGATGCCGGCTTGAACCAGCACAGCGCCTTCCCGTCCTTCGCGTAGGCAGGCATCCCGTAGTACAGACGGGAGGTCAGCGCAGGCGCCGCCTCCTTCACCAAAGCGTGGAGCCGCTTACCCATCGCTCGGTCCGCAGCCGGCATCTCGGCGATCTTTGCCAGCACTTCCTGCTCGGCCTCCGCCGCGTCCTTGGCCACCTTGGTCTCGCGGACCCGGTCCTTCATGGCAGCCCGCTCCTCGGCGGTGAATCCTTCGTAGCGCTTGGTCTTGGTCGGCATTTCCTTCCTTCTGGACTTCAACAAACCACCGGCGACGAGGCCCATCCTATGAACGCCGAGTGAGTCAGCGCTTATCGAAAACTGCTCGAAATGGCCGTCCACCATGACCCTGGCAATCAGATGGACCTCAAAGACCTGGCAGGCTCCGCCGCGCCTTCCCCGTAGCGGACTCTTCCAGTCGGAGGTGGTCGGGGAGAGGGGACGCTACTTAAACCGCTCGGGTCAGGCTCCAGACCATCCTGCCCGTTGCTCCCGGAAAGCATCCGCAGACGCTAGGAGGCAAGCCTCCGCAGCTGTCCGATCCCGCTGCACCGCCCCAGGCCGGACGCCAAGGACTAGGTGCCGCGCTACGACAGCTCGTCCCGACCAGCTTCTCTGAGATACGTCAGCACTGCAGCCACGCGTCTGTGAACGTGAGGCTCCTCGTCGAGTCCGAGCTTGGAGAAAATCGTGTAAACGTGCTTCTCTACCGACGATTCAGATAGAGAAAGCTCGGAGCCAATCGCGGCGTTGGTCTTGCCTTCGGCCATCTTTCGCAGGACATCCAGCTCGCGGGACGTGAGGGAATTCACCGGCGATCTGCTGATTCGCGCTCGCCGCTGCACCAGTGCCTCGACCACCAGAGGGTCGATGACTGACCTACCGGCCACCACCTCGCGCAGAGATCTCACGAGCTCATGCACATCGCCCACTCTCTCCTTTAGGAGGTATGCCAAGCCCGCGGTTCCGTTCTTCAGAAGCTGGAACGCGTAAGCCTCGTCGGCATGCTGCGAAAGGATCACAACGCCGATGCTTGGATGCCGCTGGCGAATCTCGTGAGCCGCCTCGATGCCCTCCATATGGTGTCCCGGCGGCATGCGAATGTCCGCCACGACCGCGTCCGGAACGAGGCGGCCGACAGCGCGCAGAAGCTCGTCCGCGGTGCTCGTGGCGGCGACCACCTCGACCTCGCCCGAGCCCTGCAGGAGCTGCCGCGTCCCCTCCCGGACGAGGTAGTTGTCCTCTGCGATAACCACCCGCAGGCGATCAGACACTCGACTGCGGCACTGGCAAGATGGCGCGCACGACGGTTCCGTCTCCAGGCGCACTGCAGACTTGAAACTTCCCACCCAGAGCCTCGACCCTGTCCGCGATGCCGTCAAGACCGGCCCGCTGCGTTCCTTCTGGGTCGAACCCGCGACCATGATCAACCACCTCGACGAGCAACCCTTCGTCGGATCGGGCGATGCGAACCTTCGCGTCATTCACCGCGGCGTGCTTGGCGGCATTGGTCAACGCTTCACAAACGAGAAAGTATGCGGCTGCCTCTACCTCGCCGGGAAAGCGTGCTCCGTCCAGCTTGCGATCGATTTCAAACCCGACGCCCAAAGGCATGCGCGCGATTCGCGCCTCGATCGCCTCGAGGATCCCTCGGTCTGTGAGAACCGGTGGATGAATCCCGCGTGCAAGCTCGCGCAGCTCGGCCAGCGCAGACCGCGCATCGTCCTGAAGGCGCGCCAGCGAAGCATCTACCACGGATGGATCGTGCACGAGCTGCGTGCGAGCCAGGCCGAGATTGGCGATCAGGGCGACCATGTCCTGCTGGATCCCGTCGTGGATGTTGCGTTCGATCCGCCGGCGTTCGGCATCCTCCGCCCGAACGATGCGGGCGCGCGAGGCGGCGAGATCTTCGAGGCGCTCGGCAAGCTGCTCGGCCAGCAATGAGCTTCGGATCGCCATGGCGGCCTGGCGGGCCAATGACTTGAGCAGATCGTCATCGGAAGTGGTCCACGATCGGCGCGGCTTGAGCCCGCACTCGATACGACCCACTTCATCGTCTCCCACCGTCAGGGCAGCGGTTGCGTCTGGCGCTAGGGGATCCTCGGCCGCGATGCCATCGACCCCAATTACACGAGCTCTTTGACGTTGGGTCGCCTCCTGCTCGACCACGATCCGCACCCATGCCACCGGCATTGCCTCGCGGATGGTGCTCGCGATGCGTGCGCCTAGAGGTTCGAGACCGAGTGTCCAGTCGACGGCCGCGCCGAGCCGTCGCACGGTTTCGTACCGACCGAAGCGACGGCCGAAGATCCATCTGTCCGCAAGCCGCTCCAGCCATACCCGAGCCGGCTGGAAGGCCGTTGTGGCAGCGATGGTGACGGCGACGGCCACGGCGACCGGAAATCGTCGGCCGGCCGCCAGCCCAAGCAATGCCGCGAGGCCCGCGTACGCGAGGGCGATGG
>DASUVY010000041.1:0-20339 GCA_036378695.1 Candidatus Dormiibacterota bacterium
TCAGCGCCTGCCGCTTCCAGGCGGCCTGCGGGTTCTGCGCCCACTGGCGGTCGACCTCGGCCATCTGGGTGGCGTCGAAGACGCCCTTGATGTCGATGCCCTCGAAGCCGCGCTGGACGATGTCGGCCAGGGTCCCCAGGACGGGTCCCGAGGTCAGCACCGGCGAGCAGATGCGCACGCGGCGGCGGGCGGTGGCGATGCGCTGGCTGAGCTCGTGGACCAGCTTCTCGGCGCGCCCGGGCGTGAAATAGGGACGGGCCTGGACGCCCGCGCCGAGATCGAACCATTCCGGCCGCTGGCGGCCTGAGATCTGCACCTGGCGCCAGGTCCAGAGGTTCTCGAAGTTGGCGCGGTAGACGGCGGCGACATCGGGCGAGTCCACGCGCAGGATCACGTTCTCCTCGCGCGTCCAGGAGTCGTTGGTCCAGTTGGTGGACCCGGTCCAGACCGAGGCCGAGTCGCAGACGACGTACTTATGGTGCATGAGGTCGGGCACCCCGTTGACCGGAAACCAGGTCTCCTTGGGCAGCTCCTTGATGAAGGGCCAGTCGGACATCTGTGGCGGCGGCGGCGTGACCTGGTGGTCGCCGTAGTCGTGGTTGAAGACGACCCGCAGGCGCACGCCGCGGGCCAGCGCGTCGAGCAGAGATTTGAGCACCAGGTCGCGGGCGGGACCGTCAAGCTTGAGGTCGTAGATCGCGATCTCCAGCGAGACCCGCGCGGCGCCGCAGAAGCCGGCCAGCAGGCTCGCGATGGACTCCGCGGTCTGGCCGCCGTCCATGAGGAAGACCGCGGCTACCGGCGGCGACGTGGTGGCTACTGCGCGTCCGCCTTGCGCGGGTGCGGCGCACCCTCGGGCCGCGCGCGGGTGGAGATCTCGGCGGCCTCCTCGGGGTCGTCGGTGACGCTCAGAAGGTTGAGGTCCTCGCTCGAGACCAACTCGTGGGCCAGCGTCTGGTCCTTCATCCAGGCCAGCAGGCCCTTCCAGTAGGAGCTGCCGAACAGCACCACCGGAAAGTGCTCGATCTTGCCGGTCTGGGCCAGGGTCAGCGATTCGAAGAGCTCGTCCAGCGTGCCGAAGCCGCCCGGGAAGATGACGAACCCGCGCGCGTACTTGACGAACATCATCTTGCGCACGAAGAAGTAGCGGAACTCGATCCCGAGGTCGACGTAGGGGTTCAGCGCCTGCTCGTGCGGCAGCTCGATGTTGCAGCCCACGGAGAGGCCGCCGGCCTCCTTGCAGCCCTTGTTGACCGCCTCCATGATCCCCGGCCCGCCACCCGTGATGACGGCGAACCCCCGCCGGGCCAGCGCCTTGCCGACCGCCTCCCCCTCCGCGTAGAGCGGGTCGTCCGAACGCACGCGGGCCGAGCCGAAGACGGTGACCGCCGGACCCAGATCGGCGAGCGCGTCAAATCCCTCCACGAACTCCGACACGATGCGGAGCACGCGCCAGGGGTCGGCGTGCAGCGACAACTCCTGGAATGCGAACTCCTCCTCTTCGAAGAGCGCGCGGTCGGCCGGCGGTCGCGCCGAGGGGACGATGAGGCGCCCGGCGCGCCGGCGTTCCGACATACGAGAAGGACTTTAGGACGCTAGGCGGAAGGCGCGGGCTTGGGGTGCTCGGCGGACGGGTGCGGCTTGGCGGCCTCGTGTGCCTTGGCCGGCTCGTGCACGGCCCGGGTCTTGGTGGCGTGAGCCGCCGGCGCGCCCGGGGCAGGCACGGCTTGCGCCGCGGCCGGCGCGTTGACTGGAGCCACGGGAGCCACGGGGGCGGCCGGCGCGAGCTCGGGCTTGGCCGCCGGCCTGGTGTCGTCGGGCATCGCGAGCAGGCTGTCCACCTGGTGCTGAAGGGCCTTGTTCTGCTGCTCCAGCTCGTGGATGCGGCGCGATTTGCGCATGCTCTGGCTGAAGTCGTGCAGCCCGCTCGGCACGTGGTAGAGGTAGCCGAGCACCACGCCCAGCAGGAGGGGGATCAGGGCCACCATGCCCAGCGGCACGTTGGTGAAGTGCAGCTGCCACCAGTCGATGTTGACCGAGGTGGTGTTGCTGTACACGAAGACTGTCAAGCCGATGCCGATGGCCAGGAAGATGACGGCGATCAAGAAATGGATGAAGCGCTGCCACAGGTAGCTCATGGTGCGCGAGAGGGTACCTCCCGTACCCCGCCCCCGTCACCCCTTTAGCGCTCGAACGACTCCTTCAAGCCGGTCGCCACCTCGGCCATAAGGTCATGGCTGCGGTCGATGAGCGCGAACATGCGCGCGAAGCCGTGGATCATCCCCTCGTAGCGCAGCAGGCGGGTCGGCACGCCCTCGGCGTGCAGGCGCTCGGCATAGGCCACGCCCTCGTCGCGCAGCGGGTCGAGCTCACATACGGCGACCGTGGCCGGCGCGACGCGGGCCAGCGATTCCGCCCGCAGCGGGGAGGCGTCGGGGTGGGTGCGCTGCGCCGGATCGGGCACGTAGTGGTCCCAGAACCAGCCCATGCCGGCGCGGGTCAGCCCGTAGCCGGTGGCGTTGGCTACGTAGGAGTCGGTGTCGAGGTCGCAGTCGGTGACCGGATAGATCAGGACCTGGTGGCTCAGGCCGATCCCGGCGTCGCGGGCCTTGATGGCCATGACGGCGGCCAGGTTGCCGCCGGCGCTGTCGCCGGCCACCGCCACGGTGCGGCCGCCGGCGGCCAGCTCCGAGGTCACCTTCCAGGCATCCTCCACCGCGGCCGGGAAGCGGTGCTCGGGCGCCATCCGGTAATCGACGGCCACCACTTCGGCGCCCGCCGCGGCCGCCAGCCGCCGGCAGAGCGCCTCGTGGGTTTCCAGGCTGCCGAAAACCCAGCCGCCGCCGTGGAAGTAGGCCACCGCCGGCAGCTCGCGGTCCGACTCGGGAGCGTAGACGCCGCTAGGCACACCGGCGATCACGCGGTCCTCGACGCTGTGCAGGGGCGGTGGCGGGCCCGCCAGCAGTGGGGCCGCCGCCTCGGTGTTGGCGCGGGCCTGCTGCACACTCAGCTGCTCGAGAGGCGGGATGCCCGCTGCCGCCACCTGGTCCAGGTAGGCACGGACCTGAGGATCCATGTTCACGCTCATTCCAGTCACGAACCAGTAACACAAGCGCCCTATCCCTGGGGTCATGAGCGATCTGGACCGGGGCCAAGGCCTGCGCGTCATCATCCCCTGCCTCGACGAGGAGCGCGCCATCGGTCCGCTGGTGGCGGCCGTGCGTGCCGGTCTGGACGCGGCCCGAGACCGCGTGATCGTGGTCGACAACGGGTCCCGCGATGGCACGGCTGCGGTGGCTCGAGAGGCCGGCGCTGAGGTCGTTTCCGAGCCACACCGGGGCTATGGCCGGGCCTGTCTGGCGGGGGTGCTGAGCGCCGGCGACGGGGTCGCGGTATTTCTGGACGGTGACGGCGCCGACCGCCCCGAGGACCTGGCGCTGGTAGTGGCGCCGATCCTCGAGGGAACAGCCGACCTCGTGGTCGGCGCGCGGCGCGATCGCGAGGCCGGTTCGATGACGCCGTTCCAGCGCTACGGCAACCGCGTCGCCACCGCTCTGATCAGCGCGGCCTGCCACGCTCGGGTCACGGACCTGGGCCCGATGCGCGCCATCCGCATCGGCCGGCTGCTGGCACTGGATCCCAGCGCCCGGACCTACGGCTGGTCGACCGAGATGACCGTCAAGGCGCTGCGGGCCGGCTACCGCTATCTGGAGGTGCCGGTCGGCCATCGGCGGCGGGTCGGTGTTTCGAAGGTGAGCGGAACGCTCACCGGCAGCCTGCGGGCCGGCGCCAGAATCCTCTGGACGGCTATGCGCTGCGTGCGCTGGCGGCCGGCCGAGAGCGGTGCATGAGCACGCTCTTTCTGGGCGCCAAGGCGCCGGTGGCCGGCGAGGTCAAGACCCGCCTGGGCGCCGCGATCGGAATGCAGCGCGCGGCCGACCTCTATGCGGCTTTCCTCGACGACCTCGGCGCGCGCTTCCGGCAGGCGCCGTTTGAGGTCGCCTGGTACGTCAGCCCACGGCCGTGGCCGGGCCTGGTCGCCACCCGGGTTCTGGTTCAGCGGGGCGAGGGCTGGGCCGACCGGCAGGCCAACCTCTTCCGGGTGGCTGCAGGCAGAGAACCCGTGGTGCTCGCAGCGACCGACACACCTCACCTGCGGCCGGCGCGCGTCGCCCGAGCTTTCCGCGCCCTCGAGACGAATCAGCTCGTGCTCGGTCCGACCTACGACGGCGGCTACTACCTGGTCGGCATGCGCGGCTTCCACGACGTGCTGTCTGGGGTCGCCATGAGCACAGAGGCGGCACTCGAACAGATCTGCTTGCGCGCGCGCGCGCTCGACCTCAAGGTGGCGCTCCTGGCACCCGAGTTCGACGTCGACACCGAGGCCGACCTGGTCGCCCTCGCCCGCGTGGTCGCGCGCCGCTCCGACCTGCCGGCGACCGCCGCCGCGCTGGCAATGCTGGTGTCCCCAGAGGCTGCGGCATGAAGCGCCTGGCGGGAGGCTTGCTGGCCGGACTCTTGGCAGGCTCGGCCGTGGCTCTGCTGGAGGCGCTGCTGCGGACGTTCGGCGGAGTCTCGCTGCCCTCGGAGCTGGCGGGCGACCGGATCCTGCCGCAGGTGTCGGTCGACGCGTTTCTCAACCTGCTGGCGATTGCCGGTGGCCCCATCAAGGCCAAGGAGATGGCGTTCTGGGGCGGCTTCGCGGGCGTGGTCGCAGTCAGCGTGGCGGGTGGAGTGGCGTGGGAGCTGCTCCGCCGCCGCCGCCGCGCCGGCCGGCTCGGCCTCGCCATCGTGGTTGTGTTCACGGCCGGTGTGATAGCGGCCCTGTGGCCGGTGCTGGGAGCCGGCTACGGCGGGCTGCCGGTCACCGCGGCGGCCGCGGCCACGGCCCTCAGCTTGCTCGCCGCCGCAGCGCTGGCCGCCGGCATCCTGCGCTGGGCGCTGCCTCCGGCGGCCACGACCACCCCACTCGACAGCGGCCGGCGAAGCCTGCTGGTGTCTGGCGCCAGCCTTGTCCTGCTGGCCGCCACCGGCGGTTTCGCCGCCCGGCTGAACGCCGATTCGACATTCGGGTACGACGGCCGGCGGACGCTCGTCGGCGGCCGGCGGCGGCAGCCGGTCACCGCTGTCGACGACTTCTACTCCGTCACCAAGAACCTGATCGATCCCGATGTGAATGTGGCGCTGTGGAGATTGGAGGTGACGGGAGCCGTCCAGCATCCCTACACGCTGACGATCGACGAGCTGCGCGCGCTGACCGGGCGCATACAGGAGACGACGCTCGAATGCATCTCCAACGGAATCGCGTTCGGGCTGCTCAGCAACGCGGTTTGGTCGGGTCCTGCGCTGCGGGCGCTTCTTGACCGGGCGCAAATTCTCCCGAGCGGCCGCCTGGTCGAGCTGCGCGGTGTCGACGGCTACGTCTACCCGCTGCCGCTCGAGCGCGCGCTGCGCGACGAGGTCTTGGTTGCGCACTCGATGAACGGTGCGCCGCTGGTGCGCAAGCACGGCGCGCCGGCGCGAGCCGTGATCCCTGGCGCCTACGGGGAGGCCAGCGCCAAGTGGCTGACCCGGATCACGGTCCTCGACCACGACGAGGAGGGCTACTACGGCACGCAGGGCTGGAGGGCGGGCTTCGTGCACACGACCTCGGTGATCGACCAACCGGTGGCCGGGGCGGTGGTGGCGGCCGGCGCCACCGCGCTGCTGGCCGGGGTGGCGTTTGCGGGCGACCGCGGCGTGAGCGCAGTCGAGGTCAGCTCCGACGGAGGGCGCAGCTGGCAGCCGGCTCGGCTCGACTATGCCGGTTCGCCGACGGCCTGGGTGCTCTGGTCCGCCGACTGGACTCCGACGGCGCCCGGCCCGGCCACCCTCAAGGTCCGCGCCTACGACGGGACCGGGAAGCTCCAGGAACCTGATCCGCGCGGGATCGCGCCCAGCGGTGCGACCGGGCTCCACCAGGTCGAGGTGCGGATTGCCTAGGCGCCGCGCGCTGGTGACCGGCGGTGCCGGGCTGATCGGTTCGCACCTGGCCGACCGCCTGCTCCTGGAGGGGTGGGCCGTGCGGGTGCTCGACAACCTGGAGCCACAGACCCACGGCGGGGCGGTTCCATCATGGCTCAACCCGAACGCCGAGTTCGTGCGCGGCGATGTTCGCGAGCCGGCGACCCTGGCGGCCGCGCTCGAGAGCGTTGACACCGTCTTCCACCTCGCCGCTTACGGCGGCTACATGCCCGAGATCGCCAAGTTTGTGGACGTCAACAGCCTGGGCACTGCCCGGCTCTTGGAGACGATTCGCGACCGCAACCTGCCCGTGCGCAAGCTGGTGGTCGCGTCCTCCCAGGCCGTCTATATCGAGGGTGCGGTGGAGTGCCGGCGCCACGGCCTGCAGTTCCCGCCCCGCCGCTCCACCGAGGCGCTCGCCGCGGGTCGGTTCGCAGTTCCGTGCCCGGTCTGCGGCGAGGACGCCGCTTCAGTCCCCACCCCGGAGGCGGCCCCGGCGGGCGGCGAAACCGTCTACGCGCTGACCAAGCTCGACCAGGAGCGGTTGACCCTGGCCTGGTCGCGCCAGGTCGGAATCCCGGCCGTGGCCCTGCGATTCGCATGCACGTATGGGCCGCGACAGTCGGTCTTCAATCCCTACACGGGCGTGATCGCGGTCTTCTGCACGCGGCTGCTCAACGGTCTGCCGCCCATCCTTTACGAGGACGGTCGGCAGACCCGCGACCTCTGCCACGTCTGGGACACGGCCGGCGCCTGCCTGCTGGCGGCGGAGTCGGACCGGCTGGATGGGCTGGCCGTCAACGTCGGCACCGGACGGCCGACCACCGTCCGCGACCTGGCCGACAGCCTGGCCGGCATCCTCGACCTGGCCATCGCCCCCCAGCTGGCCGGCGCTTACCGGCCGGGCGAGATGCGCGCGCTGACTCCCGACATCTCCCTCGCCGGATGTGCCGGCTACTGGCCGACCGTGCCACTGGCCGAAGGGCTGCGCACCTATGTCGATTGGGTGACGACGCAGGGCCCGGTGGGCGAGCGGTTCGGCGAGTCGCTGGCCAGGCTGCGCCGGCACCGGGTCGTGCACCAGGTGGCTTCGTGATCCTCGGACGGCTCGCGAGCCTCGCGCGCGCCGGGCGGATTACGGGCTACACGCTCGAGGAGGACGCCCGGTACCTGTCGGCCGGCGCACCCACGCTCACCTACCGGATGTACGCGGACGGCCCCGAGTCCCAGCTCAACCTGGGAGCGTTCGCGGCCAGCGTTTCGCGGCTCGGCCCGCGCATGCGCCTTTCGTGCTTGCGAGGCGTGCTCGCGGATCGCGGGCGCCTGCTCCGCTCGCGCCAACTCTGCCTGACTGCCGAATTCACGGAGGAGCTGGACCTGGCTGCCGCCGCCTGCCTGGTGCACAGCGGCTTCACCGCCGCACCCGACGCCGCGCCCGGGTCCTGGCGCTACCCCGACGTGCGCATCACCGGTGCGCGTCCGCCGGGCACGGCGGCCGCCTTCGCGCACCGCTGGCCGGTGGACGGCCAGAGCGCGGTGGTGCTCTCGCTCGACCCGCAGCCTCCGCTCGAAGGCGGCCGGACCTACGAGGTGCGCATCCTTGAATCATGGGTCGCCTTCCTGGGCCGCAGCGACCTGGCGGTGGCCGGGTGACCCGGCGCCAACCCGAGCTGGTGCTGGTGGTCGACGACGACCCCAAGATCGCTCGCCTGGTCGAGGCCTACCTGGTGCGGGCGGGGTACCGCACCGCGGTGGCAGAGGACGGAAGGAGCGCGCTGCGCATGATCCGCGAACTGTCGCCGGCGCTGGTCGTCCTGGACCTCATGCTGCCCGAGCTGAGCGGCCGCGAAGTGGCGCGCATTGCTCGCGAGGAGACGGATGTCAGCATCATCATGGTCACCGCGCTCGGCTCGACCGACCAGCGCATCACGGGCCTCGAAGGAGGGGCGGACGACTACATCGCCAAGCCGTTCGCGCCCTCCGAGCTGGTGGCACGAGTACGCTCCGTGCTCCGGCGGACGCGGCCCCTGCGGGCCGTCCATCCGGTCCGCCACGCCGACCTGGTCGTCGACCCGGCCCGGCGCAACGCCCGTGTCGGCGACCGCGAGCTCCAGCTGACCGGCACCGAGTTCGACCTTCTGCACGCGTTGGTCCAGGCCCGAGGCCGTGTCCTGACGCGCGACCTCCTGATGGCCGAGGTGCTCCGTATCCACCCCGACCTCGGCATCCAGGACCGCAGCATCGACGTGTACGTGCGCCGGCTGCGATCCAAGCTGGGCGACGACGCGCGCCACCCCCGCTACGTGCGCACGGTGCGAGGGGTCGGCTATGGGCTGGCCCGCACATGAAACCCCGCTCGGTCGCCGCCCGAGTCGCCGTGGCGGCGCTCCTGGTCTCGGTCCTCGCGGTCGCGGTTGTCGCCGTCGGCGTGCTGGTGATCGGCGCTTCGACCTTCAACCGGCTGATGGCCGAGCACGGGGCTTCGGCCGCGCTCTCCCAGGCCATGTTCAACGAATCCGTCACTCAGGTGCTGGTGTTTGCGGCGGTCCTGGCGGTCGCGGGTTCGCTGGCACTGGCCCTCGTCTTCGGAAGGATGATCGAACGACCGCTTGACGAGGTGGCGCGCGCGGCCCGTCAGATCGCGGCGGGCCGCTACGACGCTCGGGTTCGGCGGCCGAGCGCGCCCGAGCTGGCATCGGTCGCCGACTCCTTCAACCAGATGGCCGCCGCCCTCCAGGACCAGGAGCGCCAGCGCCGGGATCTCATCGAGAACTTCGCGCACGAGCTGCGCACGCCGCTGACCAACCTCGGCGGCTACCTCGCGGGACTGCGGGACCAGGTGCTCAGCCCGGAGCCCGAGGTCTTCGCCTCGCTGCAGGAGGAGGTCGAGCGCCTGACCCGTCTGTCGCGCTCGCTGGACGCCCTGAGCGCGGGCGTCGACCCTGCCCACCGGCCCGAGGACATCGACCTGGTACCTGTCCTCACCGCGCTCCTGGAGCTCAATCGCCCGCGGTTCCAGCGCGGCTCCGTGCGGGTCGAGGTCGACCTGCCAACCCGCCTGCCCGCCCGTGCCGACCCCGACTCGCTGGCCCAGGTGATCGGCAACCTGCTCCAGAACGCCGCCCGCTATACGCCGTCCGGGGGCACCGTGTGGATTCGCGCCGAGGCGGAGCGGGAGAGCACGCTGGTGTCGATCGCCAACACGGGACCCGGCATTCCGGCCGGTGACCTGCCGCACGTGTTCGAGCGCTTCTACAGGGTCGAGAAATCGCGGACGGCCGCCCGCGGCGGCGCCGGCATCGGCCTCGCCTTGGTCAAGCAGCTCGTAGAGGCGGTGGGCGGCCAGGTGGGTGCCGAGTCAGGCGGTGGGGTCACCCGGTTTTGGTTCCGGCTGCCCGCGTAGCCACGCCGACAGCGCCAGGTGTCGGGACGGCGGCGCTGCCGGCGCCCGCCCTGTCCCTGGCGGTAGTGGCGAGCGCCGCCGCGGCCGGCCTCTGGTACGGCTGGCTACTGCTCCGGCGCGACGCCTCGCTGACCACCTTCGGATACGACCAGGCCTTCTTCCAGCAGGTGGTCTGGAACCTGGACCACGGCCGCTGGTTCGTGTCCAGCTTCAACCAGGGCTCGTTTCTCGGTCTGCATTTCGAGCCGCTGCTCGTACTGCCCGCCGCCCTGGAGCTGGCCTGGCCTGACCCGCGGGTGCTGAGCCTGCTGGCCGCGGCGGCGCTGGCCGGCCTGGTGCCATCGACATTCCTCTTCCTGCGGGCGCTCAGCGGCCGTGCCGGGCTGGCTGCGGCGCTGGCGATCCCGCTCCCGCTCTGGCCGGCGGTCCAGGAGTCGACCCGGGCCAACTTCCACCCTGAGACGATCGGCATCTGCGCTGCGCTGCTGGCGGGCTGGGCCGGGCTTGGGGGCCGCACGGCCGTCTGCTGGACGCTGGCGCTCGTGGCCGTGAGCGCCAAGGAGGACCAGGCCTGGACGGTGCTGGTCGTCGGGCTGGCGCTGGCGGTGGTGCCCGCCAGCCGTAGGCTGGGACGGCGGCTGGCCGCCTTCGGCCTCGGTTATGGGGTGCTGATCGCGGGCGTGGTGATGCCCATCCTCCGCCATGGCCACTACGTCGACACCGACACCTACTACCGCTGGCTGGCGTCCGCCTCACCGGCGTCCCTGCTGCACGCGCTGAGCTTCCCGGCCGGCTGGCTGGCCGCGCTCGTGATGGTGGCCTGCGCCGGGGGGCTGCCGCTGCTGCGCCCGGTCTGGCTGCTCCTGGCTCTGCCGCCACTGGCGGCGGACTTGCTAAGCGCCCACGGCCCGCAGCCGTTCCTGCAGCTGCAGTACGCGCTGCCGCTGCTGGTGCCGATCCTCACCGCGGCCGGCCAGGCGCTGCGCGGCCTCCCGGAGCAGGTGACGGCGCCGGGGCTGGCCCTCACGCCCGTGCTGGCCCTGGCGCCGGCCCTGCTGGGGCTGACGCTGGGGTCCCTTCCGCCCGGCCCCGCCAACCCCGACCCAGCTGCGTTCCAGCGGCCCCCGGCCCTGGCGCGGCTGCAGGCGTGCACGTCCCTGCTGCCTGCCGCTGCCCCGGTCGCCGCCGATGACCCCTTGACGCCCAGACTCGCCTCGCGTCCCTCGATTCGAGAGCTGACGGGCGCCCAGGAGGACGACTACCTGGTGATCGACCGCCAGGCGGTCCTCCCGGCCTACGTCAAGATCGCCGAGCGTGATCGCGTGCTCGCGGAGGCGGGGCGTCCCCTGCTCTGCGACGACGGCCGATTCCGGGTGCTGGGACCGGTCAGAACGGCCGCGCCACCGTCATCGCCTGGGCCAGCAGCTCGTCCTGGCTGACCTGGCCGCCGCTGGCCCCGGCGCGGACCTTGGCTTCCAGCGCCCGCCGGACGGCCTCGGCGATGTCGGCCCCGCTGTGACCCTGGCTGGCGTCCAGCAGCCGCTCCCAGCCTGCCTCGTCGATCATCTCGAAGACCGGGCGGCCGGCCCGCCGCTCGGCGCGCCGGATGTGGACCTCGAAGATCTGACGGCGGCCCTCACGGTCGGGCAGCGGGACTTCGACCAGGCGGTCGAAGCGCCCCGGCCGCGTGAGCGCGGCGTCCACGGACTCCGGCCGGTTGGTGGCGGCCAGCACCACCACGCCGTCGGCCTTCTGCAGCCCGTCCATGTTCTCCAGGAAGGTGCTGACCAGGCGGTGCGTGGCCTCATGGGCGTCCTCGCGAGGCCGGGCCAGGGCGTCGATCTCGTCGAAGAAGAGCACCGCCGGCGCGTCCTTGCGCGCCCAGTCGAAGGCCTCCTGGAGCTTGCGCTCGGCCTCGCCGTACCACTTTGAGGTGACGTCGGTGACCCGGACGTGGATGAACTTGGCGCCCGACTCGCGGGCCACACAGCGGGCCAGCAGCGTCTTGCCGGTGCCGGGTGGTCCGAAGAGCAGCGCCCCCCGCGGCGGCCGCGCCCCCCACTCCTTGTAGGCGCCCGGGTTCTGGAGAGCCAGGCAGATCGACTCCAGCTGGGTCTTGGCCTCGTCCTGGCCGCCCACGTCCTCGAAGGCGACGGGATCGCCCTCCTCGTCCTCCTTGTGCACCCGGCCCGGCTTGGCGGCCCGGCCGAAGCCTCCGAACCCTCCGAAGCCTCCGAAACCCTTGGCCAGGCCCGACAGCGCCGCCTCCACGTTGAGGCCGGTGTCGGCGAGCTCCATGCTCACCGGCGCCTTCAGGCCGGAGAGCGCCACCGCGAGCAGCTCGCAGAGGCGATCCAGCTCGGCTTCGATCCGGTCCAGCGGCCGCCCCTCGGTATGGGGGCCGACCAGCGGCAGCAGCAGAGGCCAGCTGCCCGCGCTGAGCGTGGTCTGGTTGAAGAGCCCGGGCGCCAGCACGAACTGCTCGTCGCCGCGCTCGTCCAGGATGTAGAGCCCGCTGCCCCGGCGCCGGGTCGGGAAGGCCGCGCCCAGCTCGCGCCGGGGGTCGAACGCCAGCAGCCGGCCCACACCGAGGGGTGAGAAGGCGAAGGCGCCGCGCTCCAGGCTGGGCAGGAACATGGCCGCCAGCGCCGCCTGGGCGCCGCCGCTGCGCGCCAGCACCACCAGCGAGGAGAGGGGCGACGGCGCCACCTCGCGTCCGATCACGGTCAGCGGCAGGCCGGCCCGCAGGGCCTTGGCCAGTTGCGGCGCCCAGCGCACGCTCGCCCGTGTCACGTCATCATCATGACCATGCCCGCCGAACGCTCGCGTACAACCAAGGCCTCGCCGGATCGCGTCTGGAAGGTGTGGTCGGACACGTCCACCTGGCCGGACTGGAACCCGGACGTGCAGTCGGTCAAGCTCTCGGGGCCGTTCCAGACCGGCACCAAGGGAGAGATGACCACCAAGTCAGGCGGCCGCCACGACATCGTGATCGACGATGTGCAGGCGGGCCGCGGCTTCACCGTCGACAGCACCGGCCTGCCCACGGTGCATCTCCGCTTCCGCTGCCAGGTCGACCCCGACGCCGGAGGATCGCGGATCAGCCAGGCCGTGAGCATGCGCGGCGGGCTCAGCTTCCTGTTCCAGCCCATGATGTCGGGACGCATCGCCGAGTCTTTTCCGGCGCTGCTGGACGGTCTGGCCGCCTACGCGGAGCGCGAACCCTCCTAAGGACGGGTTTCGGCGAGCTCGCCCAGTCTCTCCAGGGTGGCCTTGACGTGGCCGCGCACGATGGGCGCGGCCAGCGCGTCGGCGACCAGGCCCATGAGCCCGCCCGGCACCGAGTAGGTCAGGCGCAGCGTCACCTCGGTGCCCTCGGGTGTCTTGCGCAGCCGCCAGCGGCCGCGCTGGTCGATGCCGGTGATGCCCACCCAGGCCAGCTCTGAGGGGCGCTCGTACTCCACCACCTCGATCACCCCGCCGACCTGCGCAGCGCCCACCGCCAGCCGGATCGAGTAGCGCGCACCCCGCCGGGGCCGGCCCTTGGTCTCGGCTTCGCAGTGGGTGACGCCGCTCAAGAAGTCCGCGTAGCCGGCGGGGTCGCCGACCAGCTTCCAGAGCGCGGCCGGCGACGCGTCGAGGATGCCGGACTCCTGGATGCGCATCAGCCCAGCAGCGGGAGCCGCCGCTCCGCGGCCAGCCGGTCCAGCTCGCGCTGCATCAGGCGCGTGATGTGGTTGTAGGACTTCTCGAGGCTGGGGTTGGGACCGAACTTCTTGCGCAGGTCGACCGGCTCGAGCACGCTGACGGTGATCTTGGCGGGCAGCGGTATGTGGCCCACGAAGTCGCCGATGTTGAGGCCCCAGGGCGCCGCCAGCGAGATCGGCAGCACCTTCAGCCGGAGCAGGCGGTCGAGGCGCAGCAGCTTGGCCAGGTGCTCCCCGCGGCTCAGGAAGAGGGCGGTCTCCTGGCCGCCGATGCCGACCACCGGCACGATCGGGACCTTGCGGTCGATGGCCAGTCGCAGGAAGCCCTTGCGGCCGGCGAAGTCGACGCTGGCGGACTTCCAGGTCGGGCGGTGCACCTCCCAGTCGCCGCCGGGGTAGACAAGCACCGCCGCGCCCTTGTCCAGCAGCTTCTCGGCGGTTCCCGGCGCGGCGCCCACCATCCCCATCCGGCGCAGCCACTGCACCTGGGGCATCACCATCACCAGGTCGTGGGCGAGCTGGTAGAAGGGCCGCTCGACGCCGAAGTAGGTGTTGAAGGCGAGGCCGAGCACGAAGCTGTCGGGGGTGATGTTGCCGCCCGAGTGGTTGCCCACCAGCAGCACCGGCCCCTCGGCCGGAATGTTCTCGATCCCGCGCACGTCGGCGCGGAAGTAGAAGGTCGCGATCAGCCAGCCGAGGGCCAGCGAGTCGCGGATGTAGTCGGGGTCGCGCAGGTCTTCGGAGGGGTCGGGCAGGACGCCCGCCAGCCGCTCCTTCAAGAGCTTGCCCATGCTCATCCCGCCGCCACCCGCTCGCCGGGTCGCCACTTCCACTCGGACGGCGGACTGGACGGCCGGCGCACGCGATCCGGGTCGCCCTTCGGCAGGCCAGCCAGCTGCGCCTGGCGCCGGCGGGCGGCCAGCGTCACCGATTTCAGCGCCCGCTCGATCACCCGGTGACGGCGCCGCGTGCTCATGAAGTTGTTGCCCATGACCTCCAGGTCGGCCGCGCTGGGCTCGAAGATCACCACCCGCGTGCCCTGGCGCCTGAGCCGCGCCGCGCTGGCGTCCAGCTCCCGCGCCGCCGAGCGGCGCAGCGACGCCAGCAGCCGCTGGTGCGGCCAGCGCCCGGCGGGGGCGGAGCGCATGGACAGCGGGTTGGCGCAGACCACCAGGTCGAGGCCCAGGTCCTCGAAGAGGTCGAGACTGGCCAGCGAGGTCACACCCCCGTCCACGTAGCGGCGGCCTCGGATCCGCACCGGCTGGTAGAAGCCGGGGATCGCGCAGGAGGCGGCCACGGCGTCGGCCAGGGCGGCGCGCGGCGCGCCGGGCCGACCGAAGACCACCCGCTCGCCGCTCGCGTAGTCGCAGGCCACGATCCAGAGGTTGCGGTGCTCGGCCCAACCCTGGGGGACGGCGCGGCGCACGGTCTCCTTCAGCGGCTCGGTGGAGATGATGCCCGCCGGGGCCAGCGCCGCCAGCCGGCCGCGAAGGCCCGGCATGCCCCCGCGCAGCGCGTGCCAGGCGAGGCGGGGCGAGCCGGGAATGGGGAACCAGGGACCGCCCGGCCGGAAGACCGCGCCGGCGGTGCGGTGAGCTTCGGCGACCGGCCGTCCTGAGCTGTCGACCAGGCCCTCGAAGACCTCGCCCGCCGAGTGGGCGACCATGAACCAGGGCGGCACCCCGGCCGCCACCAGCGCGCCGATCATGGCGCCGGCGGAGGTGCCCACGATGTAGTCCGCGGAGAACGGGTCCCAGCCCGTGGACTCCGCCAGCGCCGCCAGTGCGCCCACCAGCCAGGCGCCGCCCATGACGCCACCGGCGCCCAGCGCCAGGCCAACCTTCATTGATGGATCGCTACGGCTCGTAACGCCCTCCTTGACTTGCTGCAGGATGCATTTGGTACGGTGCGTAACAGATAATGTTCAGCATAGGCGATGATCACCGAGCGACGTTCCAGTCGGCACCAGGTCCACCGCGAATTGCGGGGACGGCAGCTGCTGGACGGGGTGCTGGGGGTGATTGCGAGCGAGGGGCCGGCGGTCAACATGGAGCGGCTGGCCGCCCAGCTGGGCGTGACCAAGCCCATCCTGTACCGGTACTTCGGCGATCGCGCCGGCCTGTACCGGGCGGTGGCGCAAGCGACGCTGGCCCGGCTCATGGCCGAGCTGGAGGCGGCGCTCGCCCAGCCGGTAGAGCCGCGGCAGCTGCTGGTCGAGGTCATCGACGCCTACCTCAGCTTCATCGAGCGGGAGCCGCAGCTGTACCGCTTCCTGATGCAGCGGGCCGTCATCGAACAGGCCGCCGCGCAGGTGACCATCAGCCATTTCATACGGGATGTGGGCCGCGCCGTGGCGCAGACCATGGGCGAGCAGTTGCGCGCGGCCGGCGCCGATTCGGCAGCCGCCGAGGCCTGGGCGTACGGTGTGGTGGGGATGGTCCAGCTCGCCGGCGACTGGTGGCTGGAGCGGCGGCCCATGCCGCGTCCGCGCCTGGTCGCCTACCTGGCCGACCTGCTCTGGAACGGCTTCTCGAGGCGGGCCTGAGCCGATGACCAGGCTAATGCCGTTGCTGGCTGTTCTGCGCCCCGTCGAACGCGCGATCGCGTCGCGCACCCGGATCCCGAGCTGGGCGGTGGTCATGCAGGTGCTGGGCGGCACGGCGCTGATCGTGGCCCTGGTCGGCTTCGTCTGGGACGTCGGCTGGCACGCCGACCTCGGGCGCGACAAGAACCTCCTCACCCTCCCCCACCTGATGATCCTGGGCGGCCTGCTCGGCATCGGCGGAGCGGGCGTGGCCGCGATCGCGATGGCCACCGTGGGCGAGGCGAACAGCGGCTGGCGCTGGCGTGGGCTGCGCGTGCCCTACTCTGCCGCCGCCCTCACGGCCTTCGGTGCGGGCGCGGTGGCCGGCTTCCCGCTCGACGACCTCTGGCACCGCACCTACGGCATCGACGTCACCATGTGGAGCCCCACGCACCTCCTGATGATCGGCGGTGCCTCGCTCGCGCCCCTGGCCCTGGCGCTGGGCGCCGGCGAGGCGCGCTGGCCCAGCGAGTCGGGCTGGATGCGCGCGCGCCGATTCCTGCTGGCCGGGGCGGTCCTGATCGGGCTCTCCACGTTCCAGCTCGAGTTCGACATGGGCGTCCCCCAGTGGCAGGCCCTGTATCAGCCGGTCCTGATCGCGGCCGCGGCCGGCATCGGCCTGGTGGCGGCGAGGGCCTGGCTGGGCCGGGGCGGCGCCTTCTTCGCCGTCTTCGCGTTCCTCCTGCTGCGGGGCCTGGTCTCGCTGCTGGTGGGTCCCGTGCTCGGCCACCAACTGCCCCACATCCCCACCTACCTGGGCGCGGCGGCCGGCGTCGAGATTGCCTTCTTGCTGGCCGGCCGGGTGGCGCCCTTGCAGCTGGCCCTGCTCGCGGGCCTGATCTCGGCCGCCATCGGCCTGCCCGTCGAGTGGCTATGGACGCACCTGTGGTCCTACCAGCCCTGGCAGCCGCGGCTGCTGCCCATGACGTGGCTGCCGGTCGCCGCCTCGGCCGCTGGCGCCGTGCTGGGACTGGCAGCCGGGCGCGCCTGGCGACCGGCGGCTGCGGGGCTTCCTCGCCTGGCCGTGCCCCTGGCCGCGGTAGCCCTGGTGGCCACCCTGGCAGTCCCGCTGCCGCGCACATCCGTGAACGCCAGCGCGGTCCTGACGGCGCAGCCGGCGGGTCCGCCGCAGGGTTTCGCTCCCGACCGCTCCGGCGTGCCGACGCTGCGCCAGGAGTATTGGATCGAGGCCCGGCTGAAGCCGGCGGACGCGGCCGCCAGCCCGGACTGGTTCCGGGTCGCGGCCTGGCAGGGTGGGCAGGTGCGCGACATCGACATGGTTCAGGTGGGTCCGGGCGACTACCGGTCGAGCCGGCCGGTGCCGACGGGCGGGACCTGGAAGGCGATCCTCTTCCTGGCCCGGGGCGACGTGGTCTCGGCCGCCCCCATCGCGATGCCGCGGGATGCCGATTACGGGCAACCGGGGGTGCAGCCGCCGGCCGGCGGTGCGCCCGCGACGCGCCAGTTCGTGCCCGCCAGCCAGCTGCTGATGAGCGAGTCGCACAGCGCCTCGCCGCTGGTCGCCGACGTCGCCTACCTGGCGTTCGTGCTGGTCTGCGCGGGGTGGCTCGTGTTGCTCATCGTCGCGCACCGCTCGGTGGCCGCCGCGGGTGAGCCCGCCGACGACCTGCTGCCGACGCCGGCCGGCGCGCGCGTCCGGCGCCGGCACCTCGCCGGCTGATTACGCGTCGAGCGCCGGCGCCGGAACCCTTTTAGGAAGGAAAAACCGGTCCGGAGCCGGCGCTCGGCTGATCCGGACCGGTCGGCAGTGCCCGGTTTAGTGGTGCGAGTGCTTCTTGGCGGCTGCGCTGACGGCGTCGCCGTGGGCGTCGGGATCGCTCGAGGTCCCGGTCGGCCCGTTCTGCGCGACCTGCGAGACATCGCTGCCGTGGTTGTCGCCGGACTGGCCGTGGTTGTCGCCGGCATGGCCGTGGTTCTGGCGCGCGACCGAGGCCACGCAGTCGCCGTGGATGTCGGCGTCGCTGGCGGTGGAGTGCGGGCAGGTGCGCGCGGCGCTGGCCACGGCGTCGCCGTGCTCCTCGCCACTCAGCAGCGCCGCGGAAACGTTGGTCGCGACCAGGCTGCCCCCGAGGGCGCCCACCACGATGAGAGGTGCGATAAACCGTCGAACCCTGTGCATGCCATCAATAACGCTCGACGGCCGCCGAGTCGGAAGCCGTTGGTGGAGGCGGCGGGAGTTGAACCCGCGTCCGAAGCAGCGTCCTTCAGGACCTCTACGAGCGTGTCCAGGAGTTTGATCTCACCGAAACGGCTCCTCCCGGCGGGATCCGCTCCGGCCAGCCGCGGTGCAAGTCCCTCACGAGGCCGTGGCGCCCTCGCTCGGCAAGCCGGCTGTTTGACGCCGTCCCCAGGCCCACCGGCATGACCTGGGGCGGCGCCCGAGATCTAGGTCTCGGGGCTCATACCCTTACCGCTTACGCAGCGAGGGCGAGAGCGCGATTGTCGTTGGCATTTGTGTTGCCTGCCGCTGTGACGCTCACGGCCTTCGGCTCGCTATCCCGAAGCCCAACTGCCCCGTCGAAGCCGGACGCCCCCACGAAGCTGGACTTACGGGCCGGATTCTACCCGCCTTGACCCGCCGCCAATCCCACGATAGTTTAGTGAGTGGGTGCTCACTTATAAGCGCAGGCTGACCGCCGACGCCCGCCGCCAGGCGATCCTGGCCGCCGCCAAGAGTGTCTTCGGCGCCCACGGCTACCACGCCACCACCACCCGCGACATCGCGTCCGCGGCGACGGTCTCCGAAGCGCTCCTGTACCAGCACTTCGACGGCAAGCGCCAGCTCTTCGAGGCCGTGGTGCACTCGGCCGCCTCGGAGCTGGAGCGGCGCATCGAGTCCGCCACCCAGGGCTCCGATCCGCTGGAGAAAGCGCTGGCGGCCTTCTTCGACTTCGTGGAGGAGGAGGCAGCCCTCTACCGCGTCTTCTTCCGCCAGGCCCTGCAGGCCGACCCCGCCTTCGAGCACCTCTATGCGGAGCTCTCCGGGCGCCTGCTGGACCTGGTCGGCCGCAGCCTGGGCCGCGAGGGTGTGTCCGACGCCAAGCGTGCCGCGCTCCTGGCCCATGCCCTGGGCGGCATGGTCGGAGAGCTGGCGCTGTGGTGGTTGGAAACCGGCAGCTACGACCGCGACCAAATGGTCGCCCAGGCGGCCCGGATTGGCCGCGCGATCTACGTATCGGAGGTTGGAGATGGCAGTTGAGGAACGGGCGCAGCAGGACGTGATGGAAAGGGTGGCCAACGCCAACCTCAAGCAGCTCGGCGACATCCGGATCGACGATGTCCTGCTCTTCATCGACCGCGGCCTCGAGAACATGCCCAGCTACATGGACCTCTACAACCGCTGGGAGAAGCAGCAGTGGGCCGTCGGCGACCTCGACTTCGAGCCCGATCGCCAGCGCTGGCAGGAAGCCACGGACCTGGAGAAGGAGGCCACGCTGTGGGGCCGCCGGCTCTTCTTCAACGGCGAGGAGCGGGTCACCTCCACGCTCGCCCCGTTCGTGTGGGCGGCGCCCAAGCCCGAGATCGAGATCTTCCTGTCCACCCAGATGGTCGACGAGGCACGGCACACCGTCTTCTTCGACCGCTGGTGGCGCGAGGTGGTGGGCACCGACGCCGCCGACCTGAAGGCCATCCTGGAGGAGATCCGGCCGGACACCAACCCCGGCTACAACGAACTGTTCTACGAGCGCCTGCCGGGCGTCGCCCAGCGCATGGCCAGCAATCCGCGCGACGTCGACGCCTTCATCGAGGGGGTGACGATCTACCACATCGTGGTCGAGGCCACCCTGGCTCTCACCGGCCAGCGCTTCGAGCTGGAGTCACTGCGCGAGGAGGGCCTCACCCACCTCGGCTACTACCAGGGCTTCACCGCCGTCGCGCGCGATGAGTCACGGCATGTCAACTTCGGGGTCAAGGTCCTGCAGGAGGCGGTGCGCGAGGACGCCGAGCGCTTCGCGCCCCTGATCCAGCGCACGCTGGTGGAGTGCCTGCCCCTGATCTCGGGCACCATCCACCCGCCCGACGACCGCTACTACAGCGAGTTCGGGCGCAGCGAGGACGAGCTCATGGAGTTCGCCATGAACGCGCTCAACAAGCGCTTGCGGTCGATAGGCATCAACCTGGCGGCGTAGAGCTCATCGGCGCGGGCGCCATGGCGGTCTCCCGCTCGCCCGGCCCGGCGATCAGGTAGATCAGCATGATGATCAGCTGGAGGCCGATCAGCCCCAACACCAGCAGCGCGATGAACCATCCCCAGCGCTTGGCCTGAGCCGTAAGGATCAGCGCCATGATCCAGCCAACCAGCAGTGCGATCCCACCGATCGTCAGCAGGGCGATGCCGATGCCGGCGAGAGCGCCGCCCTTTTGGCTGGCGAAGATCAGGATGAGGCCGATCAGCCAGACGACGAAGCCGCCTCCGTAGATCTTGGTCACGAGCGATTTGGTCATGGCACGAACGTACAAATAAAACCGGGTTTTGACCAGCTATCGCTTCAGAGCGCGCGCCATCTCCCGGCGGGCGTCGGCCGTGGCCAGCGTCTGCCGCTTGTCGTACTGCCGTTTGCCGCGCGCCAGGCCGACGTCGACCTTGGCGTGGTTGCGCTTGAAATAGACGCGCAGGGGC
>DASUVY010000042.1:0-9674 GCA_036378695.1 Candidatus Dormiibacterota bacterium
CGTCGGGACGCAGAGTTCCACGTCCACCAGGGCGCCAACCACGCCTTCGACAACAACGTGGCCACGGTGTTCCACCACCCGCAAGCGGCGGCCGACGCCTGGCGCCAGACCTCCGACTTCCTGCGCCGCAACCTGCCCGCCTCAGCGGCCTAGCCGCGCGAATAGTTGCGGTCGCAACGGGGTAAGGCTTTGGTGTGAGCACAACCTACAACGATTTCAACCGGAACCTGATCAAGGACCTCCGCGAACACGAGGGCCGCGCGACCTCCGGGCCATTCGTGGGTCGCGACGTGCTGATCCTCACCACGCTCGGCGCCAAGAGCGGCGAGCCGCGCGAGAACCCGCTGGCCTTCAGCCGCAACGGTGAGGACCTGGTTGTGGTCGCCTCCAAGGGGGGCGCGCCGACGCACCCGGCCTGGTACCACAACCTGCGCGCCAACCCGCGGGTCACGGTCGAGGCTCTGGGCGAGAAGTTCGAAGCCGAGGCGCAGCCGGTCGGCAACGCGGACGAGTACGAGACGCTCTACGCCGCTCACGCGGCGAAGATGCCGACCTTCAACGAGTACCGCGCCAAAACCTCCCGCCGAATCCCCGTCGTGATCCTGAAGCGCGTCGACTGAAAAAAGGAGAGAGCCGGCTCGCGGTGAGCCGGCTCCCTCGGGGCTGGGGGAGGGAATTTCAGTGGTGGGCGATCAGCTGCAGCCCGTCGTGGCTCCGCAGTTGAGGCACTTGTAGCAAGCCCCGCTGCGCACGGTGATGGCGCCGCAGTCGGAGCAGGCGGGCGCGTCGGCGTTGACCACGAAGGCGAGCTTCTGGCCAGCGTGACCGTTGCCGTTGCCGTTGGCGACCACCTTCAGCGGGGTCTTCTCCGCCTCCGCGGGCATGTCCAGGGCCGGCGGCTCGCGCCGCACGACGCCCACGGCGTCCTGGTCGTCCTGGTCCAGGAAGCGGCTGGCCAGCCAGCGGAAGACGTAGTCCATCAGCGACTTGGCGATCGGCAGCTCGGGGTTCTTGGTGAACCCGCTCGGCTCGAAGCGCATGTGGCTGAACTTGTTGACCATCACCCGCAGCGGCACGCCGTACTGCAGGGCAAGGGAGGTCTGGGTCGCGAAGGCGTCCATCATCCCGGAGATGGTCGAGCCCTCCTTCGCCATCGTCAGGAAGATCTCGCCCGGGGTCCCGTCGTCGTAAAGACCGACGTGGATGTAGCCCTCGTGGCCCTGGATGTCGAACTTGTGCGTGATCGAGTTGCGCTCGTCGGGCAGGCGGCGGCGCACGGCCCGCGCCTCATTGACCACGACCGGCGCCGCGACCGCGACCTTCTCGTCCTTCTCCTTGTCGCGTGAGGTGGACAGCGGCTGCGAGCGCTTGCAGCCGTCGCGGTAGATGGCGATGCACTTGAGGCCGAGCTTCCAGGACTCGAGGTAGATGTTCCCGATGTCCTCGACGGTGGCTTCGGTGGGCAGGTTGACGGTCTTGGACTGCGAGCCTGAGATGAAGGGCTGGACGGCAGCCATCATGCGCACGTGCCCCATGGGCGCGATCGAGCGGGTCCCCTTGATCGGCTTGAAGGCGCAGTCGAAGACCTTGAGGTCGTCGTCCTTGAGGTAGGGCGCGCCTTCGATGGTGTCGTTCTCGTCGATGAACTCGACGATCGCCTTGACCTGCTCCTCGGGATAGCCGAGCTTGCGCAGCGCCGACGGCACCGTGCCGTTGACGATCTTGAAGAGCCCGCCGCCGACCAGCTTCTTGTACTTGACCAGCGCCAGGTCGGGCTCGATGCCGGTGGTGTCGCAGTCCATCATCAGGCCGATCGTGCCGGTGGGCGCCAGCACGGTCGCCTGCGCGTTGCGGTAGCCATGCTTCTGGCCCAGGGCGACGGCTTCGTCCCAGGTTTCCTGGGCCGCAGCGATCACCGGGCCGGCGGCGCCTCCGACGGGAAGCGCGTACGCCGCCGAGCGGTGCTTGTTCATGACGCGCAGCATCGGCTCGCGGTTGTTCTCGAACTCGGCGAACGGACCCTTGACCTCGGCCATGCGAGCCGACTGCGCGTAGGCGCGGCCGGTCATGATCGCCGTGATGCCGGCCGCGTAACGGCGGCCCTCGTCCGAGTCGTAGGCCAGTCCCATCGACATCAGCAGCGCGCCCAGGTTGGCGTAGCCGAGGCCAAGCGGGCGCAGGCGCTCGGAGTTGCGGGCGATCGCCGGTGTGGGGTAGGAGGCGTTGCTGACGATGATCTCCTGGCCGGTGAAGCAGATGTCGATCGCCTTGCGTATGCGCTCGACATCGAAGCTGCCGTCGGCGGCCTGGAACTTGAGCAGGTTGAGGCTGAGCAGGTTGCAGGCGGTGTCGTCCAGGAAGACGAACTCGCTGCAGGGGTTGGTGGCGTTGATGCGCCCCGTATTGGGGACGCAGTTCCAGTCCTGGATGGTGGTGTCGAACTGGAGGCCGGGATCGCCGCAGATCCAGGCCGCGTCGGCGATCTCGCGCCACAGCTCGCGCGCCTTGTAGGTCTCGACCGCCTGGCCGCCGACCACCGCCTTGGTGCTCCACTCGGCGTCGTCCTCGACCGCCTTCATGAACTGGTCAGAGGCCCGCACCGAGTGGTTGGCGTTCTGGAACTGGACCGAGTCGTAAGCGCCGCCGTTGACGTTGAAGCCGGCGTCGTAGCCGGCCTCGATCAGCGCCCAGGCCTTCTTCTCCTCCTCGGCCTTGCACTTGATGAACTCGACCACGTCGGGGTGGTCGGCGTTGAGGATGACCATCTTGGCCGCGCGCCGGGTGGTGCCGCCGGACTTGATCGAGCCCGCGAAGGAGTCATAGCCGCGCATGAAGGAGACGGGGCCGCTGGCGGTGCCGCCGCCGCTCAGCCGCTCCTTGCTGGAGCGCAGCACGCTGAGGTTCGTGCCGGTCCCGGAGCCGAACTTGAAGAGCATGCCCTCGGTCTTGGCCAGGTCGAGGATCGACTCCATCGAGTCCTGGACGCTGTTGATGAAGCAGGCCGAGCCCTGCTGGGCACGACCCGGGACGCCCAGGTTGAACCAGACCGGGCTGTTGAAGGAGGCGTGCTGGGTGACCAGCAGCCAGCGCAGCTCCTGTGACCAGTTGGCGGCGTCTTCTTCGGTGGCGAAGTAGCCGCCTTCGACGCCCCAGCGGGCGAGCGTCTCGACCACCCGGTCGATGAGCTGGCGGACGCTGGTCTCGCGCTCGGGGGTGCCCTGGTTGCCGCGGAAATACTTCTGAGCGACCACGTTGAGCGCCAGCTGCGACCAGGAGCTGGGGACTTCGACGTCCTTCTGCTCGAAGATCAGCTGGCCCTTCTCGCCGGTGATGGCGGCGGTGCGGCGCTCCCACTCGACCAGGTCGTAGGCCTGTGAGCCGGGTGGCGTGAAGTAACGATCAAAGCGGAGGCCAGGCCCCTTGGCCGGCTTGCGAGAGGACCCGGTTGCTGCGACGTCGGCTACGTTCTTGGCCATCTTCTGGTGCGAGATGCCTCCTTGGGGTGGGATGCGGTCGCGCTGGTCTTCAGCGGTGGCGGATAGAGATGGGAGAGGCCCCAGAGCATGCCCGCCACGTATGCCCCAGGGCCTCGAAACGACTGTCTGAACTATACGAGCCCTCCTTGCGGCTGTCAAGGCTCAAACACAAGATATTTGGTGTCGAACTGGGGGTAAGCCCAACATCTAGGTGGATAGGCTGTGGATAAGTCGCAAGTGACTGGGGAAAAACCGCCTGGATTTGCACAGGTGGTGGGCCGGCTAGGAGCGGCCGGCGGCAGCGGCTTCGGGCTCGTCGGCCTCCAGCAGCAGAAGGCTCCGCTGGCCGCCGCCGGAGGGCTCGGCCAGGCGCTCCGAGGTCTGGATGCCGTGGACCGAAGCCCGGATGCGTGCTGTGACCTTCTTGCCGTCCTCGAAGACGTTGCTGAGCATGGTCACCGCTCGCTGCAGGCGGTTTTCGAGGGCGTCGTCGAGCGCGCCCAACTGGCGGTCGATGTCCATGAGCGCGGCCTGGAGGTTGTCGAGGTCGACGGTGCGCCCGAACTGCAGGTGCATCTGGTAGAGGGCCAACAGGTAGGGCATGGTCATCGAGTAGCCGACGATCATCACGTGCGAGCGGTGCGCCTCGGCGAAGGCGTGCCGGCAGACCATGTAGGCCGCATCGGGCACCGACGCCAGCGCCCAGGGCGTGGTGGTGTCGGGGTCGATGTACTGCGCCACCTCGCGCACCCGCTTCTCGACCTCGCGCTCGGCTTGCTGGGCGAGCACGACCTGGCGCTCGGGTGTGCAGTCGGCGTGGCCGAGCTCGGCCAGCGCGGAGCTGGAAGGCCACTTGGAGTCGAGCGGCATCACCTTGCCCCCCGGCATCCGGATCGCGAATTCCACCACCTTGCCCCGCACGTGGTGGTTGCGCACCACCATGTCGGGCGGTAGGTGGCGCAGCGCCTCCTCCAGGATGTTCTGCCCGGCGACGCCCCGCGTGGAGCTGCCCGCGATCACGGCCTCCAGCTTGCGCAGGCTCTGGCGGGCCTCGTCGTCCACCCGCTCGCGTGCGGCCAGGGCCGCCCGCATGGCCTCGAAGGCCGACTGGGTGGCGATGAGCCGCTCCCGCACGTCGGCCGCGCTGGAATCGTGCCCCTGGCCGGCCGCCGCCAGCGCCGCCCGCAGCTCGGCCAGCTCGCGGGCCTGGGTGTCGGAGCGCCGGGCGACGCCCGTCGCCAGGGCCACGGCGGCGGCGACGCCGCCCATGATGAGCACAAGAAGGAGCGCGAACAGAAGTTCGGTGGCCGACATGTGGTGGATGCTACTCTCCCGGGGCCCGCCACGCAAGCCGCGGAACGCGGATTAACATGGCGGCCGTGACCCACCCCACAAGACAAGTCTTGCGGGGACCCCGGATGCTCGCGCCTCAGACGGAGACCGTCCCCGACCGAATACCCCTCGAGGAGGTCTTCATGCGCATGGCGGAAGAGCTCGCCAAGCGCTCGACCTGCGCCCGCAACCAGGTCGGCAGCGTGATCACCACCGCCGACCTCACCCAGGTGCTGGGCATCGGTTTCAACGGCAACGCGCGGGGCCTCCCCAACCGCTGCGACAGCACCGAGCCAGGCCGCTGCGGCTGCATCCACTCCGAGGCCAACGCTCTGATCAAGGCCGGCGCGCAGACGCCCGACAAGGTGATGTTCGTCACCTGCTCGCCCTGCGTCATGTGCGCCAAGATGGTGGTCAACTCCAACGTCGCCCGCGTCTACTACCGCCAGGCCTACCGCGATCCGGCGGGGGTCGAAGTGCTGCGCCGGGGCGGGGTGGAGGCGGAGCAGTACGACCGCTGGCGAAACCACTGGCGCGACTGATGACCGGGTCGTCTGACTAGCTCGAAACCGGCTCCGGGACCACCTCGAACCCACCCTCCGGCTTGAGGACGATCCGGGGCAGGATCGCCGGTCCCTCCTTGCGACGGCGGAGCTTGCGCATCAGCCGCGCGGCGTCAGCTTCGGCGGCGATCGACTCCAGGATCCGGCGGGTGGCGAACACCATCTCCAGCGAATCCAGCGCCGTCGCCGGCCTGACCCAGCGCCAGTCGACGACCTCACCCTCCTGCGGGTGTTCGGCCTGGCCGGAAGGCAGCCGGCAGACGTAGAAGCGCGCGTCGAAGCGCCGGCGTAATGGCTCGGGCGTTATCCAGCGCGTCAGGAAGGCGAGCCGGTCCAGGGCCGGCCGCAGCCGGAGCCGCTCCAGCGCCGCGCCCCAGCTCTCGCCCCAGCCCAGGGTCTCGCGCAGGGCCAGGCACTCGCGGTTGCGGGCGAAGCGGCCGCCGGGCAGCCGCGCCAGCAGGATCCCCAGCTCCTCGAAGAGCTCGCGCACCGCCGCGGCTCGGGAGAAGTCGTCGAAGGCGTGGTCCTCGGCGTGCACGCTGCCACCGGGGAAGACATAGGCGTTGGGCGCGAACTCGGCGCCGCCGGGCCGCCGCATCATCAGGACTTCGAAGGGCCAGCGGCCGCGCAGCACGAGCACGGTGGCCGAGGGTCGGGGCTCGACGGGCGGCCCGTCCTGCAGCATCCCGGCGAGTCCCGGCGGTATGGCGATCGCTCGAGTGTAGTTAGCTTCGGTCGTGGATCTCAGGCTGGCGGGCAAGGTCACCCTGGTCACCGGCGGCACCCGCGGCATCGGTCTGGCCATCGCGCGGACGCTGGCCGCCGAGGGCGCCAGGGTGGCCGTGGCGGCGCGCACCCCGGCCGACGTGCGGCAGGTCGCGGCCGAGCTCCAGGGCCACGGCGTGGCCGCCGACCTGACGAGCGCTGAAGGCTGCGCCCTCGCCGTCGAGGAGACCCGCCTCGCGCTGGGTCCGATCGCCGTGCTCGTGAACAACCTGGGCTTGCGTGCCGGCTCGAGCTGGGACGACACGGGCGCCGCCGAGATGGAGCAGGCGATGGCCGGCAATCTGCTGCCGGCGGTACGTCTCAGCCAGGCCGTGCTGCCGGACATGGAGCGGCTGCACTGGGGCCGGATCGTGGTCGTCTCCTCGCTGTACGGCCGCGAGGCGGGTGGGGCTCCCGCCTACAACGCGGCCAAGGCCGCAGAGAACAGCTTCGTGACTTCCCTGGGCCGTGCCGTCGCCTCGCGCGGCATCACCGTCAACGCGGTCGCGCCCGGCTCGATCCTGTTCGAGGGCGGGTCCTGGTGGCGTCGCCGGCAGGAAGACCCCGAGGCGATCGACCAGTTCGTCCGCCGCGAGCTGCCGCTGGGCCGTTTCGGAGCGCCCGAGGAGGTGGCGGCGGTGGTGGCCTTTTTGTGCTCGGCTCCGGCCGCCCTGGTCAACGCAGCCGTGATCGCGGTCGACGGCGGCCAGGGCCGATCCATAACCTGAGCCGCATGCCTGCGCCGTTTACGACCCGGCCGGAGCTGGCCGGCACGTTCGGCATGGTCGCCTCCACGCACTGGCTGGCGAGCGCGGCCGGGATGTCGATCCTGGAGCGGGGCGGTAACGCCTTCGACGCCGCGGTCGCCGCCGGCTTCGTGCTTCAGGTCGTGGAGCCCCACCTGAACGGCCCCGGCGGCGAGATGCCGGCCGTTGTTTATTGCGCCCGCGAGCACAAGGTCCAGGTCGTCTGCGGCCAGGGAGTGGCGCCGGCCGCGGCCAGCATCGAGGCCGTGCGCCGCCTGGGGCTGGACATGATCCCGGGCACCGGACTGCTGGCGCCCTGCGTGCCCGGCGCCTTCGGAGGCTGGCTGCTGCTGCTGGAGCGCTTCGGAACCAAGACGCTGCGGGAGGTCCTGGAACCCGCCCTGGGCTACGCGGAAGGTGGCTGGCCGGTGGTGCCGCGCATCGCCGACACCATCGCCGGCATAGAAGCCACTTTCCGCGAGCTCTGGCAGGAGTCGGTCGAGGTGTGGCTGGGGCACGGCGTCCCGGCTCCGGGCAGCGTCTTCAAGAGCACCCGGCTGGCCTCCACCTACGCGCGGATCCTGCGCGAGGCCGAGGCAGCCGGCGGCGACCGCGAGGCTCAGATCGAGGCCGCGCGCCGGGCCTGGTACGAGGGGTTCGTGGCCGAGGCGATCGAGCGCTTCGTCGACGGCCAGGGCTTCCTCCGGGCCGCCGACCTGGCGGCCTGGCGGGCCACGCTCGAGGACAGCGTGTCCGCCGACTACCAGCGCTACACGGTCCACAAGCCCGGCCCCTGGAGCCAGGGTCCGGTCTTCCTGCAGCAGCTGAGTCTGCTGGATTCCGCCGGGCTGCGCATCGCGGACGTGCCCACCGCCGAGTTCGTCCACCAGGTCGTGGAGGCGGCCAAGCTGGCCTTCGCCGATCGCGAGGCCTGGTACGGCGATCCCGCCTTCGAAGAGATCCCGCTGCAGGGGCTGCTAGCGGACGGCTACACCGAGCAGCGCCGGCGGCTGTTGGGCGAGCAGGCTTCGCTGGAGCTGCGGCCGGGCAGCCCGGACGGCCGCCCGCCGCGCATCCCCTGGGCCACCGCCGCGCCGGTCGCGTCCGAAGCCGGTGTGGGCGATCCGACCATCGGCACCTGCCACGTCGACGTCGCTGACCGCGAGGGCAACCTGGTCTCCTGCACGCCGAGCGGCGGCTGGCTGCAGAGCTCGCCGGCGGTGCCCGGGCTGGGCTTCGCCCTGGGCACGCGGGCCCAGATCTTCAACCTCGACCCCGGGCACCCCAACGCATTGCAGCCCGGCAAGCGCCCGCGCACCACGCTCAGCCCCTCGCTCGCCTTCCGCGACGGCGAGCCCTGGCTGGCCTTCGGCACCCCCGGCGCCGACCAGCAGGACCAGTGGTCGCTCAACCTCTTCGTGATGCTGGCGGCTTCGGAGATGAACCTGCAGCAGGCCATCGACGCCCCGATGTGGCACACCAATCACTTCCCGCGCTCCTTCTACCCCCACGAATCGGCGCCCGGCTCGCTGCTGGTCGAGGAACGGATCGGCCCCGGCGCCATCGCCGAGCTGGGCCGGCGCGGGCATCGCGTCGAGGTGATGGGGCCGTGGACGCAGGGCCGCCTGTCGGCCGCCGGCCGAGATCCGCGGCGGGGCCTGCTGCTGGCGGCAGCCAACCCGCGCGGAATGCAGGGCTACGCCGTCGGCCGCTGAACAGCGGCCGGACCTCAGCGTCCGCTGAGCAGCGGCGCCGCCCCGTTCAAACCCACCTGCAGCAGGAAGCCCGCGAGCGGGCCCAGGGCCACCGCGAAAATCCCCGTCACCAGCACGACGGTCACGGGCCCGCGCACCGGTCCGAAGGCGTAGCGCACGGGCGCCTCCGGCAGCGGCGACCAGACGTGGAAGAGCACCCGGAAGTAGTAGTAGACGGAGACCACGCTGGTCAGCACGGCGAGCACCACCAGCCAGGTCCAGCCCGCGCCGATCCCGGCGGTGAACAGGAAGACCTTGCCGAAGAACCCGACCATCGGCGGGAAGCCCGCCAGCGAGAGCATGAAGACGCTCATCAGGACGCCCAGGGTGGGATTGCGGTAGCCGAGCCCGTCCAGGTCCCGATAGAGGTCGCCGTCGCCGTCGGGCCCCGATAGGGTGGAGACCACGGCGAACGCCCCGAAGTTCATGAACACGTACCCGAAGAGGTAGAAGAGCACCGCCGCCACTCCGGCGCGGCCGCCGGCCAGCACGCCGACCAGGATGTAGCCCGCGTGCGCGACGCCGGAGTAGGCGAGCATGCGCTTGAGCGAGGACTGGACGATCGCCATCAGGTTGCCGACCACCATGGAGGCGGCGGCGGTGAAGGCCAGCAGCACCTGCCACTCCGGCCCCACGTGCGCCAGGCCGTAGCTGAAGACGCGCAGGATCATCGCGAAGGCCGCGGCTTTGGTGGCCACCGACATGAAGGCCGTGACCGGCAGCGGCGCGCCCTGGTAGACGTCGGGTGTCCACATGTGGAAAGGAGCCGCCGAGACTTTGAAGGCGAAGCCGACGCCCATCAGCAGCACGCCCAAAAGGAGCAGCGGGTTGGTGCTCATGTCGGTGGTGACACGAGTCGCGATGTCGGCGAGCACGGTCGTGCCGGTGGCGCCGTAGATGAGCGCCATCCCGTAGAGCACGAAGGCGCTGGCGAAGCCGCCGATGATCAGGTACTTGGCCGCGGCCTCCTGCGAGGGCAGCTCGATGCGGTTGTAGCCGCAGGAGACGTAGAGGGCGATCGAGAGCAGCTCGAGGCCG
>DASUVY010000043.1:0-8151 GCA_036378695.1 Candidatus Dormiibacterota bacterium
GTGTCGCACTTGTCGCCGGTCGGCTGCGGATCGCCGGTGACCGTCCCGACGGCACCGCCGCCGCAGTAGACCTCGGTCGAGGTGCAGGCCGCGCCGTAAGTGTTGCCGGCGACCAGGTTCAAGGCGCCCACGGTGGAGGGGCCGAAGCCGGTGCTGTAGGAGTTGTCGCTCATGGCGAAGCTCTGGGCGTAGTTCCAGAACGCGGTCACGGTGTTGCCGTCGTAGTAGCCCATGACCTGGCTGTTGGCGCAGCCGGTGCCATTCCCCGTGGTTTCGGGGAAGCGGTCCATCAACCCGTGGTCGAAGGCCAGCTGCTCCTGCGTGTAGTCGTGGCCCATGTCACAGGTGTGGGCCTGGCTGCGGTCGAGTCGGAACGGATTCGACGAGTTCGGGTTGCGCGTGAGCAGGCCCGCGCTCAGCCCGTTGACTGTGGGTGTGCCCGGCCGGGCCACGAAGCGCGGCTCGCCAGGTGGGTTGGCCGCGATCGGATAGGTGGCGAAGTAGTGGTCGAAGGAGACGTTCTCCTGGAAGATCACGACCAGGTGCTTGATCGGCGTCGTGGTGGCGCCGGGGTCGCCCTCGGCGACCGCCGGTGGAGCGCCCGCGACGACCGCCAGCACAGCCGCGAGCAAGAGCCCGATTCGTAGCCGCATCAACTAACCCCCTCTGCGGTGACTGCCGGAGACGCTTCAGGCTAGGCAGGGGTTGGTTGTGGGCCGGGCAAGGGCGGGTTAAGAGTCACCGCCGCTCGGACCACAGCCCATAGCCCAGCCAGGCCACCGCGACCGCGGTCGGGACCGCCGCCAGCCGGCCCACCTGGTGCGGCACCACCGCGGCCACCGGAGTCAGCGCCGCCGCGACCGCCAGCAGCCCTGCCGCCCGGCGCGAGAGGATGCCCGCCCCCCAGGTGGCGATGCCGAACACCAGCCCGCCGACTATGTAGGTAACGCCCACCACGGCATAGAGCGGGGGCAGGGCGCCCAGGTTCAGCTCACTGTCGCGGCCGCTGGCGATACCCAGGACGCCGTCCACGAAATTGGGGTCCAGGGTCGCCAGCGGCGGCAGCACGAACGCCTCGGCGAAGACGAACGCCGTCTGTAGGGTCCAGGAAAGGCTGAGCAGCAGGAAGCCGGCCAGGCCCAGCCAGCCGGCCTGGTCGACCTGGCGCGCATAGAGGCCGCCGATTCCCAGAAGGAAGAGCATGCACATGGCCGTCTTCAGCGGAGTGATGACGGCCCAGGCGCGGGTGGTGACCGACGCCAGCGTGTCGGGTGGGTGGATCGGCTGGATGCCCGCGAAGATGATCCCGGCCGCCAGGGCCGCCAAACCACTCGCACGGATCAGCCCCAAGCCGGTGACGCGCGGCCTGCTCTCAGCGACCGCCTGACTGCTGCGCATGTCTCCCCCTGGGATGATGTTAGTACGGCGTACGATAATTCGTACGCCGTACGATTGTCAAGGAGCCAGCTGATGCCCGCGGGCGATGAACGGCTGAACAGGGAGCGCGTGCTGAAGGCGGCCGTCGAGCTCGCCGATCAGGACGGGATCGGGTCAGTAACCATGCGCCGCCTCGCCGAGAAGCTGGGTGCGGGCGCGATGTCCCTCTACTACCACGTCCCCAACAAGGACGAGCTCCTGAGCGGCATGGTCGACCTGGTCTTCGGCGAGATCGAGCTGCCCGCCGAGGCAGGCGATTGGAAGGCCGTGTTGAGGCGCCGCGCGATCTCGACGCGCGACGCGCTGCGGCGCCACCCCTGGGCGGTCGGCCGGATGGAGGCGACGGCCGCCCCTGGGCCGAACGACCTTCGGCTGCACGATGCGGTGCTGGGCTGCCTGCGCGCGGCCGGCTTCTCGGTCGAGATGGCGGTCCAGGCCTACTCGCTCCAGGACGCCTACATCTACGGCTTCGCCCTCCAGGAGAAGTACCTCGCGTTCGGCACCCGCGAGGAGTTCGCCGAGACCGCGGCCAAACGTGTCCGGGAGGTTGAGGCCCGCTCTCCAGACGTGGCGGCCGAGTATCCCAACCTCGCCGAAGTTGTAGCCGGGTTCGTCGCCAAGCATGGCTACAGCGCCGACGACGCTTTTGTTTTCGGGCTCGACGTCATCCTCGATGGCCTGGAGCGCTTCCGGCTCGCCCCATGAGGGCGAACGCGACCACGGCTCCCGGAACCAGAATCCAGCCCTGCCGCAGACCGTAGGAGCGCGCCTCCCCAGGCGTTTGCTTGATCGCCGCCCGGGCGGCCTCGATGCGCGCCCGGTCGCCATAGAGGCGCAGGGCCTCGATGAGCAGCGGCAGGTAGTTGATCGAGATCGCCGTCAGCTCGATGCCGAGCAGCCACGTCCAGGACCAGATCGGCAGCCGGTGGCTCCATCCGTAAGCCAGCGACAGCAGGCCGAGCGCGGCGCCACCGATCACGCCGAGGGCGAATTCGGCAACGATGACCCGGCGACCGAGAAAGGCGGTATCCAATTCGGCGAGCCGGCGCGGATCCAGCCCCCAAGACGGCATCAGCGGCATCCGATAAGAAGTAGCATCCGGGCGCAGGCCGCCTACCTGGGCTCACGCCGGCGGGTAGGGGATGCCCTGGAGGGTCGCATGACCACTACCGATGCCGGCTGCCGGCAGCTCGTGTCCAACTTCATCAGCGCCCGCGAGGACCCGGAGGCGGACGCGCTCGCGCTCATGGCCGAGTCGTTCACGTTCCAGAGCCCGTTGATGCGATTCGACGATCGCGGTGCCTATCTGGAAAGCCACCGCTCCTTTCAGCGGCTGGTCCGGGGCAAGACCGTGATCAGCGGTCTGTATGGACCGGACGACGCGATCCTTCTGTACGACCTGGAAACGGCGACGCCGGTCGGAGTGCAGACGACCGCCGAGCACTTGCGGTTCGTGGAGGGCAAAGTTGCGGGCATCGTGCTCCTGTTCGACTCCGCGCCCTGGCGCCCCGTCTTCGAGCACTTGGGCCGCCGGTCACCAACGCTCTACGCCCGCAGCCGACGCGGGGAGGACACACGCCCGGGGTCCGGGTGACCGCCTGGCTGCGGACGGCGAGCACCGCTCGGCCTGGCCACGGTCAGGGCCGCGGCTGAAATCCAGACGCAATAGGCGACGACCAAGAGCCTGTTGGTCCAACCGACCCAGGCGATCACGCCGGCGGGCACCGACTGCGGCACCTGGCTGGGCAAGCTTCCCCGGACGGCCAGAAAGCTGGCGACCATGACGGCAAACGAGAGGGCGAAGAGAACGAGGGTGATCCAGGGCAGGTGGGTGGCCCAGCGCGGCCCGCTCTTCAGCAACAGCGCCGCCAGCGGCAGCCCGAGGATGCCCAGGAAGCCGGCGATGCTGTGGCCCGCGTCGTGGTTGATATCGAACACACCGCCTCCGACGGCGCCGATCCCGGCCAAGCAGAGGGCGATCAGGCCCACGCGGCGCCCGTTTGACGCGAGCGCGTAGGCCAGGCTCAGCATGCTGGCCCCCCAGACGACGAACATCGAGGTCAGGACCCACTCGTACCGGCCGTTGCCGTACTCGCTCACCATGCGCCAAGCCGGGGAGAACTCCGGGCTCAGCACGTGCAGTGCCAAGAGCAGGGCCAGGGTCAGTGCGGCTCCGGCGATCGAGATCCAGGCGGCCAGCTGCTTGCTCACGAGATCAGACCTCCTCTCGCTGCAGTACGGCACGATCCGTGCCGTGTCGTTAAGGAGGAGACTAGCCTGGTCGGTGCCAGTTGTCAAGACGGACCGTGCCGTGCCGTGCGGGTTACGATGATCAGCGCTTGAAGCCTCCGACTCGCCGCCGAGAAAGCTCGCGGCTGGCCATCCTCGACGCGGCCATCGCCCTGTGCCGTGAGGAGGGCTACGGGAAGCTCTCGATCGAGGGCATTGCGGCTCGAGCCGGCGCCGGTAAGCACACCATCTACCGTTGGTGGCCGAACAAGTCGGCCGTATTGATGGACGCGCTCGACCGCGAGATGACCGCCAATTCGGCGACCTTCCCGCATACCGACGACTTCGTGGCCGACATGCGAGCCACCATCGCGAGCGTCTCCGCGATCCAGGCCAATCCCGACTTCGGTCCGGTGATCGCGGCGCTCATCGCCGAAGCCCAGCAACAGCCCGGTGGGGGCCGGCAGTTGCTCGAGAGCTTCTTCAAGCCGCGACGGGTACCGATCGTCGAGCGGATCAGGCAAGCGCAGGCGGACGGTGAGCTGCGAGCCGCGATCGAGCCTGAGCTGTTGCTGGAGGTCATCTTCGGCGCCCTCTACCACCGCCTGCTGCTGCAGAGCGGCCCACTGGACGAGGCTTACGCGGACTTTGTCGTGAAGCTGGTCTTCAGCGGCCTCATCACACGACCGGATGGATCGCCGATCAGCTGAAGTTGCGCAGTACGGGCCAGGCTGAACTGAGCGGCTCGCGCAAGTCGGTGCAGATCAGAATCGGCGCGCCCTGGTTCAAATTCTCGATCTCATATGGGATCGCCACGGTGCCGGCGTCCTTGACGCTTCCACAGAGGAAGGCGAGATCACGCTCGGTGTAACCAACGGTGACGAGGGTGTCGGGCTCGAGTCCCGCCGGCTTCCAATACCAGAAGCTCAGATGGGGACTGATCGCCGGCGGCAGGTCCTCGCCCGCGCCGTAGATGTCGATCGCTCCCGCCTGCCCGTCGATGCTGGTCAGGATCGCCGCATGGGCCCGCTGATCTGGCGGTAGAGCGTTGTAAACGGCGCCGACCTGGACCGTCATGCTCTGCCAGCCGACGGTGTTGGCGAAGTCCGGATTGAGCCGGTCGATGCCCAACCTGTGCATCGAAGACGGCGGCACCAGCGGGAGGATGATGGGCGACAGGATGGCCGCCTCCACAACACCGCCGGCGAGCAGTGCGCCGATGGCGGCGCGGCGGCCAAGCCGCGAACCGATGCGTCCGACCGCAACGCATCCCGCCGCGAGCACGAAGGGGACGGTCGGCGCCGGGTAGTAGGCCTTGCCTTCCAGCACAAACAGCAGGACGGCGACCGCGACCAGGATCGCCATCGGGCGCAGCCGCGAATCGCGCCACAGGAGCACCAGGCCGGCGGCCCAAAGCGGGATCAGGAAGGGACCGACCAGCAGCACGAAGAGCTCGAGAAATGTGAACAAGCCACCGCCCTGGGCGATGTCGGAACCGTGATTGCGGACGTAGGTCAGGGTCGGGAAGCCATTCGCGACCTGCCAGGCGAAGTTGGGAACCGCGCAGGCGACGGCGGTGAGCAGGCCGAGCCATGGATAGCGCGTTCGCAGCAGAGGCCTCAGGTCACTCGAAACCAGGACGGCCACGGCGATGGCCAGGCAGAGTCCGAGGATGGTCAGCTTGGTCTCCAGGCCGACCCCGATGACCAGGCCCAGCAGGATGAAGAGACGTCCATCGCCTGTGTTCAGGATCCTGAGGAGCAGGTAGATCGCGAGCAGCCAGAGGAATTCGTCGAACTCGACGGTCTGAAAGAGCCAGGTCGCCAGCAGGTACGGGCTGACCAGGGCCACCAGCGACGCGAAGGCTGCCGTGCCGCGCCCGGCGCCCAGCTCGCGCGCGCACATGCCCGTCAGCAAGACCATCGCCGCACCTGTGACGGCGGGGAGCAGGCGAAGGGTCCAGGGAGAGATGCCGAAAAGGCTGGTGTCGAGCCGCGCGAGAAGAGGAGTGAGGGGCGGGAAATCGACGTAACCGAAAGCCAGGTGCTGGCCGCTGACGATGTAGTAGATCTCGTCGGTGTGCAGGGCGTAGGCGCCGTTGAGCGTCAGCTGAAGGCTGAGCTTGATCGCAGCGATTCCGATGAGGGGCACGACAGGCGCGTGCCACCAGTCGCGCGTCCTCATGCCGTCAGTTTCGGGTGGCGGGGATGGATGGGAATCGAACCCACCTGGGACGCCTCATCAGCGCCCCACAACCGTTTTGAAGACGGCGGGGGGCACCAGCCCCCGTACATCCCCTAGGCCGAGGTCGGCGGCGCCTCCGCCTCCAACCCCTCACGCACTTCCCTGACCAGCGCCGCCAGCGCCGGACCGGTGGCATCGCCCCCCGCCGCCCGAACGCGCTCTGCGGCGACCCCGGCCAAGAACGAGGCCAGAGGCGCAAAACGGCGCTCCTGCGTGTGGGCGGCGACCCGGGCCAGCTCCAGGAGCTCCGCGGCCACGCTTCCGTCCAGCGTGGGCGCCTCGATCCGCGTTCCCCGCCGCGAGGCCGCGGCCGCCAGGCGCTCGCCCAGGTCGTCGAACCAGCGATTCATCGCGTGCACCAAGGTAGCGCGGGCACGAAGTTGACAGGCGTGGCGGCAGCCCTACAGTTGGAACCTGCAGCAGCGGTCGGCTCCCAGCGGACGGAGGAGAGTGCCAGTGCCAGCGGTATCGCGTCGCGACTTCCTGAAGATCGGTGCCGCCGGTGCGGGCGGCGCGGGGCTCTCGGCCCTGGGCTTCGACCTCGCCCAGGCGTTCCAGGTCAAGCAGAGCCTGCACATCAGCGGCGCCACCCAGAGCCATTCCGTCTGCCCCTACTGCGCCGTCGGCTGCTCCCTGATCGCCTACACCAAGGGCGGCAAGATCGTTCAGATCGAGGGCGACCCGGACAGTCCCGTCAACGAGGGACGCCTCTGCCCCAAGGGCGCCACCGCCATGCAGATCGCCACCTCCGCCCGCCGCGTCGACGACGTTCTGTACCGGGCGCCGGGCGCCACCGAGTGGCAGAAGCTCAGCTGGGACGACGCGCTCAACAAGCTCGCCCAGAGGATCAAGGACTCCCGCGACCGCACCTTCGTGACGGTCGACGCCAACGGCAACACGGTCAACCGCACAGAGGGCATCGCCTTCGCCGGCGGGGCCGCTTTCTCGACCGAAGAGGGCTACTTTGCCGCCAAGGCGATGCGCGCCCTGGGACTGGTGCACTTAGAGCAACAAGCACGCGTTTGACACGGCCCCACGGTCGTCAGTTTGGCGGCCAGCTTCGGGAGGGGGGCCATGACCAACCACTGGCGGGACCTCAAAAACGCTGACCTGATCCTGATCAACGGCGCCAACCCCGCCGAGGCGCACCCGGTCGGCTTCCAGTGGTTCATGCGGGCCAAGCTCGACCGCGGCGCCAAGCTCATCCACGCCGACCCGCGCTTCACGCGCACCAGCGCCGTCTCCGACATGTACCTGCGCATCCGCACGGGCACCGACGTGGCCTATTTCGGCGGCCTCATCAACTACGTGCTGACCAACGAGAAGTATCACGACGAATACGTCCGCAACTACACCAACGCGGCCTGGATCGTGAAGGACGGCTACGGCTTCAAGGACGGCCTCTTCTCCGGCTACGACGCCAGCACGCGCAGCTACAAGGTGGACACCTGGGCGTACGAGGCGCAGGCGGCGAGCGGCGGCCCCAACGAGCCGAACCCTGGCATCACCTTCTCACCTCCGGCCGGCAGCGAAGGCTTCGCCGCCACCGACTACACGCTGCAGCACCCGCGCAGTGTGTTCCAGCTCATGAAGCAGCACTACTCGCGCTACACGCCCGACATGGTCGAGCGCATCACCGGCATCCCCAAGGCCGACTTCATGAAGGTCGCCGAGATGGTGGGCGAGATGGGCAAGCCGGACAAGGTGATGTCCATCGTCTACGCGGTCGGCCTCACCCACCACACCACGGGCGGCCAGCTGATCCGCTCGGCCGCCGTCCTCCAGCTGCTGCTCGGCAACATCGGGCGGCCGGGGGGCGGCATGAACGCGGAGCGCGGCCACGCCAACATCCAGGGCAACACCGACAACGCCATCTCCTGGGAGATCCTGCCCGGATACCTGAAGATCCCCGCGCCCGGCCAGAAGACGATCGCCGACTACGTCGCGCAGTCGGCCTCCAAGGCATCACATCCGAACTCCTGGAACTTCTTCGGGCGCAACTACGGCAACTTCATGGTCAGCCTCCTCAAGACCTGGTATGGCGGGGCCGCCACCAAGGACAACGAGTTCGCGTTCGATTTCATCCCCAAGCCGGCCGCAAACGCGTCCTGGATCACGATCTACGACCAGGCGCTGAAGGGCAAGATGGAGGGGGTCATCCTCTCGGGGATGACGGCCAGCTCGATCGGGCCCGACTCCAACCAGGTCATGGAGGGCCTGGCCAAGCTCAAGTGGCTGGTG
>DASUVY010000044.1:0-18197 GCA_036378695.1 Candidatus Dormiibacterota bacterium
AGAGCTGCAGGACGTCACCTACGAGGTCGAGCGCGGGCTGGCCTGGATCACGATCAACCGCCCCGACCGCTACAACGCGTTCCGCAATCGCACCATCGACGAGCTGATCTACTGCTTCAAGCGCGCCTGGGCCGACCCCGAGGTGGGAGTGGTAGCGCTGACCGGGGCCGGGGACCGGGCGTTCTGCGCCGGCGGCGATCAGAAGCAGCGCCGGGAGACCGGCGATTACGGGCCCAGCGAGACCGGCCTGATGGAGGCGGAGACGCTCCACCGCACCATCCGCGACATCCCAAAGCCCGTGATCGCGGCCGTCAACGGCGTCGCCATCGGCGGCGGGCACGTGCTGCACGTCATCTGCGACCTCACCATCGCCGCCGACCACGCGCTGTTCGGGCAGGCCGGTCCGCGCGTGGGGTCGTTCGACGCCGGCTTCGGGACCGCCTACCTGGCGCGGATCCTGGGCGAGAAGCGGGCCCGCGAGGTCTGGTTCCTATGCCGCCAGTACAGCGCGGCCACCATGGAGCGCTGGGGCCTGGTCAACGCGGTAGTGCCCCTGGCGGAGCTGCGCGACGAGGTCCGGCGGTGGGCCGACGAGATGCTGGCCCTCAGCCCGACCGCGCTGCGCGTGCTCAAGCACTCCTTCAACGCCGACAGCGAATCCATCGCGGGCATCGGCAGCTTGGGCTTCGACAGCCTGGCCATATTCAACGAGACCGAGGAGGCGCGCGAGGGGGTGGCGGCCTTCAACGAGAAGCGCCCGCCGGACTTCAGCGGCTACCGGCCGCAACCGCAAGGACGCCGTCCTCCATCCTGACCACCCGGTCGGCGACCTCGGTCGCCGTCTCGTCGTGGGTGGCGAAGAGGATGGCGGTGCCCGAGTCGGCAGCCTCCCGCAGCAGCGTCATGATGCTGCGCGCGGTCTCGGTGTCGAGCTGGGCGGTGGGCTCGTCGGCCAGCAGCAGGTGAGGCGCCTTGATCAGGGCCCGCGCCAGGGCGACGCGCTGCTGCTCGCCTCCCGACAGCTCGTTGCCCCGGTGCTGGGCGCGCGCGCTCAGGCCGACCGAATCGAGCGCGGTGAGCGCCGCCTTCATGGCCGCGGGCTCTGCCGCCCCGCCCACGCGCAGCGCTAAGGACACGTTCTCGGCAGCCGTCAGCAGCGGCAGCAGCCCCGAGGTCTGGAACACCCAGCCCACCGTCTTCTGCAAGTAGCGGTCGAGATCGGGTCCGCGCAGCGCGGGCACGTCCTGGCCGGCCACCGTCACCGTGCCCGAATCCGGGCGGTCGAGCCCGCCGATCAGTGAGAGCAGCGTCGACTTGCCGGCGCCGGAACGGCCCAGGAGGACGACCAACTCGCCCTCGCGCACCTCCAGGTCCGCATCGCGCACGGCCTGCACGCTGCGAAAGCGCTTGTTCAGCCCCCGTGCCGCCACCACCTCCCCGGTCACGCGCGGTAGATCCTCAGGTGGTCGTCCTCCACGTGCACGCGCACCCGCTCGCCCAGGCCCAGCTTCTCGACCAGGGCGCGGGGCAGCTGCAGCCTGCCGGCGCGATCCAGGATCACCAGCTCGTCGGCGGCCAGGCCCGCGTCGGTCTCGCGCCAGCGCGTCTCCAGGCTGGTGCGGCCGTCGCGGATCTGGATCACGCGATCGACGAACCGCTCCAGCTGACGGTCGTGGGTGACCATGATGGCGCTGGTCTTTGTCTCCTGGAGCAGGTTGGCCAGGTCCGCCAGCAGGCTGCGGGCGGTGGAGCTGTCCAGCTCCGCGGTCGGCTCGTCGGCCAGCAGCAGGGCCGGCCGGTTGGCCAGCGCCACCGCCAGGGCCAGGCGCTGGTTCTCGCCGCCTAAGAGCCGCGCCGGCCGGCGGCGAGCCTGCGCGCCGATGCCCATCGCTTCGAGCAGGCGGCGGGCGCGGCCGGGGTGCTCGCGGCCGGGCACCCCGCCCGAGAGCATCGGCACCTGCACGTTCTCCAGCGCCGTCAGCTCCGGCCAGAGGTTGACGTGCGAGTGCTGCCAGACGTAGCCGACCACCAGCCGTCGGTAGCGCTCGCGCGCGGGCTCGGGCATGCGCGCCAGGTCGTGCCCGGCCACCCGCGCCCGGCCCGCGGTGGGCGGTTCGGCGCCGGCCAGGATGTTCATGAGGGTGGTCTTGCCGCTGCCGGAACGGCCCGCGATCGCGATGGTCTCGCCTTCTTGCAGCTGGAGGTCCAGTCCCTGGAGCGCGACCACCTCCAGCTCGGCCGTCTTGTAGATGTGCACCAGCCCCTCGCAGTCGACGATCATCCGAGCAGCCTCAGCTCGTCCAGGAGGTGGAAGCGACCCCCCAGCCGGCTCGCCAGCTGGCCCGCGGCGAAGGCGACCACCAGCACCGCCGCCAGCACCAGGCCCGCGGCCAGGGGATCGATGTGGACCTGGGTCGGCGGCACCAGGTCCTCCAGGTCGGGGCTGACCTGCACCGACGGCAAGATCGCCCAGGCCAACAGCAGAGCCAGCGCCGCGCCCACGATGATGCTGTAGAGCAGCAGCACCGCCTGCTCGGCGCCCAGGCTGCGCTGCACCAGCTGCGCGGGCATGCCGTTGGCGCGCAGGATCGCGTAGTCGGCGTGCCGCTCACGGGCCGCGACCAGGAAGTGCAGCCCGAATCCGACCACCGCCATCGCGAGGGCCGCCGCGAATCCGATCGTGAGGGTCGACTGCAGCGCCTTGCGCAGGGGGTCGCCGAGGGCGTCGGCCAGCAGTGACCCCCGCGCCTCGAGATCGACCAGGTCGCCGGTGCCGCGCAGCTGCTTGACCGCGGGTGCCGGGTCGCTCTTGAACTTCAGCCAGGCCTCGTTGGGCCAGGCCAGGGAGTAATGCTCGTGCCCCAGGCGCTCGAGCAGCGAATCGCGGGGCAGGATCAGGAAGTTGTCGCGGCCGGGATAGAGGGTGGGGAAGTAGTCCACGACCCCCACCGCCAGCACGAAGACGACCACTGTGTCCACGTGCATCGGGAAGGCCTGGCCGAGGCCCACCCCGAGCGCCTGCAGGGTCTGAGAGGAGACGAGCGCCGGCAGGGCCTGCTGGCTGGGCGCCGGCCGGAAGACCAGGGTGCCCCGGAAGAGATGCGCCGGCAGCGTGGCCGTGGGCTTTCCGGCGAGCGGGTGCGTGAGGTCAGGGATCAGGTCGAAGGTGTCGCTGATCGGGCCCTGCGATTCCTGCCACCAGCCGTCCCGGGCCTCGAAGCTCTCGATCACCGTGCTGGTCCCATCGCGGGCCAGCCCGCGCAGGTCGCCAACCGCGAGCGCGCCGTCATGCGGGCCGTCATTGGTGGTGTGGACGCGGAAGCCGCGCAGCCGGAGCGGGTATCGCGGGGGGCTGGTGAAGCTGACCGGAGCCGTCAACACACGCTCCCCGGTGAAGTTCAGGGAGCCGAAGCTGCAGACGCAGGGCAGGCCGGTGGCGTCGGTGAGGTCGACACCGAGCTCGCCGCCGAGGCCGGAGCTCCAGACCCACATCGAGATCTGCGCCGGCTCGCCGGCCAGCCGCACCCCGTCGGGGTCCTGGTCGACCAGCTTCTGCTCCAGCTGGTCGATGGGCTCGGCCGCCAGGTCCCTGCGCGACCATGCCACCTGCCGGAAGGTGCCGGGGTCGATGGCGAGGACCGTCGCGTTCAGGTTGCTCCGCCCGGGCGACCCCTCCCCACGGAAGGCCATGCTGCTCCCGGCCACCCCGCTGAGGCCGTCCACCGCGCCCTCGATGTCGGGCGGGGTCGTGTTGAAGCCCGTCAGCAGAACCCGCACGTCCGCGCCCGACCGGTAGGCCGCGCGGTCGGCTGAGTTCGCCCGGTCGGTGGCGGCATAGATGCTGGAGAACAGGCCGACCGCCACTGCGAAGCTCATCAGCACCGCCAGCCGCGCGTGCTGGACGGGCTGCCGCTCCAGCTGCCAGGTGGCCAGCGCGCCGGGCAGGCCTCGGGACAGGTGCCGCACCCCCCACCCCGCCAGCGGCAGCAGGCGCAGGGCCGCCACCGCCAGCAGCGCCAGCGCCAGGGCCGGCAGCACGACGTTCAGGGCATCGCCCGAGCTGTCGGCCGAGGCCGCCCGGACGGCACCACTACCCTGCAGCTGGACCTCCGCCAGCATGGGCACGGCCACCACCGCGCCCACCAGGTCCAGGTTGCGCCACTGCCACCACGGCCGCTCCGCCTGGCGGCTGCGGCCCCGGCGCACCGCCAGCACGCTGCGCCGGCTGGCGAGCAGGGCCAGCCCGCCCAGGATGGCGGCCAGCGCCGCCGCCAGCAGGAGCCCGAAGGGAGCCTGGGCCAGCAGGTCGGAGGCGTCCAGGTTGGGGGTGGCGCCCCCGAAGACCAGGTTGCCCAGCCAGCGGGAGAGCAGCCACGCGGCGGCCAGGCCGAGCGGGATGGCCGCGATCGCGAGCAGGCCGAACTGGATGAGCAGCAGCGACCAGACTCGGCGCCGCGACCAGCCGCGCCCGCGCAGCACGGCCAGGGTGGGCGCCTGGGCGGACAGGAAATGTCCGGCCACGAAGGCAACCGAATACAGAGCGATCGCCAGCAGCGCCGCGGCGACCATCTGAATCGTGAACGAGGCAACGTCGTAGCGGTCCCGGAAGTCCTTGACCCCGGTGTCGATCCCCGTCGAGAAGAGCCCGTCCCGCTGGACGGCGAACACGCCGCGCAGCTGGTTGACCTGGTTGGCGAACGCCGCGATCTGGGGCGCCCGCAGGTGGCCCAGGGCGGGCGCCCAGGCCTGGCTGGCCGTCGAGCCGGCGCTGCGCTGCCGCGAGAGGTAGGCGATCAGCGCGAAGTAGCTGGTCCGGCCGAGCATCAGGCTGTGGCCGGGGACGGTGCCGGACCAGTAAGGGTCGTGGGCGTCGCGAGGCGCCCAGGTCCCGGTCAACCGGCCGCACCAGTCCATGCGAAAGTTGGGGCTGGGCGGCTGGTTGAAGCACACCACGTCGCCGGCCTTCCAGGTGTAGTCGCGGGCGGCGTCGGCCGAGACCGTGAAGTTGTAAGTGCCGTCCGCGGCGATGCTGTCCGGCGCCGGCGACCCTGCGACCAGGGCCACGTGCGACTCGAGCTGCTCCCAGGTCGCGATGTCGGGCTGAGGGCCGTCGTCGATGGTCCAGTGAGCGCCGTTCAGCATGTACGCCGGCTGCCGCGGCCCTTCGGCGTAGCGCGCTGTCGGCGTGAGCTGGTCGCCCAGCTGCGCCCGGACCCGCTTGGCGGCGTCTCGCTGGAAGCCGTTGTACTGCTCGGGCGAGGCCACGTTGAACTGTTCGATGGTGACGAAGCCCTTGCTGCCCAGCCTTTCCACCACGCTGTGGAGCCCGGCTTCGGAGGCGATCGACTGCACCAGCGGGACAGTTACAGCCAGGGTCACGGCGGCCAGCAGGCCCAGTCCCTGGGCGGCGGCCAGCGGCCACTGGTGCCGGAGCCTGACGACCGCCAGCCGCAGCGTGGAGAGACCCAACCGACCGACGATAGTAGGTCTGGGCCGCGTACAAAGGAGGTCAGGAGGCTGATCGCATGATCGACGACACCACCGTGTTGGGCCTGTTCAAGACGCGAGCCGAGGCGGAAGCGGCCATACACGCGCTCCAGGACGCCGGCTTCGACTCGGACGCCATCGGCTTCCTGGCGCCGGGCGCGGTCGAGGAACCGCCGGCCGGGCGCACCGCCGCCCGGGGTGTGGCCGCGGGCACCGGCGCCGGAGCCGTCGCGGGTGGAATCCTGGGAGCGCTGGCCACCGGGCTGATCCCGGGCATCGGCCCCTTCGTGGCGGGCGGCTTCCTGGTCCCGCTGCTGATCGGCATCGCCACGGGGGCCTCGACCGGGGGCTTGGCCGGAGGTCTGATCAGCGGCGCCAAAGTGGGGTCCGTCGGTCTCTACTACCAGCAGCAGGTCGAGTCGGGTAGCTCGCTGGTGGCGGTCAAGGCAGGGCCGCAGGCCTCCGAGGCCGATGCCATCTTGAAGGCGCACGGCGCCTTCGGGGAGCCGCCGGCGGCTTAGGCCGTTCCGGAAACCTCGCGGGTAGCAGTCTTGGAGGCCGGGGTACTGAGCCCGGGCCGCGTGATCGTGATCGCGGCCTCGAGCTGTTGGTAGGCGGCGGCTGCATCCCCCCGGTCCTTCAATACCTGGGCATATGCATGGTGGGTCTCGACCAACCGCTCCGGCTCGTTGAGCCTGCCAAAGATCCGCAGCGCCTTGCCGAATTCCCGGTCGGCACCGTCGTGGTCGGCGCCGGCGGCTCGGATCCGGCCCAGGACGGCGTGGCCCTCACCGGCGGTCGCCAGGCGGTCATCGCGCTCGGCCTGGAGGGTCGCCTCGTGAGCCTCACGCCGGGCCCGGTCGCCGTCGCCGCGGTCGAGGTGCAGCTCGGCCATCCGCAGCAGAACCCGGTCGCGCTGGTCCTCGAGGTTGTTCTGGAGGCAGCTCTCCAGCGCTGTGGCCAGGTGCTTCTCCGCGTTCACGTGGTCGCCATGACGCATCAGCAAGACCGCCAACTCGACTTCGACCTTGGCCAGTGCCGCCTTGTCGTGCTGCAGCGATTGGAATGTTGCTGCTCGTTGCGTGTAGGTGACGGCCCTGGTCATGTCTCCGAGATTGCGGTACGCGAGCCCAAGGCCCGCGTATACGCGGGCGAGGCGGCCCATGTCCTGCATATCCTGTCCACGATCGACCACCTGCTCATAGAGCTTGATGGCCTTGGACCACTCGCGACGTTGCGTGTAAACCGCTGCCAGGTTGGTCAGCAGCCGGATTTCGGTCTCGATAGGGACGGGATCCAGGGTCCGGCAGAGCCGCAGCGCATCCTCTTGCAGCCCAAGCGCGCCAGGATCCTCGCGCAGGTACATCGCGCCGGCGGTCCAGTCCATGCATTCGACGACCATCCAGTTGTCGTCCAAGGCCTCAAAGATCGCGCGCGCCCGTGCGAGGTGGAACAGGGCCTCCCCAGGCTCATAGAGGCGAACAAGGGCTCGACCGAGGAAATACCGGACCCGCGCTTCAAAGGCGTCGCCAAGCGGCTGCTGCAACATTTCCTCGGCGAGCTGCCGTACGCGTGCATAGTCCTGGGCGGCCGCCAGGTGCTCGAGTTCGCTTACGCGCGCCTCCATCTCCATGTCGGCCGCGCTCTTACGTCCTCCCGGCGCGAGGAACCAGGAGACCGGACGGCCCGTCTTCTCGGCGATCATCTCCAGCACCGGCATGGAGGGCCGCGACCGCCCGGTCTCGATCAGGTGGATGGCCGCGCGGGTGACGCGGCCGCCGGCTACGTCGGCAAGGCTGAGCCCCGACTCCGCTCGGGCCTGCTTGACGGCGTCGGGACGCACGTCAACCCCTGGTAGCCGCTGACGCCGGTTAGTCGTGTCGAGCACTGCGGCGTCAGTATACGGCTCACCCTTGCTAGCAGCACCACCCAGGACCGTCGGCTGCAACGGTGACCACCGTCATGGCCACGCCCGACAGCGCCAGCACGAACGCGATGAACACTTTCCGCATCTCCGCCTCCCAATGCCTGGCGGCCCACAGATGCGGGGCCGCGATGCGGGTAAGTGAAACGCACGCGCGGCCGGGCCGTCAAGCAAACAGCTTGACGGCTAACCGAGTTCAAAATCTCCGGTGGCACTTTACAATGGCGGCGAGATGAAGGAGGGAGTTGGGGCCCTCATCCTCCTCGTGGAGGATGACCCCGCCAACATGCTGCTGACACGCACCGTCCTGGAGGACGCGGGTCACCGCATCCTGGCCGCCGCCAGCCTGCCCGACGCGCGCGAGCTGCTGGAGCTGGAGCACCCCGACCTCGTCCTGACGGATGTCGACGTCCTCGGGGAGAGCGGCCTCGAGTTGGCCCGCGATGTGCGCGAGGATCCCCGCCTGCAGGATGTGCCGGTCGTGGCGCTGACGGCCCATGCCATGCCGGGCATGGCGGATGAGGTTTTCGGCGCCGGCTGCGTGGACTACATCACCAAGCCGGTCGACATCGACCAGCTCCTGCGCCGCGTCAACGCCAACCTGGTGCTGGCGCGCTGGCCGCGCCATCGCACGCCCGGAGGCCGCACCGCCTGACCTGAGTCCTCCCACCCAATCGGCGAATAGCGCAACCGCGGCGCCGATTCAAGTGTTGGAGGAGTTGTGATGGTTCAAGTTCCGTTCGGACGTCGTCTGCAGTCCGGCAAGCTCTCCGACCTGCGGCGCTCGCCGCTCTTCGCCGGTCTCAATGACCGCGAGCTGTCGGTCCTCGCCGCGCACCTCGACGAGGCCACCGTCTCAGCGGGCACCGTGCTCGTCCGCGAAGGTCACCGCAACCCGGCCTTCTGGCTGGTCGTAGAGGGCCTGGCCGCGGTGTCGATCCAGGGCCGGGAGCGCCGGCTCATCGGCCCGGGCGGCCACTTCGGCGCCACCAGCATGCTGGACGGCCTCGGCGCTTCGGCAACGGTCGTGGCACGCACCCCGCTCCGCGCTCTGGTCGCCAGCGCGGTTCAGTTCGGCGCGCTGACCGGCAACCCGCTGGTCAACGAGCGCCTGCGCTGCGAGTCGGAGAAGCGGCTGCGCGCCGACCTGATGGACCTGACGACCGCGTCCTAACCCGGCTTTAAACACCAGGCGCAGTACATCGAGCCCAGGAAGCGGCTGGGCAGCGAGCCGGCCTCGCGCACGTCCACGAACCCGGCGGCTTCGGCCATGGCGCGCCAGGTCCCGAACGAGAAGGGATGCGGCACCCACGGGTTGCCGCGGTCGGCGCCGTACTCGACCACCACCAGCCGGCCGCCCGGCACCAGGTAGCCATGGACCAGCTCCAGCGCCGGCCGCTTGTCGCGCAGGAAGTGCAGGGCGTTGGCCATGACCACGCCGTCGAGGTCACGGAGCCCCAGCGGTTCTCGGAAGTCCGCCCGCCGGACCTCGACCTCAGGCAATCGCTGGGCGAGCCGGTCGAGGGCACGCCCGTCCCGGTCCACCGCAACCAGCGCCGCGCCTGGCAGGACCTCCCCGCAGGGCCGCGGTGAAGTTGCCCTCGCCGGCGCCGAAGTCGGCCCAGCTGCCGTCGACGGCCGCGCCCGCCAGCGCCGGCCGGATCAGCTCTACCAGCTGCCGCTGGTCCACGCGGCCACCTCCGGCACGCCCGTACTATGCCCGTGTGGATCCGGCCGGACACGGGGCGCTGATCACGGGCGGCGCCTCGGGCCTCGGCCTGGCGACCGCTAAGGCGCTGGCGGCCAGGGGGTGCCGGGTGGTGATCCTGGACCTGGCCCGCTCCAACGGCGAAGCCGAGGCCAAAGCGCTCAAGGGCAAGTTCGTGGCAGCCGACGTCACCTCAGAGTCCGAGGTTGCCGAGGCCGTGGAGGCGGTCGACGACCTGCGCATCCTCGTCAACTGCGCCGGCATCGGTCCCAGCCACCGCATCGTCGGCCGCGAGGGTCCGCACCCGCTGGACGCCTACAAGCGCGTGATCGAAGTCAACCTGGTCGGCACTTTCAATGTGCTCCGCCTGGCCGCGACGCGGATGGCGGAAACCGAGCCCGTGGAGGGCGAGCGCGGCGTCATCGTGAACACGGCCTCGGTCGCCGCCTTCGAGGGCCAGGTCGGGCAGGCGGCCTACTCGTCCTCCAAGGCCGGCATCGTGGGGCTCACGATCGTGGCCGCGCGCGACCTGGCCACCCTGATGATCCGTGTCTGCACGATTGCACCCGGCATCTTCGACACGCCGCTGCTGGGAACCCTGTCCGAGGAGTTCCGGCAGTCGCTGGGCGCGGCGGTGCCTCATCCCCGGCGGCTGGGCAGCCCCGACGAGTACGCCGCCCTGGCGGTGCACATCGTCGAGAACCAGATGCTGAACGGCGAGACCATCCGGCTAGACGGCGCCATCCGGATGCCACCGCGGTGAAGCTGCTGGTCGAGATCCTGCTGGCGATCTTCCTGCACCCGATCGCGTTCATCCTCTGTCTCATCAACATCGCCGGCCGCAGCGACCTGACCACGGCCAAGAAGCTGATCTGGGCCATCGTGACGCTGGTCTGGGGCATCGGCCCCATCCTCTACGTGCTCGTGGGCGACGGAGCTTTTTGGTAAAGCACCATCTGAGTGCAGCGAAACAAGGCGATCGGTTTTCCCGAAGCCTCTGAGCTCACGGTCGCATCCCAGACCTGCGTGCTGCGCCCGCCGTGTACCAGCCGCGCCTCGCAGCGGATCCCGCCCTCACGCACGGTGCCCATGAAGTTCGACTTCAGCTCCACGGTGGTGAAGCCGCTCGCGTCCTCCGGGAGGCTCAACCGGCAGCCGTAGCCGCAGGAGGTGTCGGCGAGGGCCACCACGGTGGCCGCGTGCAGGTAGCCGTTGGGCGCGTGGTGGCGCTGGGCCACTTCCAGCCGGGAGACCAGGCGGCCCTGCTCCGCCTCCAGGAACTCGATGCCCAGCAGCCCGGGCAAATAGCCCTCGCCGATCTGGTTGAACTGCTCTAAGGAGATCTTCAATCGTGTGTTTGGCGCAGGGCGTGGGGCAGATAGGAACGGTCGCCCATCCAGGGTGCGGGCGGGATCACCAGCAGCTGCGCGATCGCGCTCAGGGGTGAGGCGTAAGGCGCGCGGCGCACCTGGAAGTCGGCCCAGGCCTGGTCGGCGGGCCGGATGCGATAGCCGACGCGTTCGAGACGCGCGCAGGCCTCGTCGAACTCGAAGCGCTCGATGCCGACCGCGTGATCGTGCTGTCCGGGGACGATCTGGATCAGGTCCTCGACCAGGTGCCCGCCCACCTTGGCGAAGATGGCGGCCGGCCCCTTGGGCTCGCCCTCCAGCGTCGTCAGGACCATGTTGGCCGCGTCCAGGACCGCGCCCAACGCGCTGACCCAGGACTCGTTGTCGTGGTTGGAGCGGAACCAGATCAGCGTGGGATACGCAAGGTGCGACTCCAGCACTTCGGCTGACCAGAGGCGAAACTCGTCGAAGGTGCGGTCCAGGTGGTCCGGCATCTTGAACTTGCGCACCGTCTCCAGCAGCTGCACGCCGCTGGGCGGGGCGCCGGCGCTGGCGTCCAGCGTGATCACCAGCGACTCGCGGCGCTGGAAGGACGAGTACAGCGAGAAGAGCATGGAGATCACCAGCGCGACCGTTCCCAGCCCGGTGCCGGCTTCGACCAGGACCACGGCGCGGGCCACGCCGGCCGAAGCAGTGATGTCGCCGTAGCCGATGGTCAAAAGCGAGGTCGCCGAGAAGTACAGCGCCTCCCAGTAGGAGCGCAGCACCGGGTGCGTCTGCTCGCGCAGCGCCCAGAGCATGAACCCGTAGCCGACGGCGAGCATGACGACCCAGATCCCGAGCAGGAAGATCACGGCGAAGGGCGCAAAGGCGCCCAGGATGTCCTCGCGAGCCTCCGGGCTCGCGTGCAGGGCCGCCCACCGCCACAAGCGCCAGGACCATCGGTAGAAGAGGCGCGAGAGCCGCCAGCGGCCGCGGGCTGGGCGCGGCACCACGACCTGCGCGAAGAGGTCGCCCAGGGCGAGCAGAACCACGAAAAGGCCCAGCAGGAAATAGAGGACGCGGAGCGCCGAGTCCATCAGGCCCCCACCTTAATGGAGGGCGGCGACTAGACCACGGCCTCCTTGGAGAGCTTGGGGTCGACCTTGCTGCCGAAGCGGTGGCTCATGCCCAGCAGCTCGCCCATCTTGTGGTGGTAGGGCACGCCGGTGAAGTGGTGGTGGCTCTTCGTCGGCACCTCGCCGTTGCCCGCGTGCTCCTTGCGCTGCAGCTCGATGTAGCCGTCCTGCTGCTGCTCCTTCAGGTCGTGCAGCAGCTGGCTGAACCCGTAGCCCATGGCGTGCTGGCCGGCCAGCGTGATGAAGATGAACTTCACGCCCATCTGGCTGAGCTCGTCCCAGGTCATGGGGTCCTTCTCGTTCATCCACTTGAAGGACGAGGAGTAGTTGAAGGCGAAGCGCGCGTCGGGGAAGCGCTTGCGCACCTCCTCGTGGAACTGCTGTGTCTGGCCACGCTCGGCGGTGGGGAACTCGCACCAGAGCAGGTCGGGAATCCCGGTGTCGAGGTAACGCAGGGCGCGGTCGACGGCCAGCTCCAGCCCGCGCTTGCTCTCGGGCGCCTCGGTCGCGGAGACGCCGTCGGTGCGGCTGATGATCACGAAGTCGCGGGCCCCCAGGTCATCGGAGACCGCACGCATCATCTTCAGCTTGGCGATGTACTCGTCGGCGCTGACCAGCGCCTTGCCCGCGATATGGCCGCAGCGCTTGGGCATGACCTGGTCCTCGATGTGGGCCGCGGCCACGCCGGCGTTGACGTAGAGCTCGGTCGTGCGCATGACGTTGAAGACGTTGCCGTAGCCCACGTCCATGTCGGCGACCACCGGCGGGATCTCCAGGTGGATCGGCTGCACGTCCTTGTCGGGATCGCCCAGCGCCATCGTGAGCTGGAACTTGCGCAGCGCGCTGACGATGCGGCGCGCGCCGTCGGCGATCTCCACGCTGGAGTAGATGTCCATGTCGGTGGTGCCCAGGTGGCCGATCGCGAATGAGTAACCGCTGAAGTAGACGGCGTCGAAGCCGAAGTACATCACGAGCTCGGCGCCGTGGGGGTCGAAGATGCCGGGGCCGAAGACGTAGGGCTTCTCCTCCATGAGCCGGCGCAGGCGCGTGCTCTGGTTCTCCCACCGGCTGGCGGGAACGCGGTAACCGTCGGGGAGCAGGGGAGTGGGCCGGAGATCCATGGGTCCCTCCTTGCGGGTGTCGATGCGGCCCACGTTACCGAGCTTTGGCGCCCTGCGCGATCGCATGTTCGGATCGCAGGTATTGACAAACCTGATATCAGGTTTTGCTTGCGCCGGGGCTGACCAGGAGCTCCAGGAAGGCCGCGACCAGGCCGCTGGGCGGCCCCGAGTCGCGTCGCCGCATGGCCACGATGGTGCGCCGCATGTCGGGGGCGTCGGCGACCCGCACCAGGCGCAGGGCGCCGGAGGCCACCTCGCGGTCGACGGCAGTCCGGGGCAGCAGGGCCACCCCCAGCCTGCGTTCGACCATCTTCTTGGCGGCCTCGATGTTGTCGAGCTCCATCATGCTGCGCGTCTGCACGCCCGCCGCCAGGAAGGCCGCCTGGGTGATCTCGTAGTAGCTGGAGGCGCGGTCGAACATGATCACCTGCTGGGTGCCGACGTCCGTCATCTGCACGTCCGCCCGGCGCGCGAAGGGATGTCCGGGGGCCACCACCAGGACCAGCTCCTCCTCGTGGAACGGGATCAGCTCCACGTCCGGGTGCTTCATGGCGCGGCCGATCCCGAGCTGGACCTCGTCTCGCAGGACCAGATGCTGGACCTCTTCCGAATGGCCCGTGCGCACCGCGATCTCGACCCTGGGGTGGCGCGCCACGAAGCGCTCGAGCACCGGCGGCAGCAGGTAAGTGCTGGCCGCGGGCGCCACGGCCAGCAGCAGCTGGCCGGCCAGCCCGCTGCTGACCTCGTCGATCGCCCGCCGCCCGTCGCGCAGTGCGCGGACCGCGCGCTCGGCGAAGGGCAGGAAGGCGCGCCCCTCATCGGTCAGGCGCATGCCGTGCCGGGTGCGCACGAAGAGGTCGTGACCCATCTCGCGCTCCAACGAGTGGAGGCGCGCGGTGAGCGTTGGCTGGGTGACGTAGAGCACGTCGGCGGCGCGGCTGACGCTGCCCAGCCGGGCCACCTCCAGGAAGCCCTCGATGTGGACGAGCAGCATAGACGCGCTCTATAGGCTAAGCAGTCCTCACTATGCTGGCGGCATGAGGCGCCTGCGCCGCCTGTGGATCACGGGTCTGGCCGCGATCCCGTTGAGCCAGCTCGGCCACCTGCTGGCAGCCCAGCTCCGCCACCCGGGCGGCCCTCCCGGCGGAGGCGTCCACCACGCCTACTACGCGGCCACGCTCGAGATCAGCCTGGCCGTGCTCGGCGCGGCCCTGCTGGCGGGCCTGGTCACGCTGGCGGCCGCACGCCGGCTGGCGGGGGAGGGTACGCGAGCCGGCGAGGGCTGGCCGCTGGCCTGGCTGGTGCTGGCGCTGGCCGCTGCGCAGCTCGAGATCTACTTCGTCCAGGAGCTGCTCGAAGGCTCCTCCTCCTTAGACGCCGCCCGCTATGGGCTGGCGGGCCAGCTCCCGGTGGCGCTGCTGGCCGGCCTGGCTTTGCGACACCTCTCCGCGCGGCTCGGTCCGGCGCTGCGGGTCCTGCAGCGGCCCCCGGCGCTGGCGGTCGCCACTCTGGCGCCGGTCGCCGCGGCGGCGGGTTTCGCACCGTGCCGCCTGGCGGCGCTGCGCGTGCCGGGCGCGCGGCCCGGCCGCGCGCCTCCTCGCTGACTCCTTCCGAACACCGCTACATCACAACTAAGGAGTCAGACAGACATGCCCAGAAATCGAATCGTGATCGTGGCCATCGTGGTGGCCGTCTTCCTGATCGCCGGCGGAATCCTGATCGCCAAGAGCATCGGCGGCGGCGGCTCGAACGTGCCCCTCGACGTGACCGTCACCGGTACGACCATGTCGCCGTCCAGCCTGAGCGTGAAGCAGGGCGATCACGTGACCATGAGCATCACCACCGACAAGGCCGAAGAGATCCACCTGCACGAGTACGACATCAAGTTCGAAGGGAAACCCGGTCAGAAGGTCACGCACACCTTCACGGCGAGCATCACCGGCGACCACGTGATCGAGATCGAGGACACCGGCACTGAGATCGGCAAGCTGACGGTCAATCCGTGATCTTCCTGCACGCCTTCGGACCGCGCTACGACCTGCCGATCTCGCTGGCGCTCTACCTGTACGCGGCGGGCGGGGTGGTGGTGATCTCGTTCGTGATGGTGACGGTGCTGATGGGGGAGAAGGTGGGGCCCACCGCGATCCGCTACCGGACCTGGCCCAGTCGGTTTCTGACCGCGCTCGACCGTTCACGCTGGTCGCGGCTCCTGGGCGGCGCGATCGGCGTCGCGGCGCTGACGCTCGTGATCGGCACCGGGCTCTTCGGCAGCAACAACCCCTTCTACAGCCCGGCCGAGTACCTGGTCTGGGTGTACATGTACGCGGGCCTGGTCATCTTCACCGGGCTGGTCGGCAACCTGTGGGAGTACCTCAGCCCCTTCGCCGCGCTCGACACGCTGCTGCGCCGGTTCTACGACCCGCCGCCGCGCGCGCTGCCCGGATGGCTCGGCATCTGGCCGGGCATCGTCCTCTACTACCTGTTCGTCTTCCTGGAGCTGGCCTCGGGCGTCGCCAACCAGCCCAAGCTGGTCGGCGCGATCGCGCTGGTCTACACGCTGTTCACGCTGGCCGGCATGCTCGCCTTCGGCCGCGAGGCGTGGCTGGACCGGGTGGAGTTCCTGACCATGCTCTTCAACCTGGTCAGCCGGTTCTCCCCCCTGGAGCGGACCGACAAGGGCCTCGCGCTGCGGCCGTGGGGCATGGGGCTGCTGCGGCCTTATCCACCGGGCTGGGACCGCGTCGTGTTCGTGATCCTGACCCTCAGCTCACTGGCCTTCGACGGCCTGATCGCGACGCAGCAGTGGCAAAACATCAGCACGGCGCTGGAGCCGCTCTGGCTGCCGTTGGGGTCGCTCGGCTTTTCGCTCGTGCGCGGCGCCGGGATCATCGCGCTGACGCTGGTGTTCCTGGCGGTCTTGACGCTGATCATCCGGCTCGTCATCTACTTCGGCTACGTCAAGGTCGACGCACCGGCCACCATGAGCGCCTTCGCGCTCACCTTGGTGCCGATCGCGCTCGTGTACAACGCCGCGCACAACTACAGCTACCTGACGGTCAACTCGCAGCAGCTGATCCCATTGATCCCCGGACTGGGCGGTTATCGCGTCAGCTACGTGCTCGCCAACGCGGCGGTGGTCTGGTACGTGCAGGTAGTGCTGATCGTGATCGGGCACGTGATCGCGGTGTACATCGCGCACCTGCGCGCGGGCGAACGCTTCCGCACCGCGAAGAATGCGCTCCTCAGCCAGTACCCGATGCTGCTGCTGATGGTCGGCTACACAATGACGTCACTGTGGATCCTGGCCCAGCCGACCACGCGCGGAGGCTAAGGCGGCCGTTTGTATACAAACGCCTGGCCGCGGCGGGCCCGGCGGTGGGCATTTGTATACATTCGTGGCCTCAGCGGGCGAGCCGTCTACGCGCGGCGGCTGACGCCCTCCGCCAGCTGAACAGCGTGCCGGCCAGCGCCGCCGCCAGCACGATGAGCGAAGCCGCGACAAAAACGACGCTGCCTGCGCTCCAGCGCAGCAGCGACCAATCCACGGTCGCGGCGCCGTTCAGCCAGCCGATCACAACCAGCCCGCAGGCGACGCAGGCCAGCAGCCAGCGCCGCTCGGTGCCGCCCATCTGCCCGACGTCGAAGCGGTGTGGCCGCGGCGGCACCGGCACCCGCCGCGCCCAGACCAGCAGCGCCACCCAAACCAGCAGCAGCACAATGCCGACACCGAACGCGATCCACGGCCGCGGGCCCGGATAGAGGTCGACGGAGCCGGCCCAGGCGGCCATCGGCAGCAGCCAGATGACCGCGGCCGCCAGCGCGAAGCCGGTGCGGCCCCAGCGCTGCACGAGTCCCGCCATCATCGCGTCATCGTCAAAGAAATGTGGCCGTGCGCGGGCTTGGGATCGCTGAACACGCGCACCTGGGGGTCCCGCTCCGACTTGGCCGAGGTGTCCCACAGGCGGTTCTGCGCATCGAAGGACACCTCGGAGAGCGTGGGGAAACGCTCCAGCAGCCGCAGTCCCATCTCGTGCACCAGGTGCTGGATGGACATGCTCACGAAATCGTCGAAGGTGTGCGCGACCAGGTCGCGCACCTGCTCCGACGGCACCAGGCCCTGCGCGCCACCCGACAGCACCGGCTGCGGGTCGACGTAGCGCCAGCGCACGTCGAGGTAGATGTGCAGCGGACGGTCCTGCACCTCAGGAAGCGTCGTGTAGCGGTCGCGCTGGAACGCCGCGAAGGCGCTCCCCGTCAGCTTGATCAGGCGCAGGTCGAGGCGCCCGCACTCGACGTCCACCAAACGCTCTCGTGAATATTCGACGCTCGCCATGCCGTGGTCGCCGCCGGCGGCCGCGAGCAGCTTCTCGCTGAGGTCTTCAAACGGCCGCTCGTCGATGCGCACGCGCACGCCGCGCACGTGCTCATAGGTGTCCAGGAAGCGCTGCGCGAGAAATGCGGCCAAACCCTCGGTGGTCGCGCCCGTGTACTCGAGGGCCATCGCGTAGACGAAGTTCTTCATGGTGTCGGTGGCCACCACGTCGCGGTTGTCGCCCTCGGTGTAGGCGGGCATGAAGTTGTCGCCGCGCACGTCCATGGTCGCGACGCCGCTCAGCAGCAGGTTGGAGCGGCCGGTGAAGGACGACTCGGGGATGGCCTGGACACCGCTGAGCGGGGTGGCGTGGGCGCGATAGAAGGAGATGGCGTGCTTGCCGTAGCCGATCTCGTACTTCATTTCTGCGCGCGGTCCTTCGCGATGGCGATTATGGCGGCCAGCCCTTCGCGCATCTCCTCCTCGCGGCTGCGCCGCAGCCGCTGCCGCAGCACCTCCAGGATCTCCGAGCGCGGCCGGCCGTTCACGAAGACGACGAAGCGGAACCCGAACTTGCGCTCGTACTCGTCGTTGAGTCGCGCCAGCTCACGCTCCACCACTGCGTCCGCCTCCCGGCCCTGTTCGCGCCGGGAATGGGCCGAGAGTTCCGCCACCCGTGCCCCGATGCGCGGGTGCGCGTTGAGGGCGGCCACCTTCTCGGCCTCGCTCAGCTCCTCCGGCCGCTTGTGAGCCAGAGGCGACGTTCGCTCAAACAGCTCCTCTGGGTTCACGAGCCGAGGTAGGTGCTCAGGCCGTAGGGGGAGACCAGCAGCGGCAGGTGGTAGTGGCGCTCCTGGTCGAGGCTGACCCGCAGGGTCAGGGCGCGATGGACCGCGCCGCCAACGTGGAACTCCAGCGTGTATTCGCCTGGGGTGAACTCGCCCTCGAAGCGCAGCCGGCCGTCGGCGCCGGTCTCACCGGACGCCACCGGCTCGCCGCCGCCGGTGGCGGACAGCTCGACGCGCACGCCGGAAGCGGGGCGCCCCGCGCCGAGGTCGAGGACGTGGGTGGAGACTGTCACACTCTCTTCGGTGCTCCGGATCAAGGCCGCCCGGTTCAGCTTCACGGCTCGCCTGGAGGAGTCGTCGGCGCCCCGGACGGTGGCCGCTTTCCGGACC
>DASUVY010000045.1:0-23566 GCA_036378695.1 Candidatus Dormiibacterota bacterium
ACGCCCGGCTCTTCAGGTCGAACTCGGCCCGTCTTGCCGCCTTGCCACGATGGGTGTACTTCTACAACTCGAGGCGACCGCACACCGCGCTCGGCGGCTGCTCACCGCTCGCCGCCGTCAGCAACGTCAGTGGGAACTACAACTAGGCCGATTCCGAGCAGGATCAGGAGGCCACCCCAAAGCTTGGTTGTCATGAGCGCTTCAGACCGCCGGCTGCTACGCATCTGATCGGTCGCTTGGATCTGGTCCGTACCAGCGATCATGCACCGGCGGAGTGCTCCGCGCCCTGTTGCCCATACATCACGAGTTCAGCCGGACCTCGGCGTTCCTCGGCAGGACCCATAGCCCGTCGCGGTCCTCCGCAGTCGCCTCCCCGACGGCCAAACTGACGGCCAAACCGAAGTATCGGAGTAGACCACGCTAGGCGTAGGGAGACTAAGCAGCGCCGGATGCGATCATGAGGGACCCAGATCGGACGCCAACGGACGTCTGGCGCCGCACTTGAAAACAGCTCAGTCGGCATCAGTCTCGTCGCCGGTGTAGCGCTCGCGCCTTCTCAGCAAAATCCGTCGCACACCGAGCAGCACTATCGTCGCGACGACGATGACTGCGATCGTCGCGGACGGCGACGACAAGGACCTGGCGGTGGCCCGTTGACTGGGCCCGGAATCACGTGCATCCAAGTGATCCGTGGCGTCACAGTGAAGCCAGGGCAGCCCTACCTGGGCGCACAGCGTCATCGGATCGGATCGAGTCCAGGGCCTTCGAACACGCCTGCCGGATCAACCGGGCGCGGTGCTGGCCTACTGAGGCCGCCCACGCCACCGCAGGCAATACCCCGGGCTGCGTGATCGCGAGCACGGCGACGAGCTTCTGGCAAACCACGGTCTGGATCCGGTAACGCGGGGAGAGCCTTGTGGTAACGCGCAAACCGCATCGTCCACGGGGTGAGCGGCCATGTTCGCAGCGGCAGCGGACTCCAGAGTGATCCTGCAACCAGCTGCCTGAGACTTGGGGACCCGTGCTGACTTTGCCACGCCACAGGCAACCGTGCCGTCGCGCCAACGCCGATTAATCAGCCGTAGCTAAACGGGGATGCCCTGCCACGTCTGAGCGACCGCCCACCAGCCCACGATGCTGTATGCGAGCAGGAGACTCAGCGCCAGCCCGCTGACCGTACCTGCGAGCCGACGCTGTGTGGGCCAGCCGAAAGCGCCCCCAGCCACCCCGACGCCCGCCCCAAACGGCATGAGCAGCAACCAAGAGCCCGTGCTGTACACCCACGACTGCCGCCAGAAGAACGGATAGGCCGCAGTCGGAATTATCTGGTGCGTCATCGCGAGGACATAGTCGGTAAAGATCACAGGCCAGAGGACGGCCGGCGTCCCATGCACGATCGGAGTGGCGACGGCGACCATGGCGACGCCGAGGGCTGCGCCGGATCCGGTGGCGCCAAGGAGTAGGGCCAGGCGCGGCGACCGCAGTCTCCGAGCTACCATCCACCCGAGGACGAGCCCCACGCCGAGGCCACCTGCCAGCGTGAGGACCACCGCCCTGGCCTGATCGGTCCACCATCGCCCATCCCAGATGGGCACCGTCAGGCTGTGACAACGCAACATGGTCCCGGGCGGTGGACATTCGATCACGGGGCGGCTGGCGGCGGACGCGAGGAGTAGTAGGGCCACCGCCACCCCGAGGAGGCCTGCCTGCAGGACCACACGGCCCACGCCACGTCGGGTTATCACCGCTTATTGACAGTATGGTGGTTAGGTCGAGTTGTCGAGCATCCAAATTCTTGACGACAACCGTGACGACAACTGGGGCGGCCGTCCGTGGTTGAGAGCGGTATGTCGCGGATCCATTTGAATACGAGCAGACCCCTTCGGACGGCCTTGAACTATCCCTCCGAGAGCTGGAAATGCCGGCTGCACGCCGTAGCGCCTCATGTAGCTCCCGGACGGACAGACTGACGACCAAGCCGTTACCAGTTGTCGAGACCCTGCCCTGACGGGAGGGCGGCAGCGATGACTTCCGGACGCATGATGGCGGTGGCGCCCAGGACTTCGATCCCGAGGAGGCGCCCGTCCGTATCAAAGTCGAGCACCAGCTCGCCGCGATCCGCGACACGGACCGCTTGTTGTCGGACGGCGTCGCCTGGCGCAATTCTCACGAGCGCCACATAGCCGGCGTCAGCTTCGCTGTCGTACGTGACGAGGACTTGCACCGGATGAGAGTAGCCACTCTGCCGGTCACTACCAGGCCGCCACAGGGTTCGGCCAAGCTCGAGGACCTTCGATGGTCTCGGTCGCTGCACGGCGGGACACCACTCGGCATCCACGACCTGGAGGCCAAGCGTCGCGGTTGGGACGTGTTCTTCCATGTCGCGGCGTCACCGATGTTCCGGCCGTGCGGATCGCGGATCAGCGGACGCCATACGCGCGCCCGCCGCCCCGGACGAGGGCGTGAGCATGCTGCGTGTGGTCCGCGAGGATAGATTGGGTCATGGTCGTCAGGGCAGCTGCGGAGGCCGCTAAGTCACGGCAGAACTGGATCGGCCCCTGCCATTACCTGCTCGCCGTGCTCGCGCAGCCTTGCCTAGCAACCACGGCGCTGGCCGAGCTCGGCATTACCTACCAGGCCCTGTCCTCTCAGGTCAGCAAGCTCAATGTGGTCAACGGGAAGCGCCGTCGCTATTCGCGCTCGAGATGGACGACGAGCAATCCCGCCTCTCACGAAGTCTCAGGTTGGGCCCATGGGTTTGCGGCAGCCGCGGGGCGAGCGAACCCCACCCCAGACGAGTGGGCAGTGGCGGTGCTCTATCGCAACAACGACATGATCGGCTCGATCCTCAGCGAGCTCGGGGTTTCGTCCGAGGCCGCCGTCGCGGCGCTGCGTCAGCGGGGCGTGCGGGTGCCTGACTTCGAGCCGCCGGAGCACCGGCCGTGGAGGAATGCCCGCGAGATTGAGCTCGACCGGGCGGAATGGCAGAGGGTCGTCGACGTGCTGAGCCGCGACCATCCGCCTGGCTCGGAATGGCGCTGGGGTTTCAACTCGCGCCGCGATCGGCCCAGAAAGGTTCAGTTCGTCGCCGAGGAGGGAATCGACTTCGACGCGATCCTTGCCGAGGCGAGAGTGCCCAGGCCGAGCTCCTCCTGAATCTGACCACCAAACTGACCACCAAACCCGCGGCACACCGCACCCGTAGGCGGTCCGCGACGGACTCACATTCCTCGAATCCGTATCGGAAGGCCTCCGGCGGCACCCCGCGGACGGGCCCAGGGCCAGCTTTTAACCCCGAGCGTCCGGGATTCGGATCCGCGAGGGTCGGCACCAGTTGCTCCCAGCGAGCTTGACGGCCAATTTGACGGCCAAAACCACGGGTTTCAGGAGGCCATCGCGGCACGCGCCGGCACCGACCCTGCCGGATTCGTATTGGAAAAGACCCTCCTCGGATCCTCGCGGACGGCCTCCAGGCGAATTAAAAGGCCGCTGCTCTGCCAGGCTGAGCTACACCGGCACGGTGGTCCGAACTGGCTGCACCATGATGGCTAAGCCTTCGGCTGGTCGTCTCGCATCCAGGGCGTGATCGTTAGTCCCACGAGCAAGCCCTCCGGGCTCAGCAGCCGGCTCACGACCTGGCCCCACGGTTCGGTGCGCTTGCTGACCATCAGGCGGTAACCCCGCTCTTCCAGCTCGCTGGTCGCCACGTCGATGTCCTCGACGTCGAACTCCAGCCAGGCCTGGGGCACCGCGGTGCCCTCTGGCCAGCGATCGGTGCCGAAGCACGATTCTGCCGCTTGCGACAGCGGCCAGATCGCGAAGGTCTGGGCCCCCTTCAGCTCTTCGGTGTGCAGGTAATTGCCGTCCTCAACCTGGAAACCGATGCCGAGGGTTTCCTCGTACAGCCGGCGCGAGTCTTTGACGTCGGCGGCGATCGGACCGAACCCGGCTACGAACAGGATCTTTGTCTTCATGACGTCCGGCACAACCTCCGTGCTTTGCTAGGCGGGATGAAGCCGCCCGACAGCCACCTCGACCTCCTGGAGCGACCGCTTTTCGCCCACCTGGCCACCGTCCGGCCCGACGGCGCCCCGCAGGCCACGCCCATGTGGTTCCTGTGGGATCCGAGCGATCAGGTGATCAAGCTCACACACACGAGGGAGCGCTACAACTATCGCAACATCCAGCGCGAACCTCGGGTTTCTCTCTCCATCGTCGATCCCGAGGTGCCTTACCGCTACCTCTCCATGCGTGGCGTGGTCGAGAAGATCGAGGACGATCCCGAGGGCGACTTCTACAACGTCCTCTCCAAGCGCTACCGAGGCCACCCGATCGAGGTGAAGGATCGGGCCGTCCGCGTCATCCTCCACGTGCGACCCACGGCCTGGCGGGAGCGCGACGCCTGAAGCGCTAGTTTTCCCGCGTGGAAGACCCTCGCTACGTGCAGCGCGTGATGGACGCGTTCCTGCCCGACGGCCGGCTGCTCGCCATCCCCGCCAAAAACCGCAAGCGCCGCGTCATCCTGACCTGGCTGGCCGACCACTTCCGCCCGGCGCAGCGCTATCACGAGAGCACCGTCAACGAGATCTTGGGCCGCTACCACCCCGACTACGCCAGCCTGCGTCGCTACCTGGTCGACGAGGAGCTGATGCAACGCCAGGACGGGCTGTACTGGCGCGCAGGCACGCTTCCCTACCTGCGCTGACAGCGCGCCGGAGCGATGGCCTACCTGATCCTGCACCCGCCGCCCTGGATCTTCTACCCCGCCCTGGTGGTGCTGGCGGAGAGCCTCGTCGGACACCGATACGGCTGCGTCATCAAAGCTCCGCCCGGCTTCGAGTGCGACCTCCGTTTCGCCCTTCCGATGCCGATCTACGTGGGCTCACCGCTGCGGGAGTCGCTGGGCTGGTTCGTCCCCGCCGGACTCCTCTTTCTGCTCGTCCAGAGTGCGCGGGAAGCCTTCGACGAAACCGTCAAGGCCGGCCTCGACCGCTTCTTCGGCCGCATCGTCCACGCCGACCCGTTCGCTCTGCTGGGCACGCAGGATCAGCGCGGCGTGCAGCCGCTGGGCTGGCAGGGACTGCTCGAAGGGCAGCATCTCCATGAGCTCGACGAGACGCGATTGCGAGCCGAGGTCGAACGCGCCTTCGTGCTGGTGCAGCAAGCCTGGGCCCGGCAGGACGCCAGGGTGGCGCGCACGGTGATGACGACCGACGCCTGGCAGGCGCTCAGCATCCAGATCGACTATTCGCGGCGTTTTCGGCGCGGCGGCATCACGCTGGTCGGGCTTGAGACCGGCGAGCTGCGCATCGCACGCACGGGCTTCATGGGATCCGAGCCGGCCGCGATGGTGAGGGTGCGCGTGACGTGCAGCGACCCCGTGACCGATTGCGAACAGGACTGGACGCTGGTGCGACCGCGCGACCAGGAATGGCTGGTGGCGGCGGTGGAGCCGGTGGCTCAGAGCCGGCCGCCGGCTAGGGGCGGCCGGCTCGAGTGAACATGATGGCGGACTACTTCTTCTTGGCCGCGGTCTTCTTGGCCGAGGTCTTCTTGGCCGGTGCGGCCTTCTTGGCCGGCGCCTTCTTCTTCGCCATTTCCGTCACCTCCTTTTCGCGTGCCTGGCTACTTTGGGTAGCCGCGGTCGCAGAGGATGCAACAAAAAGGCCGAATTTGCGCGCCCTTTAACGCGAAATTCGGCTGGCGACCCCGTCCAGCACCAGGTCCAGCGCGGCCGCGATCCCGGCCCGACCGATCGCCGGCGGCCCCCCGCCCGCCGGCTCCAACCCCAGCGCCGCGTCCTCCTCCAGGGTGACCCGCCAGGCGCCGCTGGAGATGCGCAGCCGGTAGTGGTCGCCGGCGGCGGCCCCGGGCGAACTCTCCCAGTGCACGTCACCCGTGGTGGCGCCGATGGCGAAGGCGTCCAGCCGGATCTGCACCGCGCCGGTGGAGAGGTCGGCCACCACGGGCACTCCCGGTGGCCGCCGCAAGCGCACGTCCACCACGCCGCTCGAAACATGGATGGGCACGCTGCCGCGCGGCGCGGGCAGCGCCGCCTCGACGCCGACGGCACCGCTGTCCAGGTGGATCTCGCGCAGGTCGAGTCCTGCCAGGTGGAGCACGGTGTTCCAGGTCGGGGCCTGGACCTTGACGCGCCAGGGATGGGCCGGGTTGAGCTCGACCTCGCCCGAGCCCATGCCCCGCCGCCGGCGCACGATCACGACATCGCCGCGGACGATGGCCGGCGCAGGCGCGGTGGGGTCGTGGGCCGCGCGCAGCAGCTCCACCATGGGCGGCCCGGCGCGCAGCGTCACCCCGCGCGAGCCGGTGTCGATGTTCACCTGCACGGGGCGGCCCGGCTCGGCGGCCGGGGCCTCGGTCGGCCGGCTCGTGGCCGCGAGCACAGCGACCAGCATCAAGGTCGCCGTCTCCTGGGCCAGGTCGGGCCGCAGGCCGGCCTCGACCAGTGTCCGGGTCAGCCCGGCCTGGACCGGCGAGCGCTCCAGGACGCCCGGGACGCTGAGCAGGAGGCGCGCCGCGTCCCGGTGGCGTCCGACTGCTGCAGCCAGCTCGGTGCACAGCCGGTGCGCCGACGCCCTCCACTCCCCGCCTTCCCGGAGCCTCACCTCGCGCAGCACCGCGTCCGCCAGTAGCTCGACCAGCTCCTCGCGGTCGCGCACGTGCCAGTAGAGAGAGGCGGCCTTGACCCCCATGCGGTCCGCCAGCGTTCGCATCGAAAGGGCCTCCAGCCCCTCTTCCTGGACCACCTCGAGAGCTGCCGCCACGATCCGGTCCCGACCCGATCCTCTGGATTTCATCATGCCTTGACTTCTCTAACGGTGTTAGCTGTAGACTGTCGCCACCACAGACTAACACCGTTTGAATAAGGAGGTTCGACACGTGGTTCCGACCGAGACCGCCCGCAACCCCATGGCCGCGCTTTGCGTCCTGGCGCTGGGCCTCTTCATCACCCTGCTGGACGTGACGATCGTCAATGTCGCCATCCCCAGCCTGGTCTCGGGCCTGCACGCCGGGCTCGACCAGGTGCTCTGGGTGCTCAACGCCTACAGCCTCGTCTACGCCGTGCTGCTGATCACCTTTGGACGCCTGGGCGACCTGGCGGGACCCCGCAATCTGTTCGCAGCCGGCATCGCGCTCTTCACGGCCGCCTCTGCGCTGAGTGGAATGGCCCAGACACCGGAGCAGCTGATCGCCGCCCGCGCCCTGCAGGGGTTGGGCGCGGCGGTGGCGGCGCCGCAAGGCATGCCGATCATGCTCCAGCTCTTCCCGCCCGACCGCCGGGGCGGCGTCTTCGCCGTCTATGGCGTGGTCGCCGGCCTGGGCGTGCTCCTGGGTCCGCTGCTGGGCGGTTTCCTGGTTACGAACTTCGGCTGGCGCTGGATCTTCTTCGTGAATCTGCCCGTTGGCTTGCTCACGGTCGGCGCCGCCTTCGTGCTGGTTCCCGACCTGCGCTCCGGGGTGAAGCACCGCTTCGATCTGGCCGGCGTGGCGCTCGCCACCCTGGGCCTGCTGGGCGTCGTGTTCGGCTTGATCGAGGGCGAGCGCTACAGCTGGGGCGTGGTTGCCGGCCGGCTGACGATCCCCGAGATCATCGGAGCCGGCCTGCTCCTGCTGGGCGCCTTCCTCGTGCAGCAGAGCCGCCGGCAGGGCTCCGAGCCGCTGCTGCCGTTCGGCATCTTCCGAGACCGCAACTTCGGCCTGATGTCGCTGGTCATGGCCGCCATGGGCTTCGCCATGGTGGGCGTCTATCTGCCTCTGACCATCTACCTGCAGTCGGTGCTCGGCCTGAGCGCGATCGCGGCCGGCCTGACCATCGCGCCCCAGCCCCTGGCCATGATGGTCGGCTCCGGGGTGGCCAGCAGCCTGGTCGGCAAGGTCAGCGGCAAGTACCTACTGATCCCGGGGTTGCTGGTCTTCGCGGCCGGCGTCGCCTACATCGACCTGGCCATGGCCGCCGACCTCAACCGCTGGGTCCTCCTGCCGGGCCTGATCGCCTCCGGCCTGGGCCTGGGCTGCGTCTGGACTCCGGTCTTCAGCCTGGGCACTCGCGACCTGAAGCCCCAGTTCGCCGGCGTGGCCTCGGGCGTGATCAACACCATCCAGGAGCTCGGCGGCGTGTTGGCCGGGGCGGCCATCGGCGCCCTGCTCCAGAACCGCCTGGCGCTCGCTCTTCATGAGCAGGCGGTGCGCTACTCGGGCCAGGTCCCGCAGCCTTACCGGGTCGGCTTCATTCAGGCCTTTGAAGACGTGGCCCGGCGTGGCCTGCAGGTGGGCGCTGGCGAGACGGGCGCGGCCGTGCCCGCGCAGATCGCGGCGGTGGCACACCTGGTCTTCGCCCACGCCTTCGTCGACGCGACCCGGGCCGCTCTGCTGGTTCCCATAACGGTGGTGGTGCTGGCCGCTATGAGCTGCCTGGCGGTCCGTGTGCGGCCCCTGGCCGAGGAGGGCCGCGTGGAAGCCACCGCGGCCTAACTCAACGCAAAGTGCCGGCAGTTCGCTACCGGGTTTCGCCGGAGTAGCCAGCCACTTCGAGGGGCCGGGGCAGCCAAGCCTCGGCCCCTACCGACACCGTCCCTGACGACGCCGGACCCAAGCCCTGTGCTCTGCTACGCAGCGTGAGAGTGATCGCGCTGGAGGAGCACTTCGCAGCACCCGGCATCAGCAAGGCGACCGCCGAGGGCGAGTGGGCGGCACGCGTGCGCGAGTTGGGCGACCGTGGGCTGCGCCTTGGCACGCAAGTCATCGACCGCCTCGCCGACCTGGACGAAGGCAGGCTGGCGGCGATGGACGCCGCCGCCATCGACCTTCAGGTCCTCTCGCAGACCCAGCCGGGCGTCGAGTCGCTCCCCGCCGGCGCTGCGGTACCGCTCGCCCGCGAGGCCAACGACTTCCTGGCCGATGCCATCGCGCGGCACCCAGACCGTTACAGCGGTTTCGCGGTTCTGCCTACCCCCGCGCCGCAAGCGGCCGCCGACGAGCTGGACCGTGCGGTGACGAAGCTGGGGCTGAAGGGCGCCTTGATCAACGGCCGGACCGGCGGCAGCTTCCTCGACGACCGCTCGTTCTGGCCGATCTTCGAGCGAGCGGAGCGACTCGGGGTGCCGATCTATCTCCATCCGGGACTACCGCCCGCGGCCATCCGAGAGGCGTGCTACGAGGGGCTGCCGCCCGCCGCCGGCCACTGGCTTTCGATCGCGGCCTGGGGTTGGCACGTTGACACCGGGCTCCATGCGCTCCGGCTCATCGCGGCCGGCGTCTTCGATCGCTTCCCGAAGCTGCAGGTGATCATCGGGCACATGGGTGAGGCGCTCCCGTTCATGCTCGAGCGGACGAACAGCACCCTCTCCAAGCGGGCGACCGGACTGGAGCGCGAAGTGAAGGAGTACTTCCGCGAGAACTTCTACGTGACCACCAGCGGGTTCTTCTCATACCCGCCGCTGCAATGCCTCTTGGCGGTCGCCGACGTCGATCGGGTGATGTTCGCCGTCGACTATCCCTACAGCAGCAACGACGAGGGGCGGATCTTTCTCGACGGCCTGCCCGTCGGCGCGGCCGACAAGGAGAAGATCGCCCACTCGAACGCCGAGCGCCTGCTCGGCGTGTGAGTGATTTGCGACGGTATTTGGGTGTCCCCGCCGGGATTCGAGGGCTACAGGTCCGTCTCCAACCAGCTGACGAGGCGCCTCAGAAATGCGCTGCGATCGTCCAGGTGGACGTAGTGGCCCGTTCGCGGGACCATCTCGACGGCCCATCCGCTCATCCGCATTCGTTCGGCCACGGGCCGAGGGACCAACGGCGACACTTCCGGGAGAACGAGGAGCGATGGCTGCCGCGGCGGACCGGACGGCGTGTAGTCGCTCCGCCGTGACATGACGAAGGCGCGGGCGGTCGTCTCATCCCATAAGGCGAATCCCTCGTGACGAAGATCGGTCTCCTCCTCAGTCCAGTCCGGGTTGGCCCTGGCAATCGCGTCGCGAGGGAGGTGCTTTCGCGACTCGAAATCCGCGATCCGCCGCTCTGTATCACCACCGGCGATCCATGGCGGATCGATGTACACCGCTCGCCGCGGACGCAGGCTGGGGACGGCAACGGCGAGCAGAACCCCGCCAAGGGAATGGCCGACGGCGAGGTCTGGCTCCGCCGGGACGACCTCCAGTAGGTCCGCTACCCACTCGTCGACCGAGTAGTGGCCACGCGGGCTTCGCCCGTGGCCGCGCAGGTCGGGAGCGACGACCCTGTAGCCACGCTCAGCGAGCGAACCCGCCAGAGCTCCCCACAGAGCAGCTCGACTGCTGAGGCCGTGGATCAGCACGGCAACGCGATCCCCTGTGCCCCAGTTGATGACGGCGAGCCGGGTCACCAGGCAGATGATCCAACGAACCGAGGCCGAGCCCCTGCGGGATTCGACCCGACCACCGCTATAGCCGTCCTTCGTTTCCGCTTGACCGACGTGGAGCGGTAGACGTCACCGCTTCCAGCACCGGCACGACCGCCTCCGCCGACGGCATCGCCGCGATCTCGCTGGCAATCCGACGGGCGGCTGACCGCGCCCTCTCGCCTACGGCGACCGCCAGCGCCTCGCGTACCAACTCGGGACTCAAATGATCGTCATCGAGCACCAGGGCAGCGCCGGATGAGGTGAGCATTCGGGCGTTGGTGAAGTGGTCCGCGCCGAGCGGGATGACCACCATCGGCACTCCTTGGCAGAGTGCCGCCAAGGTCGAGCCGGCGCCGCCGTGCGCGACCACCGCATCGGAGCGCTCCAGTAGGTCGCCCCAGGGCACCCAGTCGTGGACCTGAACGTTTGCCGGCAGCGGCCCGAGGCTGGCGGTCACGGCGGCACTGCCCGTGGCGACGACAACATCGAAATCGGTGGTCGCCAACCCCTCGATCACGGTGCGATAAACGTCCAGCCGGCGGCCGTGAACGGTGCCAAGGGTCACAGCCACCACCGGGCGGCGGCCGAGCTCAAGCAGCCAGGGAGCCGGCTCAGGGGTTCGGGCCCGGAAGGGCTCTGGTCGAATCGGCTGCACGACGGGCACGCCGGCAATCTCACTGAATTGGAGACTGGGCGGGGTGATGTCGAGGTAGAGACGTCCGTACATTCCTCCCCGATCAACGGGCGGAAGACCGTTCGCAGTCCAGTGCTCCGCGGCCGATATTCCAGCGGCCGCCATGACCTCAGCCTCGACGAGAGGCCCGTAGCTGTGGTTGACCGCGGGGAGGCCAGTCAGGGCAGCCGCGAGAGGTCCGGCGAACTCAGAGGTCTCGTGGACGACGAGATCCGCCTTCGTCTGCTCAACGATCCGAAGCAGGTCGGACAGTCGAGGAGGTACCTCGAACCCTGCGAAAGACCAGGCAAAATTGAGCGGCCGGAATAGCCGCAGATCGTCACGCGCAGAGGCGAACCGTGGGTCGAGCTCTCGCGTCGCCGTGATCTCGGACAGCGAAAGGCCTGCCCTATGGACCTCGAAACCGTCGCGCCGGATGGCATCGTCCAGCGGTGCGGCTGTGGCGAAGCAGACCTCATGGCCTGAGCCGACGAGCGCATCGGCAAGTGGCACCAGCGGCGCGTAGTGCCCGAACGCTGGGCGACAGGAGAACAAGACCCGCATGGGTGGCATCAGTGTCACACCCGCGCGCCCGAGCTGAAGATCGCCCACTCAGCGTGAGCGAACAACCCGGTTTGCTAGCCCCGGCGGGATTCGAAGCCGCGATCTCAGCCTGGCCGGGCGCGCGCAGGGCGCCAAGACAAGCTCGCCCTCTCAAGGCTGAGTTGGTGCCCCGGCCGGATTCGAGGCGACAACTGCTATACCGATTCTCAGATTTAGATTGGAGGATTTCCCGACAGCTTGAGGCGGTCGCAGCAGAAGGGACGACGGTCGCCTTCGGACTAACCCGTGGGCGCCCCAGCCGTGGCCTTCGCCGGGAGAGCCAACCGGATCGCGGCGAGGATGCGGAGTGTCAGGACCGCCAGGAGGCCGAAGACAACTACTTGACCCACCGAGATCCAGAACCAAATGTCGGTTCCGCCTCGACCTACGAGCTGTCTGTGCGCGTCCTGCGGCCATATCGCGATGAAGAACACGAGGTCGCCCGCGATGTGCACCGGGATCGCCGGCAGGGTGGAGCCGGTGAGGTATGCGATCGTTCCGAACACGACGCCGACAAGAAAGAAGAAGAGCAGTTTCGACCAGAAGAAACCCTGCGTCGGCCCGTGCCAGGCGGCGAAGAACGCCGACGAGATGGCGATCGCGATCAGCGGTGAATAGCGTCGCTCGAGGATCACCTGAGCGTAGCCGCGAAAGGAGGCTTCCTCGGTAATCGGCGAGACAAGAGAACCCATTGCGATCGCAAGGGCCACCAGGATTAGCGGGTAGCCCTGTAGTTGAGACTCGGTCGGGTTGCCTCCGCTGCCGGTCAGCTGCACGAGGACGACCCACAAGCCCGCTAGCGCGACCAGCGCGAGGCCACCCCCCAGCCAGGCGAGGCCGAAGACCCGGGCCGGTACCAGACGCGCCCGGAGCAGGGCGGCTCGCGCGACCCGCGTCCGGCGAGGCCACCCGCGACCGCCGAGATACCACCAGTAAGCGAGCAGCACCGCGGCCATCACGGGCACCGACCAAGGGATCGACGGCGAGAGCCGCGCGTTGGCGACTATCAGAGCACCCCACGTGATAGAGCCGACAGCGGCGGCACCGAAGGACAGCAGGGCCGCGAGGCCGGTGGGCTTCAGGTGTCCGGCCAGAGCGCTGAGGCTCACCCGTTGCTCACTCACGCGTGCCAACTCATACCCATCAGGGTTACCTGCCTGGAGCAAGCCGGGCTTGCGAAGTGACTGGCCAAATGCCGAGTGGGACCCGCTCGGTATCGCCATCGCCTAAGGACACCAAGTCGAATCCGTTATGGCAGAGCCGAGGTTATCGACGTCCACGAACGTTCGTTTCAATACGGAAATCACCTTCGGCATGCTCGCCCTTAGACCACCTGCCGAACCCGCCCATCGAAGATCACTTCGTGTAGCGGTCAGCGAGCACGGCGTTCCGCCCGACCATCATTAGGTTCATTTCCGCGCGGGCATGCTCCTCGAGCAGTGCCCGGTCCTCCAGCGCCGGCACGCAAATCACCTCGCCCTGCGCGAGGGCGACCAGACTCGCTCGCACGACGTCTTCAGGCTCCATACGGGGCGACTGCGAAAGGTCGATGCCCTGGCGCGAGTGGAACTCAGTCTTGACCTGGCCTGGGCAGACGACCACCGCTCTGACCCCGGTTTCCTTGAGTTCGACCGCGAGCAGCTGCATGAATGTGAGCATGAATGCCTTGCTGCCCGCATACACGGCCCTCTTGGGCAGGATTGCTACGTCGACCCCTCCGCTCACAGCCAGCAGTGACGAAACGCTGATGACAGCGCCATCGCCGCGCTTGACCATCCCAGGCAGTGCGGCGCGAATGATCATCACCGGCGCCAACACGCTGAGCTTCACCAGCTCGTCAGCCGTCTCCGGCGGCAGATCGACGAACGGCATGTAATGGCCAAGGCCGGCGCAGTCAACCAACATTCGAATCGCGGGATCGGCGGCCGCCGCCACTGCCGACTCAAGCCCGTGCTCCGTTGAGAGGTCGGCCACCAATGGCCGCACGGAGACTTCGTGAGCCCGCTCGAGTTCGTCTTTGAGGCGGCGCAGCCGCTCTTCGCGTCGGGCGACTACGACGAGGTCGTAGCCGTCCCCAGCTAACCGATCTGCGAAGGCGCGGCCTATTCCTGACGATGCTCCAGTGACGAGCGCGAGCCGTCGATCAACTCGGTTCATGAGCCGGAATCATCTCAGAGGTCAGTCGAACCTAAGGCACTCGCCCTGCTCGCCGCGCACGCGAGTCGGCATGCGAACTCGAGGCCGCCGACCCAGGTCGAGGTACTACACCTCGTCCGCCTGGTCGAGCCGCCGCCAGCCAATTCGAACTTGATAGCGTTGCTATCAAAAATAGGCCCGGGCGGGATTCGACCCGACATTCGCTATCCATCCGCTGCGGCTTGGGCTGACCTGATTTCGGGGCTCGATGCGAGAAGCGACGCCTGAGCCGCGGCCACGAGCCGGGAACCGCACGTCTTTGCGTCGAGTCCCCACGTCGAATAGAGCTGGTCGAAGGCTTCGAAGCTCGTGAGCACGAACAGGATCGACGCCGCAACGTCGACCGAAATGCCCGCCCGCAGCACGTGCTGGCGATGAAGACGGTGCGCTAGCTCGCGCATCGAGTCAGCGCGGGCTTTTTGCCGCGCCTGGTAGAGCTTGGCCGCGTCGGGGTCGAGCTGCGCGAGCAGCAGCATTCTCCGCAGGATGGCGTGCTCGGACGCGTATACAAGCGGGCCCTGCGCCAGGCTCTTCTCCATCGCCTCAGTCGCGTCCGGGAGCACGAAGTACTCACCCAGCCGGCCGAAGCCCGCCCGAGCGAGCGAGTCTTCAGCGATCGCGTCCAAGAACGCTGAGCGCGAGCCAAACGAAAGGTAGATCGTAGACCGAGCCACGCCAGACTCCCGTGCGACGGCGACCAGGTCGAGCCTTGGCACGTCGCCCGCGCTGAGGACCCTGCGCCCGGCCTCGATCATGCGCCGACGGGTCGTGGCAGCTGTCTCGGCCCGCGAGCGCAGCACGTAGCTCCGCGGCACCCCTGAAATACTACTTGACACGACATCGTGTCGCGTCATATATTTCGCCACGACACGGTGGAGTCTGAAATTGGGAGCTGGACGGATGGCCACAGCGGTCGCGCGCGCAAGCGCTCTTGATGGCGCTCGGTTCGTGAACCTTGTCACCTACCGCCGTGACGGGAGGCCAGGTGAGCACACCCGTGCTGTTTGTTGAGACAACGAATGGACTGCTGGTGCGTTCCTCGCACGATGCCGGCAAGCTGAAGCGCCTGCGCCACGACTCCAGAGTTGAGCTGACCCCGAGCGACAGCAAGGGGAACCCACTCGGACCGGCTCTTTCCGGCCGCGGCAGAATCCTCAGTCGTGACGCCGTCGACCCGACACTTCGCGCCCTACATGCCAAGTATCCGATTGCGGGGCGGTTGTTCAGCCTGACTCGGATGATGCGGCGGCGCCGCAACGTGATCATCGAGGTTACGCTCGCCGGCGCGGGGGCAGAGCTGGTCACGGCACGGGATTGATCGGCTGGCTCATCGCCGTATTCCTCTTGCTGGCGATCGGCGCCATCGGCTACCCGATCTACCAGTCTGCGAAGCCGCCCCAGGGATCCGTGGCACAGTTCTTGAAGCGCTCGCGGCCGGCTGGAAAGCGCGTCGCCGTCGTCTTCGGCGCCAGCACAATCCATGGCCGTGTCGGGATCGACGCGCTGCCAGCGGTGCGGGACCGCCTTCCTGGTTGGGAGATCGTCAACGGCGGCCACAATGGCGATACTTGCCTCAAGCTGCTCGCGCGCGTCGAGCCGGTCCTGGCCTGCAAGCCGGATGCGATAGTCGTTCAGGCCGGCGGCAACGACGCCCTCGGGGACCGCAGCACGGCAGACTTCGAGGGGGACCTGACAGCGCTCGTCGAGCGACTCCAGGCCTCGGGAGCAAACCTTGGTCTATGTTCGTTTCAGGTCGCCGGCGACGATCTCGCTACGCGCTTGAACCGGCTGCTGGGGGACTACGCGCAAATCGTGCGCGGACTAGCGGCCAGGCGCAAGCTGGGTTACCTGCCGCTCCGGGAGCGGATGACGGCCGATCTCGAGGCTCATCCTGGCGGCAGAGCCTGGGATAGGAACTTCTCAATCATGCTGAGCTCGATGTTTGAGCGCCACCTCCTCCGTCGCTCGGTCGACGAGCAGTCGCGCCGTCGCGGCTTCAGGTTCAACGCAGATGGGCTGCATCTCAACACACGCGGGTCCGGGCTGCTGTCGGATGTGATCGTCGAGTACCTCGAGACCGTTGACCGAACCAGCTGAGGGCGAGACCGGAACTATGCGCGCATTCCCGGCCGGATGTCGCTTCAAAACGACTGAGCAGAGTTGGCAACCTACGTCCTGATTCCGGGCGGAGGCGGAGCCGCTTGGGCCTGGCATCGAGTGGTGCCTCTCCTCGAGCGACGCGGGCACAAGGTCGTCGCCGTGGACCTCCCGGTTTCCGACCCGAAAGCCGGGTACGAAGAGTACGTCCAGGCAGTCCTGGTCGCGATGGGTGGGCCGCGAGATGAGGTCGCCATGGTGGCGACCTCATTGGGCGGCATCATCGCGCCGCTCGTCGCCGAGCGGAGTCGGGTGAACCGAATCGTGTTGGTGAATCCGATGGTGCTGAGGCCTGGCGAGACGCCGGGCGAGCGGTTTGCGGACCCCGGTCTTAGCCAGGCTCGCGCCGAGCACTACGGGCGCCTCGGCCTCGAGCTGCCGCCGGTGTTCGATCCCAGAGAGGCGTTCTTTCACGACTTCCCGCCGGAACTTCTCACCGAAGCCGTGGCTGTGGGCGCGTCCGTCGTCCAGCGCTTCGACACGCTCTTCAGCCAGCCCTGGCCGCTGCCGGCTTGGCCGCGCGTTCCCACCCGCTTCCTCCAGGGCCGCGACGACCGTACGCTCCCACTCGAATTCCAGCGCCGGATCGCACGCGAGCTCCTCGGGATCGAGGTGGAGGAGATGCCGGGAGGTCACCTGCTCCAGCTGAGCCGGCCCGAGGAGCTGGTCAAACGGATCGAGGGGCTTTAGTCTAAGCAGATCACCGAACAGGTGTTCTATTAGTCCCGGCGGGATTCGACCCGACTACGTCGCCCCCGCTCATTTCGAGCCCGTGGCGAACCAGTCTGGTTGCGTCGGCGCCCGTCGCCCCCGTCGATGACGCGGCCTTTCGGACGCTGACGTCAGTCGTGACCGAGAGGCGGTACGCGGAGCTGCTCGACCCTGGCCGTTTGACGGTCAGCGATGACGTGGCGAGTCTGCTGGAGGAAGCCCCCGGCGTTTACTTCCTGGCCCGCGCGCGTGCGCACGGGGCGCCTCACCCCGAGTCCGACATCGATGAGCGCGTCATCGGCCTGATCACAGGATTGCTGACCCGCTACGCCCTCCGATATCTCGCACCATCGTGAACGTGGGGCGCTGAAGAACCGCGGCTATCGCCGCGCCCCGACGGCATCGGTTCTCCGCGCCATGAAGACCACCATTCCCAGGCCGAGCAGGACGGCTCCGCCGAGAACGAAGAGAACACCCGAGTAGTCGATCGGAGCTGCCTTGCCCACGACGATGTGGACGACGTGGCCCGCTATGCCCACGACCATTGCCAGCAGCCCGAGCAGGGTAAGGATGCCGGCTCGCCATGGTGGCGCCAACCGGCGCAGGAAGACCAGCGCCAGGACGGCGACCAGCACATCCCCCACCAAGTTCATCTTCCCGCCATCCTCGAGGTGGAAGAAGGCCTCATCGATGTTGTGCACGATGATCAGACCGAATCCAAACGCCATGACCCAGCGCTCAGCACCTTCACCGACGGGTCCACGCCATCCCGCCCTCTTCATGCCGTCTCGAGCACTCTATCCGGCGTCGCCGACGCGGCCGGCGAAAAGATCGTGAATTCGACCACCGCCCGCTGGTCCCAGCAGTAATTCCGGACCTCGACTATGGGTTCGTCGCGATCTCCGTCACCTGGTCGAAGCCGTTGACGGGTGTGCGGTCGCCGCGCCGTCTACGAGTGCGTGCGACTATGGCCACCCGCTGATCGCTGGCGAGCATGTCGGTGACTTCGAGTGCGCGGTCCTCCGTGAGGTCCTCACCCATCAGATACGAGAGGACGAGGTCCCAGGCAGCACCTCGACCGCAATCACGACCAAGTCCTGGTCACCGGTGTTTTCGATGGTGTGCAGCTCCGTCGGCCCGGACCACATCACCCTGGGATGGTCATCGGAGCGGCTTTCGAACCCGGAATCTTCGATCACGACTCCGTCTGGATCGCGCCTGACGTAGGTTGACCCAGACAGTGCATACATGACGCGGGGATGTGGGTGAGCGTGCGGTGGCGTGCGTTCACCCACTCGGATCACCGACTCGATCACCCGAACCACCTCATTTTCGAAGAGCACGTGATGGTGGTTAGGCGCCGCTGACACTCCATCCATGTCGCTTATTGAGCCCAGCACCGGAAGGCGACCCATCCGCAGCTGACCCTCCACGGTGCCTAGCTCCGCGGCATCGCGCCGATCCCGACGAGGATGGCGTGGAGGTCGGGGTTGGCATTGTGCTGCACTATCCGACCGTCCTCCAGACGGTCAAACCCAATGGCGGAGTACTCGATCGACTTGCCGGTCGCCGGAACCCCGGCGAAGGGTCCCAGGTGGGTTCCCTTTGCCCAGACGATATAAGCGACGTGATCACCCTCGGCAATGATGTTCTCGACCCGAATGCTGAGGTCCGGAAAGGCGGCGGCCCGCCGCTCCATGACCGCGACCGTTTCGGATAGGCCGGGATGCTCGTCCAGCACGCTGGGATCCCTTTTCACGAAAATGCGTTCGATCATCTCGATCACGATTGCCTTGTTCCGCTCCTGGACTTCGACGGTGCTGATCATGGGCATATCGTAAAAGACTTTGTCCATATTGTCAAGGTCTTTGTCTATATTGATAGACGGTGTCCGAAGAACCCGGCTTCCTGATCGGAGCCCCGCTGTCGATCCTCTTCCACCGTCTTCAGCGGCAGGTCTTAGACGGTCTCGCCGCTGCCGGTTTCGGCGATCTCAGCACCGCCTACCTCCCGGTCTTTCAGCTGCTCGGCCCAGACGGCGGCCGGGTCAGCGACCTCGCGCGCAAGGCGGGTACGACCAAGCAGGCGATGAGCTACCTGGTCGCTTACCTGGAGCGGCGAGGCTACGTCGAGCGCCGGCCGGATCCGAGCGACCGCCGGGCTCAGCTGGTGGTCAGGACTGCGCGCGGCTGGGAGGTGAGCCGGATCGCCCGCGAAGTGGTCCTGGAGACACAGTCCGAGTGGGCGAGGCTCCTCGGCGCCGAAGCCATGGCCGACCTGCTGGGCGGCCTGCGAGCGCTCGTTGGACGGCTGGGGCACGAGTTCAGCGGCAGCGCTGCCGATCCCGCAGTGGTCGCCGCCTACTCGGTACCTCACAACCGGAGCCCGATAAGCGGAGAGCGCCACTGACCTGGGCGGCGTTTCTCTGTCCCATCCCCCGAGTCAGTGAGACGCGAAGCCCCGGCGCCTTGACGGCGGAGGGAAGATCCGCGTCGCCGCTGCGTTGCCGACCCCGGAGCGTCCAACACCGGGCGATCTCGCGGAGCCGTTCAGGCCCGGGCCGGCTGCCCCGATTCGAACGCTGGCGCGTAGTCGCGCAGAAACACGGCCAGGGCCCGGGCGGGACGGCCGGTGAGGGTGTCAACCGTTCTGGTCACCCGTCCCCCATCCCTCTTGTGAAACTTCATCAGCGCGACCAGGCTGTTCACAAGCCAAGCCGGCATTCCCGACTCGGACAAGGCGGTCGCCATGGCGTCGGCCGTTACGGGGACGTATCGCACAGAGCGCCCCAGCATCGCGCCGATAGACGCGGCCACCTCGGGCCAGGTAAGCGAGGCGGGGCCGCTCAGCTCATAGACGGCCCCATCGTGACCGTCCGACGTCAGCACGGCGGCCGCGCATTCCGCCACGTCGCGCGCGTCGATGAAGGGGATGCGGGAGCCGTCGCCACAGTTGAAGATCGCCGCCTGCGCCTGGATCGTCGGGACATTCATGAGAAGTGTCTGCATGTACAGGTAGGGTCGAATCAGTGTCCAGCGCGCACCTGACCTGCGCAGCGTCTCCTCCGTCTGGCCGTGCCAGTCTAGGAAGGGCACCGAGGAACCTTCGGCAGCGCCGTAGGCGGACAGCTTGACGACGCGGCCAACGCCAGCCTCTACTGCCGCTTCGATCGCGGCAGCCTGCACTGCTACCTGACCATCGCTCGCCGATGAGGCGAGGAAGAGGGTCTCGACCCCACGCAGCGCGCCCCTCATGCCAGCGGCGTCGGTGAGATCGCCTTCGACGACTTCAACGCCGGGATGGCTGACCTCGCCCGACCTCTCGACGTGATGCACCAAGACGCGCAGTTGGACACCCCGGTTCGCGAGGAGACGCACCAACTCCGTGCCGACCTTTCCCGGCGCGCCGCTGACCAGAATCTTTCCCGCCATTGCAATTGCCTCCAGTGGATCTGTCCGTTCGAGACGACTTCGCCACTATTGGTCGCCAGCTGCAGCAAAGACATCCGGCAGCTCCGGTATTCAGAGCACCCAAGACGTCAGCTCCGGCGCGCGAGCTCCGCCGCGAGCTGGACGCGCGAGGTCAGCTCGAGCTTGGCGTAGACGTGCTTCAGATGCGTCTCTACTGTCCGCCTGGAGATGAACAGCTTCTCTGCGATCTCGGGATTGCTTAGGCCCTCGGGGACCAGGCGAGCCACGCGAAGCTCGCTCTCGGTGAGACTGCCCCACCCTGAGCGTGACCGAGGCCGGGCGCCGCGACCGGCGGGCCGACGGCCCAGGGCCCGGAGGAAGCTGCGGATGCGGCCGAGGTCCATGGCCGCTCCAAGGCCTTGATAGAGTTCCTCCGCCCGGACACCGTAAGCCGCTGCTTCGTCCCCGGCCCCAGCGACTTTCGCCAGACGCGCTGCCGACTCGTACGTATTGGCGAGCTCTAGCGGCCGGCCGAGAGGTTCGAGGAGGCTGGCAGCCTGCACGCATGGGTCCAGCGATGCGTCCCAGAGGGCAAGCGTGTGGAGCCAGGCAGCGTCGGCCAGGGGGTGCTGGGCTCGGCGCCGGATCTCTTCCATGACCGGCAGGGCGAACTCAGCAGCGTCTCGGCGATCCGCGGCGAGGGCGATTCTCATGAGATCGGGTCCAGCCTGCCGTAGCTCGACCACAAGGCCGCCTTCGAGGCTGCGCCGCCAGAGCGGAATCAAGATGTCGAGGGCCGCAGCGGGCCGGCCTTCTGCTTCGAGCACCAGTCCCAGTTGCCAGTCGGTCAAGGTGCCACCGGTAGGCGAACCTTCCATAGACGATGCGCCGAACTCTCTTAGCACCGCCGCCGTGTCGGAGAGAACGCCTCGATGGAGACGGATCGAGATCGCCTGCGCAGGCCCGGCCATGAGTCTGGACGACCATCGAGCGATATCTTCGGCTGCTGCCACAGCCGCCTCATCTTCGGCCTCGGCATCGTCCCAGTCGCCAGTCAGCCAGCGTTTGCGCGCGAGGTACTGGTGGTACAGCGGCTCCTGCCAGCGCCGACCCTCGCGTTCCGCCTCACGAAGCCCAGACTGGAGCTGTTGCTCGGCCTCGGCATAGCGGCAACAGACAGTGAGCACGTGTCCGTAGTAGAGACGCGGCTGCACTATTGTCATGACCTCGGGAGCGGCCTCGCCGAGGGCGACGGCACGGGCACCCGCGGACACTGCGTCGGACCAGTGGCAGCTGAGGAAGCTGCCGAAGCAGTAGGCGGAAAGAGCGACGCAGTCCGCGAGCTGGCCCTCATCTTTTTGTAGTACATCGAGGGCGAGGGCACGGCCCTCCTCGACGCGATGGCTCATCACCGCTGCCAGAGCCGCCTCTGCGAGGAGCTCGCGATCGTCGGAAGCCGCGCCCATCGCCTGCGCGTAAGCCTGTCCGGCTCTTCCCTGCCAGCGCAGAGAACGCGCAAGATGAGCGCGCACCGCGACCTCCCTCTGGCGCCCAAGCCCTAAGCCCAGCGCCCGCTCGGCTGCTTCCACTGACTCTTCGAGGCGGCCACACGAGCTGAGGGCTTCGGCGAAATCCGCCAAGAGGTCACCTACGCGTGGGCTCTCGGGCGGGATCGCCGCGAGCGCTCGCGAGAAGAGATCGGCCGCCTCTTCAGGCGCTCGTGACAGCACTTCACGACCTGCCGACTGGAGCCAGTCGACTGCGTGGACATCCTCGCGGCCGGTGACCTCGGCGAGGTGACGTGCGATTCGACCAGCCGAAGCTCCGCGGCCCGCAAGCATATGAGCCGCCTCCCGGTGGAGCTCGACCCGGACCAGCGCCGGGATGCGATCGTAGGTGACCTCGTGAAGCAGCGAGTGCGAGAACGCTAGGTTGTGGGCCCGCTCGACGATCAGGCCGGCCGATTCCGCTTCGGACAGGGGGCCCAGGAGGTCTCCCGTCGACCGGCCCGACAGCGCTGCGAGCTCGCCCACAGAAAAGGTCTGACCGAGCACCGACGCAAGAGCCAGCAGTTGGGCGACAGTTGCTGGGAGAGAATCGACACGACGGCCGAGCACGACGCCGGCCCCCGATGACGAAGCGCTCAACTCGGCAACACCATTAGTAGTCGCGAGCAGACCTTCCCAGTCGAGCTGACGTACAAGCTCGATCACGAGCAGCGGGTTTCCGCCACAGGCATCTAGCTCCCTCAGCAGACGCGGCCCCGGCCGGCATTTGACGATCTCTGCCGCCAGTCCGGCGACGGAGGCCCGGTCGAGCGGGCGGAGCTCGAGGCGGGCTGCTATCCCGACGTCCGTATCGATGTGTGCGATTCCACCTGGCCGCCGTGCCAACAGGATCATCAGCCGCCGATCAGCCAGTGCCGCTGCGGCTCGCCGCAGCACGAGCCGTGTCCCGGAATCGGCATTCTGAAAGTCGTCCAGCACAAACAGGACCGGGGAGCGCTGCAACAGCCCCTCCAGAAAGGAGACAGCGGCGTCGGCGGCGCGGAATCTCTGGTCAGGATCAGCCGACTGGAGGCGCCCGCTGAAAGCGGCCGCCAACCGACGCCGCGGGGCGTCCGAACTCGAGGCAAGAGCGCCAAGCGCCGTCGCGGCCGCGGCGAACGGGGTGTGACTCTGTTCCGGCTCACACTCAACGTGCAGCACGGCGAAACGACGCTCCGCAGCGTGCAGAAGGACCTCTCTCAAGAGCCGGGTTTTCCCCACACCCGCGCGAGCTTCGACAAGCACAATCTCGGCCGCGCCGCCAGTGGTCCGCTCGAGGCTTGCTATCAGGGCCTGGAGTTCGCGGTTTCGCCCGATCAGAGACAGGCCTGTTGAGTGGCTGACCACGGGCTGCCTGCTCACGCGGGGCAGCGTAAAGGCGGCAGCCTTCCCCCGCCATGCGAACCGATGTTCCGGTAGCCCCGGCGGGATTCGTGTCTTGAGACAGGACATGGTAGCCCCGGCGGGATTCGAACCCGCGATCTCAGCCTGGCCGGGCGCGCGCAGGGCGCCTCAAATGGGATCGCCCTCTCAAGGCTGAGTTGGTAGCCCCGGCGGGCTTCGACCCGACATTCGCTATCGATCCGCTGCGCGCTCGCCTGCTCTGACATCGATACAGCCGCCCTCCCTGCTGCGGAAGTGGTGTCAGCCCGGAGGCAGTCGCAGCTGGCGGACCTTTAAATGCCTGCGGCGCCGCGCAACGCGGAGCTTGAAGACGGTGTCCAAGAGTTCCTCTATGCGCCGTTCGTATTCCGGCACCGAGACGCCCTCGAGTGTTCGACAGATCTCCCGCGCGGCGGTCTCCACCTGGTAGAGCACATCGCCTCCGCGCTCGATGAAGAGCGGATAGCGCGAGTTCACGACGATCCAG
>DASUVY010000046.1:0-65267 GCA_036378695.1 Candidatus Dormiibacterota bacterium
GCTCGGTAAACTTCCCCGAGGCTTGCAACTAGTCCTCAGCTGGCCGGTCCGGATCCTGGTCGCCGCCCTCCTCATCTTCAGCGTCTTCGTGGACGGCGCCGGCTACTGGTACCGCATCGCCAACCACTACCCGCTGACCGGTTACGTGGCCGACATGCCGCCGCATTTCGGCGACTGGCAGCTCTACATCCACAGGGGCCTCGACATCCAGGGCGGCACCCACATGGAGCTCCAGCTCAAGGATCCGCCGGCGGGCCGCAACCTCTCGGACGTCCAGGCCGAGGAGATCGCGATCATCAACCGGCGCATCAACAGCCTGGGCGTCAACGAGCCCCTGGTGGCGCCGCTGGGCAGCGACCGCATCGTGGTGGAGCTGGCCGGCGTTCCCGCCAGCAAGGCCCAGGAGGTTATCGGCCGCACGGCCCGCCTGGTCACCACGACCTGGACCGACGACCCCAAGAGCAGCTTCGACGGCCCGCAGGGCGTGACCGCCGGCTACAAGCCCTCGATCACCAGCCTGAGTGGCGACATGATCACGGGCGCCACCGCCCAGCTCGACAGCAACGGGGTGGCCTGGGTCGTGCAGGTGACCTTCAACTCACAGGGCACGGACCTCTTCGGGAAGATGACCCAGGACGCCGTCAACGCCTGTCCCGGCAGCGGCACCGACTGCCCCAAGCGTCACATCGGGGAGTGGCTCGACCTGACCCAGGACGACATCGCCCACTGGGACGACCCCGGCTACGCCGCCCAGATCACCAAGCCCATCGACCAGGGCGGGAAGCTGGTCACCAATCCGACCATCATCGACCCCATCCCCAGCGGGACCGCCCAGATCTCGGGCAACTTCAGCCAGTCCAGCGCCAAGGACCTGGCCACGCTGCTCAGCTCGGGCGCCCTGCCCGCCTCCATCCAGGTCCTGACCAGCACCGACGTCAGCGCTAGCCTGGGCGCCGACTCCATCAAGAAGTCTTTCGCCGCCGGCCTCATCGGGCTGGCGGTGGTGGTGCTCTTCATGATCGCCTACTACCGACTGCCCGGCCTCCTGGCCAGCATCGCCCTGATCTTCTATGCGGGGGTGGTGCTCGCCTTGTTCAAGGTCATCCCCGTCACGCTGACGCTGGCCGGCATGGCGGCCTTCATCCTCAGCGTGGGCATGGCGGTCGACGCCAACGTGCTGATCTTCGAACGCTTCAAAGAGGAGATGCGCGCCGGCCGCACCATCGGCGCGGCGGTGGACGCGGCCGTGCGCCGGGCCTGGCCGGCGATCCGCGACTCCAACATCTCGACGCTGATCACGAGCACGGTGCTCTATGCCGTGGGCAACGGCCCCGTCAAGGGCTTCGCGCTGACCCTGGCCCTGGGCGTCGGCATCTCGCTGATCAGCAGCATCATCGTGACGCACAACCTGCTCGCGATCGTGCTCACCGGCGGCTGGGCGCGCCGGCAAGGAGTTCTGGTTGGCTGAGGCCGTGGACCGCCCGACCGGGGCGGTCACCGAAGAGACTGCCGACACCACGGTCGTCCGGCGCGTACGTCGCTTCGACCTGGTGGGGCGCCGGAACTGGTTCTTCGCGGCTTCGCTGCTGATCATCCTGCCCGGGATCCTGTCGATGGTGACCCGGGGCTTCCTGCTGGGCATCGACTTCGCCGGCGGCACCGAGTTCGACCTCCAGTTCGGCAAGTCCGTGACGCAGCAGCAGGTCGCGGACGCGGTGACGGCGTCGGGGGTCGTCGGCACCGTCCAGGCCGGGGCCAACGGGACCTTCATCGTGCGCACCGGGTTTGCCGACCCGCAGCATCAGAAGGCCTTCGAGGACACCCTGGCCGGCAAGCTCGGCACCTCGGTGGACAGCCTGAGCACGACCACCGTCGGCGGCACGGTCGCGGGCGAGACCATCCGGAACGCCTTCATCGCGATCCTGGCGGCCTCGGTCCTGATCCTGGGCTACCTGACCTTCCGCTTCCGGCGCGTGCAGGGCGGCTGGCGCTCGGGCGTCCAGTTCGGGGGCTCGGCCCTGCTCGCGCTGTTGCACGACGTGGCCGTGCTGGGCGGCATTTTCTCGATCCTGGGCAAGGTTCTGGGTCTGCGCATCGGCGAGATCGACACCCTGTTCATGACCGCAGTGCTGACCGTGGTCGGGTTCTCGGTCCACGACACCATCGTGGTCTTCGACCGGATCCGCGAGAACATGATCGTCGCGCGCTCGCTCACGTTCGAGCAGGTGGCCAATCTCTCGATCATGCAGACCGCCGCGCGGTCGATCATCACCAGCTTCACCGTGGTCCTGGTGCTGGTGGCGCTGCTGGTCGCCGGTGGCGACAGCCTGAAAGGATTCGTGCTCGCGCTCTTGATCGGAATCGTTTCCGGCACCTACAGCTCGGTCTTCAACGCCACCCCGATCCTGGTCGTCTGGCGCCGCCTGGCAGGAGTCACCCGCTAGAGCTTTAAAAATGCCGACCTGGCCCATACAGACGATCCGCGAGCTGCTCGAGCCCACGCTGGCGCACATGGGCTACGACATTTACGCGCTGGAGCAGGCGGGCACCTCCGGTCGCACGCTGCGCATCGCCATCGACCGGCCGGAGGGGGTGACCGTGGGCGACTGCGAGCGCGTGAGCAAGGTGGCCGGTCCGCTGCTCGACCAGGCCGACCTCATCCCCGGCGGCCGCTACGAGCTGGAGGTGTCCTCGCCTGGCGCCGAACGGCCGCTCAAGACGCGCGCCGAGTACGACCGCTTCGTGGGCAAGAAGGTGAACGTCCGCTACCGGGTCGGCGACTCCGAAGCGGTGCTGGAGGGCGAGCTGGTGGCGGTGGACGACGCCGGCGTCGCCGTCCAGGGCAAGCGGGCCGACGTCCACCACGTCCCCTGGGCCGACATCCAGGCCGCGCGCCTCACCGTATCGCTGTGAGCACCGACGCCCCGGTCGACCTCCGCGAAGCGCTGCGGCAGCTCAACCAGGAGGTGGGGGTGCCGATGGACCAGCTGGTCCACGCGGTCGAGCAGGCCCTGGCCCTGGCCTATAAGCGCCAGTTCGGCAGCGAGGGCTTCGTGCAGGCCCGCCTTGACCCCGACCATGGCGGCCTGGTCATGACCGCCACCCGCACGGCCGAGGACGGCAGCCAGAGCATCACCCAGCTCCCCGTCGACGACTTCAAGCGCAGCGCCGCCTACACCGCTCGCAAGGCCGTGCTCGGCCTGCTGCGCGGGATCGAGCGCCAGCAGGCCCAGCAGGCCTTCTCCCAGCGTTATGGCGAGCTGGCCAGCGGGCTGGTCGACCGTGTCGACCCCCAGGGCGCCATCCATGTCGACCTCGGCCACATCGAAGGCGTGATGGGTCCGGAGGACCAGATCCCGGGCGAAGCGCTCATCCCCGGTCGCCCGACCTCCTTCGTGATCCTGGAGGGCCGCCAGCCGGCCGGCCAGCGGACGCCGGTCGTGCGGATCTCCCGCGGCCACCGGCTCTTCGTGCAGCGGATGCTGGAGGCCGAGGTTCCCGAGGTGGGGGCGGGGCTGGTGGAGATCAAGGCCATCGCCCGCGAAGCAGGCCTGCGCACCAAGGTGGCGGTGGCCAGCAACGACCCCGGCGTCGATCCCGTGGGCGCCTGCGTGGGGCCCAAGGGCGTGCGCCACCGCTCGCTCCTGGAGGACCTGCCCGGCGAGCACGTCGACATCGTGGCCTGGAGCGAGGACCCCGGCCTGTTTGTGGCCGCCGCCCTGGGTCCGGCGCCGGTCAGCGCGGTGGAGCTGGATCCCGACACCCGCACCGCGCGGGTGCTGGTGCCCAAGGACCACCTCTCGCTCGCCATCGGCCGCGATGGCCAGAACGCACGGCTGGCGGCCAAGCTCACCGGATGGCGGGTCGACATTCATGCCGAAGCGGCGTCATGAGCCGCGGCGCACCTGCGTCGCCTGCCGCCAGGAGGGCACGAAAGACGAGCTGATCCGGCTGGTGCGGACAGCCGAGGGCGCGGCGGTCGACAGCACCGGCCGGGCTCCCGGCCGCGGCGCCTACCTGCACCGCCGGCTCGAGTGCCTGGAGGAGGCTCGCCGCCGAGGAGCGCTGACCCGTGCGCTGAACGCGCCGGTGGGAGAGGAGGTCTGGGCCGCGCTGCGGGCCGGCCCAGCCTGATTGGGCCACCAATCCGGCGCCAGAGGCCGCCGCCCGGCCTGATTGGTCCACCAATCCGGTCCGGACCCCCTCGGGCGGTTGGTTCCACCCGCCCTGGGTAGAATCATTCGTTCGGGCCCAGATGAAAGTACACGAGCTCGCCCGCGAGCTGGACGTCAACGCCAAGGAGCTGCAGAACTTCCTGCAGCAGAACCGCCTGCTCTCGAGGAACCCGGCGTCACCGCTGTCGCCGAGGGCCATCGAGGCCGCACGCGGGCAGTTCGGCGCGCGCGGCGGGGTGGCGGTCAAGGTCGCGCCCAACGGCGAGCGCAAGGTCTCCCTGCCGCCCAACGTGTCGGTGAAGGACCTGGCCGAGAAGCTGGGCGTCAACGCCGTCGACGTGATCAAGAAGCTGATCTCCAACGGCGTGATGGCCAACATCAACCAGGTCATCGACTTCGGCACGGCCGAGATCGTGGCCGACGAGTTCGGCTTCACGGTCGAGACCGTGGCCTCCGAGGACCTGGTCGCGACCGAGGCCGAGGGCGAAGTCGTCGTCGCCACCACCCGCGAAGAGCTCTTCAGCATGGCCAACGAGGACAAGGCCAAGCTCAAGGAGCGGCCGCCGATCGTGACCGTGCTCGGCCACGTCGACCACGGCAAGACCTCCATCCTGGACGCCATCCGCAAGACGCGGGTGGCGGCGGGCGAGGCCGGCGGCATCACCCAGCGGATCGGCGCCTACAAGATCGAGACCGCCGACGGTGAGCCGGTCGTCTTCATCGACACCCCCGGCCACGAGGCCTTCACCGCCATGCGCGCGCGCGGCGCCAGCGTGACCGACGTGGCCGTCCTGGTGGTGGCCGCCGACGACGGCGTGATGCCGCAGACCGTGGAGGCCATCCACCACGCCAAGGCCGCCAGGGTGCCGATCGTGGTCGCCATCAACAAGATCGACAAGGACAACGCCAACGTCGACCGGGTACACGCCGAGCTGGCCGAGAACGAGATCGTCACCCGCCACTACGGCGGCGACTTCGAGTGCGTCCACGTCTCGGCCAGGACCGGCCAGGGCCTGGACGACCTGCTGGAGACGATCGTGCTCTCCAGCCAGATCCTGGAGCTGAAGGCCAACCCCGACCGCCACGCGCTGGGCACGGTCGTGGACGCCCACCTGGAGCGGGGCCGCGGCCCGGTCGCCACCGTGCTGGTCCAGAACGGCACTCTGCGCGTGGGCGACTACTTCGTCTGCGGCCACATCGCGGGTCGCGTGCGCGCCCTGGCCGACGACCGCGGCGAGGCCGTCAGCGAGGCGCCGCCGGCCACCCCGGTGGTGGTCTCCGGCTTCACCGAGGTCCCCGTGGCGGGCGACATCTTCCAGGTCGTGGGCTCCGAGAAGGCCGCCCGGGGCATCGCCCTCAGCAAGCTGCAGGAGAAGCGCGCGACCGAGGCCGCCCAGCAGGCGACGCCTCGCATCACCCTCGAGGACCTGGCGCGGCGCGCCCTGGAGGGCGAGGTCAAGGAGCTCAACCTGGTGGTCAAGGCCGACGCCCAGGGCGCCCTGGAGGCTGTCGTGGCCGCCCTCCAGAAGATCGAGGACCCGGTCGTCCAGATCAAGATCGTGGGCTCCGGCGTGGGCGCGCCCAGCGACTCCGACGTCCTGCTGGCCAGCGTCTCCAACGCGATCATCGTCTGCTTCAACCTGAAGCCCACCCCGGCCGCCGAGCGGGCGGCCGAGAAGGCGCGGGTCGAGGTCCGCTACTACGACGTCATCTACAAGCTCACCGAGGACGTGGAGCGCGCGGCCAAGGGTCTGCGCGAGCCCACCTACCGCCAGATCCAGGAGGGCCGCGTCGAGGTAGTGATGCCGATCAAGATCCCGCGGCTGGGCATCATCGCCGGTTCCCGCGTAGTCGAGGGCAAGGTGTCGCGCGGCGGCTACGCCAAGCTGAGCCGCAACGGCACCCAGATCTGGGAGGGTCGCATCGCCTCCCTTAAGCACTTCAAGGAGGACGTGCGCGAGATGGTCGCGGGCCAGGAGTGCGGCATCGGTCTGGAGGGCTTCGAGGACTTCCAGGGCGGGGAGGTCATGGACACCTTCCGCCTCGAACGCGAGGAGATCTAGCCCCGCGCCTGCGGTTCAACTCATGACCAGCTACCGCACCACCCAGGTCGGGGCGCAGGTCAGGGAGGAGATCATGCGGATCATCCAGCGTGAGCTCAAGGATCCCCGCATCGGGTTCGTGAGCATCACCGAGGTCCGCATGTCGCCCGACCTGCGCTCGGCGCGCGTGCGCGTCAGCGTGCTCGGCGACGAGGACGCCCAGAAAGACGCACTGGCCGGCCTCAACAGCGCCCGTGGCCTGATCCGCCACGACCTCGGCCGCCGCCTGCAGAACCTCAAGTTCTCACCCGAGGTGCGCTTCGAGCTGGACTCCTCGATCGAGTACTCGGTGCGCATCGCCAAGACGCTGCGCGAGATCCTGCCGCCGGAACCGGCCGAGGGGGGGCAGGCGGGGGGAAGGGCTGCGCCCGGCCCGCCTCAGGGGGGGAGCCCCCCCCACAAGGACCAGCAGTAGCGCGTGGCCACCCCTGCCCTGGCCACCCAGTACGCCCGCGTCAAGGAGCTGGTCGACGCCAACGACCAGGTACTGATCTTCGGCCACAAGGACGCCGACGGCGACACCCTCGGCTGCAGCCTGGCCTTCGCCGAGGCGCTCCGCGCGCAGGGCAAGGAGGTCTGGGTCCTGATCCCGCCGCCGCTGCCCGAGATGTACGAGTGGCTGCCGGGGTTCGACCGCATCGTGGAGAGCCCGCCGGTCGGCGTGGACCCGGGGCTGGTCATGTTCTTCGACGCCGGCAACATGGAGCGCTCAGGGGCGGCGGTCCAGCACATCACCAGCCACGCCACCATCGTCAACGTCGACCACCACACCACCAACGCCATGTTTGGCCACCTCAACCTGATCGAGGCCTCGCCGCCGGACGGCGACGCTTCCGCGGTGGGCCAGATGGTGCTGGAGATGCTGGAGGAGTTCGGCTGGCCGATCACGCCCAGCATCGCCACCAACCTCTACACGGCGCTGATGACGGACACCGGCGGCTTCCGGCACGAGAACACCACCCCCAAGGCCCTGGAGGACGCCGCCCGCCTGGCGCGCCTGGGCGCCGAGCCCAGCCACATCGCGACCATGGTCTACAAGTCGCGGCCGCTGACCACGCTCAAGCTCCAGGCCCTTTCGCTGGCCTCCATGCAGGTCGAGGTGGAGGGCCGCCTGGCCTGGGCCAAGGTCAACCGCCGCATGCTGCGCGAGGCGGGCGCGGTGATGGCGGAGTCCGAGGGCATCATCGACACCCTCAACTCGATCGCCGGGCTCGACCTGGCCATCCTCTTCAAGGAGGTGAGCGGCAGCCTGACCAAGATCAGCGTGCGCAGCCGCGGGCCCATCGACGCGGCGGCGCTCTGCGGGCGCTTCGGCGGTGGCGGGCACCTGCGCGCGGCGGGGGCCGAGATCCGGCTGCCCCTGCAGCAGGCGATCCCGGCGGTGCTGGACGCGGCCAAGGAGGCGATCGCCGCCGAAACGAGATGAGGGCCGGCGTTCTGAACGTGATCAAGCCCACCGGCGCCACCTCGTTCGCGGTCGTCAAGCGCCTGCGCGACCTGAGCGGCGCCCACCGGGTCGGCCACGCCGGCACCCTGGACCCGCTCGCCACAGGCGTGCTGCCGGTGCTCTTCGAGTCCGCCACGCGGCTCTCCGACTACGCCCACCGGCTGCCGAAGACCTACGAGGCGGACGTCCACTTCGGGCTTACCACCGACACCGACGACGCCGAGGGCGAGCGCCATCCGGTCGCCGACGCCTCCGGCCTCACCGCGGCCGCCGTCACCGGGGCGCTGCGCCTCTTCGTAGGGCGGATCTCCCAGGAGCCGCCGGCCTTCTCAGCCGTGAAGGTCGACGGCGAGCGCTCCTATCGGCGCGCCCGCAAGGGCGACCTCGAGCGTCCGGCCGCGCGCCTGGTCGAGGTTTACAGCGCCGAGCTGCTCGGCTTCACCCCGGGCGCCGAGGCCGTGGCGCAGGTGCGCGTGGTCTGCGGCAGCGGCACGTACCTGCGCGCGCTGGCCCGCGACCTGGGCGCCGCGCTGCGGGTGGGCGGCTACCTCGGCAAGCTGGTGCGCACGGCCTATGGCCCGCTGCGCATCGAGGAAGGCGTGGAGGTGGGCGCGCTCGAGACCTCCGCCGACCTGGAGGCGCGGCTGCTCCCCTCCGAGGTCGTGCTGCCGGAGATGAGCGCCGTGAAGCTGACGCTGGAGCAGGAGGCGCAGGTGCGCCAGGGCCGCCCGGTGCGCGTGCTGCCCGAGCCGGCGCCCGGCCCGCTGCGCGCGCACGGGGTGGAGGGGCGGCTGGTGGCGCTGGGCCACACCGACCCGCTGCGGCGGACGTTCGTGCCCGAAAAAGTGTTGAACTGAGTGTCTCGGCCCGGAAGCCCGCCGGCAATTCATCGGCTCCGGACCCCGATGCGAGCGTCAGGGGGCCCGGCCCGTCGTCGTCACGCATCATAGATGCGCTCCTAGCCGTGCCACCCCTTCCTTCGCCTCGGCGCCCGGACCGGCGGCCTTGCGGCCGCCTGCCGCGACTTGCGCCGCGAACTTCCGAGCCGAGACACTAGCCGCGGTGCGTGTACACCGCGGGTTGCCCGCGCAGCCGCTCGGACCCGCGGTCATCACGATCGGCAGCTTCGACGGCGTTCATCTCGCTCACCAGCGCCTGTTCCGGCAGGTGGTCGAGGACGCGGCCGCACTGAGCGCGGAACCGGTGGCGGTCACCTTCGAGCCCCACCCGCGCTGCGTCCTCGACCCCGACCACTGCCCGCGGCTGCTGACGGTCTTCGACGAGAAGACCGCACTGATCGAGGCCAACGGCATCACCGACCTGGTGGTGATCCCCTTCGACCGCAACTTCTCGCAGAAGTCGCCGGCCGAGTTCATGGCCTGGCTGGGCGACGGCATGGAGGTTCGGGAGGTGGTCGCCGGCTACGACTTCGTGTTCGGCCGGCAGCGAGCCGGGAACTCAGCCTGGCTGCGGCAGCGCGGCTACCGGGTGGCCGAGGTCGACCTGATCGAGGTGGACGGCCGCCAGGTTCACAGCTCCGCGGTGCGCGGCCTGGTCGGCTCGGGCGAGGTCGGAGCCGCCGCCGACCTCTTGGGACGCCACTACTCGGTCCACGGCGAGGTCGTCGAGGGTCACAAGCGCGGGCGTGAGCTGGGCTTTCCCACCGCCAACGTCGCCGTCGACACCGGCAAGGCGGTGCCCGGCCCAGCGGCTTACGCCGGCTGGGCGCGGACGCAGCTGGGCGAGCGGATGGCGGCCATCTCGGTCGGCCACCAGCCCACGTTCGGCGGCGGCGACCTGGCCGTGGAAGCCCATCTGCTCGATTTCGACGCCGACCTCTACGGCCAGGACCTCGAGGTGCGCTTCGTGCAGCGCCTGCACCCCGACATCCGCTTCCCCTCGGTCGGAGCGCTGATCGAGCAGATCGCGCAGGACGTCGACGAGACCCGCCGTCTCCTCTCCGCTGGATGACGCGAGTCCTGGTGGTGGGCGGCGGGCTGGCGGGCTGCGTGGCCGCCGCGGCGGCCACCCGCGACGGCGCCGAGGTCACGCTGGCCTGGCGGGCGCCCGGTGCCACCGCGCTCTACTCGGGCGCCATGGAGATCGCCGGCGACCTCGGGCGGCTGCCGGCCGGCCACCCGCTCTGCCGCCTGGGCATGGACGCCATGCGCATCGGCTCCGAGCTGGACGACGCGCAATCGGCGTTGGTCTCCTGGCTGCAGCGGGCGGGCCTGGAGCTGGTGGGCTCGGCGCGCCGGGCCGGACTGTACGCCGATCTCCTGGGGCGCCCGCGCTCGGCCAACCTGGTCCCGGCCGGCGTGGCGCCGGGCGAGCTCTCCGCCCTGCGCGGCCGGCGGGTGGCCGTGGTCGGCATCGCGGGAGTATCCGAATACGACGCCGAGAGCACCGCGCAGGCCATGCGCGAGCTCTGCGGTATCGACGCCTTCGCCCACGCGGCCGAGGTCGGCGATCTGCCGCCGGGCGCCTCCCTGACCGACCTCTACGGGCGCGCGGCGCCCGCGCTGCGCGGGCTACGCGCGGAAGCGGTGGCCTTCCCGCCGGGCCTGGCCGGGCTGCCCGACCGGGGCTTCGAGCTGCTCGCCGTCACGCCCGGCCCGCACGGCCACCGCCTCCAGCTGGCTTTGGAAGCCATGGTCGCCGCGGCGGGGGTCACCTCGGTCCAGGCGCCGGTGCATGGCTTCGAGGGTGAAGGCACGCAGCTGCGAGCCGCCCTGGTCGGGGACCAGGAGCTCGCCGCGGACAGCTTCGTCCTCGCCACCGGACGTTTCATCGGCGGCGGCCTGGTCAAGCGCCGCCGCACCCACGAACCGCTGCTGGGCCTGGGCGTCTTCTGGGACGGGGAGCCCGCCGCCGCCAGCCGCCGGCTGCCCCGCCTGGAGTACCTGGACCCCGCGCCCGCCTTCCAGGCCGGGCTGCTCACCGACGACCGCCTGCGTCCGCTGGGCGAGGACGGCCGGGTCGCCTACCAGAACCTGCGGGCGGCCGGGGCCGTGCTGGGCGGCTGGGACGAGGGCGGCGAGATGGGCTTCGGGGTTCCCCTGCTCACCGGCTGGCTGGCCGGGCGCTGGTCCGCGGCTTGACGGCGGTCCACGACCTCTGGCCGCGGGGGGTGATCAGCCGCCGCGGCGGCGTGGTGGCGCCCGAGGTCGAGGTCCGGCGGCCGACGACCTACGAAGAGGTCGCCGAGATCCTGCGGACGAGTGCCCGAGTGGTGCCCTTCGGCGGCCTCAGCGGGGTGGTGGGTGCGGTGGCCCCGAAGGCCGGTGAGATCGCGCTGGACATGGGCGCCTTCGACCGCATCCTGGCCATCGATGAGGTCGACCTCACGGTGCACGTCCAGGCCGGGGTGCGCGGCGGCGTGCTGGAGGAGGCGCTGAACGCGCGCGGCCTGACGCTCGGCCACCATCCCAGCTCACTGCCCCAGGCCACGGTCGGCGGGCTGATCTCGACCCGCTCTTCGGGCCAGGAGTCGACCCGCCACGGCTCCATCGAGGACATGGTCCTGGGACTCACGGTGGCGCTGCCCGACGGCAGCCTGGCACGGCCGCGCCCGGGTCCCCGCTCGGCGGTCGGCCCGGCGCTGCACCAGCTGCTGGTCGGGGCCGAGGGCGGCCTCGGCGTGGTCCTGGACGCCATCCTGCGGGTGCACCGGCGCCCGGCCTCGCTGGAGGGCGGCGGCTGGCTCTTCCCCGGCGTCGAGAGCGGCCTGGCCACCGTGCGCGAGATCGTCCAGGCGGATGTCCGGCCCCTGGTCCTGCGCCTCTACGACCCCGAGGACACGCAGTTCCAGGGCGTCTCCGAGCCGGGCTGCCTGCTGATTGCGGCCACGGCCGGCGAACCCGACGTGGCCCGGGCCGAGGCGGCGGTGGTGGCGCGCGCGGCTGCCGGCGCCCGCGAGCTGGGCCGCGAGCCCTGGGAGCGCTGGCTGCGCCACCGCTACGACCTTTCAGGCGAGCGCATGCTCGACATCCTGGAGCCCCCCGGCGCCTACCTGGACACCATCGAGATCGCCGCCTCCTGGAGCCGTCTGCCGCAGGTTTACCGCGAGGTCAAGAAAGCGCTCACGGCCGCCTCAGGCCTCGCGCTCTGCCATTTCAGCCATGCCTACGCGCAGGGCTGCTGCGCCTACTTCACGTTCGCGGGCTCGGCCCCGGACGAGGCGGCGGCGCTGGCCGCCTATGACCGCTGCTGGGCGGAGACGATGCGCATCTGCCTGGAGCGCGGCGCCACCATCAGCCACCACCACGGCGTCGGGCAGGCCCGGACCGCCTGGGCGCGCCAGGAGCTGGACGGCTGGTGGCCGGTCTGGGAGAGGCTGCGCGACGCGCTCGACCCGCGCGGGGTCATGAACCCGCGCGCCGTGGGCGGCCGATGAAACCTGTAATGGTCGTCGTCAATCCGGTCTCCGGCGGCGGACGCACGGCGCGGCGCTGGCCGGAGCTGGAGCGCGTGCTCAAAGGCGCGGGGTTGGACTGCGAGGCCGTCTTTACGACCGGCCCCGGCGACGCCACCCGGATCGCCCGCCGCGGTGTGCGCGAGGGCCGCGAGCTGATCGTGGCAGCCGGCGGGGACGGCACCATCAGCGAGACCGCTGCGGGCTTCTTCGCCGAGGGCCGGCCGGTTCCCACCGAGACCCGCTTCGGCGTCCTGCCCACGGGCACCGGCGGCGACTTCCGGCGCACCTTCCGCATCCCCATCGACCCCCGGGCCGCGGCGCTGGTCCTGGCCGGGGGCGGCCGGCGCCGCATCGACGCGGGGCTGGTGCGCTACATCGACCGCGACGGCCATCCGGAGCAGCGCACCTTCGTCAACATCGCTGACGCGGGGATCGGGGGCGAAGTGGTGCACCGCGTCAACACGGGGCCCAAGGCGCTGCCCGGCCCGGTCACCTTCTACCTGGCCTCGGTGCGCACGCTGCTGTCCTGGAAGAACCGGCCGCTGTCGGTGACCGTGGACGGCCTGCGTCGGGAGCTGGTGGCGCAGCAGGTGGTGGTCGCCAACTGCCAGTACTTCGGCGGTGGCATGCGGATGGCCCCCATGGCGCTGCCCGACGACGGGCTCCTCGACGTGATCGTGGTCGGCGACGTGAACCCGGTCGAGAACGCGCGCGGACTCGGTCGCATTCGCAAGGGCACCCACCTGGAGGACCACAACCCCAAGATCAAGGCCTACCGCGGGAAGCGCGTCGAGGTGGAGTCCGAGTTTCCGATCCCGCTCGACGTGGACGGGGAGGGGCCGGGCACCGTGCCGGCGATCTTCGAGGTCATCCCCCAGGCCTTGACCTTGATGGTTCCGCTGTGACCCGAGGCGTGATCGCCAGCCCGCACTTCCTGGCCAGCCAGGCGGGCGCGGAGGTGATGCGCGAGGGAGGCAACGCGATCGACGCGGCGCTGGTCGCCGACGCCGTGCTCTGCGTGGTCTATCCCCACATGACCTCGATCGGAGGGGATCTCTTCGCGATGGTCTGGCCGGCCGGCGCCGCCGCGCCGGTTGGCTACGAGGGCGCCGGGCGCGCGGGATCCCTGGCCAGCATCGAGGCGCTGCGTGAGCAGGGGTACTCCTCAATGCCGCCGCAGGGTGTGCTGACGGTGACGGTGCCCGGCACCGTCGAAGCCTGGGGCCGGCTCCTGGAGACCTATGGCAGCGTCGGTCTGGGGCGGGTGGTGGCGCCGGCGGTGGCGCTGGCGCGCGACGGCTTCCTGGTCACGGAAGGTCTCTCGCGGCACCTCCACGACCACTTCGAGTGGCTGATGACGGACCCCGAAGCCCAGCGCCTGCTGCCCCCGCTGATGCCGGGGATGCTGCTGCGCAACCCAGATCTGGCGCGGTCGTTGGAGCTGATCGGGCGCTTTGGGGTCAACGTCTTCTACCGCGGTGAGCTGGGTGCCGCGATCGCTGACGCGATCGGAAAGCGGGGCGGGCTGGTCACGGCCGCCGACCTGGCCACCCACCGCGGCCGCTGGAGCACGCCCCTGGCGGCGGCCTATCGCGGCTTGACCGTCTACGAGATGCCGCCGCCCACTCAGGGCCTTCTGGCACTGGCGCTGCTGAAGCGCATGGAGCGGCTCGATTCGAGCCTGCTGCGGCCGGGACCCGACCTGGCGCGCGAGCTCTACCGGCTACGCGATATCGCCTACCCGCTGCGTGACCGGTACATCAGCGACCCCGACTTCGTGACCGTGCCGGACGAGCCCTTCCTGAATCCGGAAGTGGCCGGCGTCGGGAGTGGGGAGGCGATTCCCGAGGGGGACACCATCTACCTCTGCGCGGCCGACGAGCAGGGCAACGTGGTCTCGCTCATCCAGAGCGTCGCCAACTCGTTCGGGTCCGGCGTGATCGCCGAGGGCACCGGGATCCTGCTCCAGAACCGGGGTGTGTACTTCAGCCTCGACCCCGCGCACGTGAACCGCCTGGAGCCCGGCAAGCGGACCATGCACACGCTGATCCCGGCGCTGGCTTCGCGTTCGGGCGCCAAGGAGCCTTGGTCGGCCTTCGGGTCGATGGGCGCCGACGGCCAGCCCCAGATCCAGGCTCAACTCTTCGTCAACCTGGCCGATGCGGGACTCGACCCCGCGGCGGCGGTGGCGACGCCACGGGTGCGTGTCCGGCCGGGTGGGGGCGAGCTGTGGGTTGAGGCCGATTACCCGGGCGCGGGGGAGCTGCAGCACAGCGGCCTGCCCGTGAAGCTGCTGCCGCCGCGCAGCACCTCGATGGGCCACGCGGCCGCGCTGGTGGTGGAGGGCCCAGGGGAGTGGCGGGCGGGGGCCGACCCCCGCTCCGACGGTTCGGTCGAATTCGCCTGACCCCGCAGCCCATCCCGGATTTTTCGAAAAATCGGCTCCGCGGGCAGCGATTCCGCTCGGCTTTTTCGAAAAATCCGGCCCGCGGGGCCTGGGTCCGAGCGGCCGGTATACTTACCGGTCGGTTTGGCAGTCGAAAGCAAGAAAGCGAATCTGATCGGGGAGCATCGGCTCCACGAGACGGACACCGGGTCGCCCGAGGTCCAGGTCGCACTCTTCACGGAGCGGATCCAGCAGCTCACCGAGCATCTCAAGGTGAACCAGAAGGATCATCACTCCCGCCGTGGCCTTCTTCTCCTGGTCGGGAAGCGGCGTCGCCTGCTCAACTACCTGAGCCGCAACGACGTCGGGCGCTACCGCGCCCTGATCTCGAAGCTCGGAATCAGGAGGTAATAAACAAGGCCGGAGGTCGGTCTCCGGGTCAGGCCCTTGAAGGCCGGCGGTCGAGCGGCGCGTACGCGCAGGCTCCCGACCAGCCTTCAAGCACCTGGCTCCCGACAGACCTCCGAGCCGATGGAGGTACTACGTGGCGATAGTCACGAAACAGTTGAATGTGGCCGGACGTCAGGTCACCATCGAGACCGGCCGGGTGGCCGAGCAGGCCAATGGCGCGGTCATCATCCGCGCCGGGGACACCGTCGTCCTGAGCACGGCCACCATGGCCAGGACCCCGCGCGAGGGCGTCGACTTCTTCCCGCTCACCTGCGACTACGAGGAGAAGCTCTACGCGGCGGGCAAGATCCCGGGCGGCTTCATCCGCCGCGAGGGGCGGCCCACCGAGCAGGCGGTCCTGACCAGCCGGCTCACCGACCGGCCGATCCGGCCGCTCTTCCCGAGCGGCTTCCGCAACGACGTGCAGGTGGTCTCCACCGTGCTCAGCGTCGACCAGGAGAACGACCCCGCCATCCTGTCGATCAACGGCGCGTCGGCGGCGCTGACCATCAGCGACGTCCCCTTCGAGGGCCCGATCGGGGCCGTGCGCATGGGCTACATAGACGGGCAGCTGGTCGTCGATCCGCCGATGTCGAAGATGGAGGATTCACAGCTCGACCTGGTCGTGGCGGGGACGGCCGATGCCATCCTCATGGTCGAGGCCGGCGCCAAGGGCGTCAGCGAGCAGGTGGTGGTCGACGCGCTGGAGATGGCGCACGACGCGATCCGGGGGATCTGTGAAGGCCTGAGCCAGCTGCGCGACGAGGCTGGGCAGGAGAAGTTCGTCTTCACGCCGCCCAGCTACCCGCAGGAGCTGATCGACGCCGTCAACGAGTTCGCCGGACCACGGCTCGATGAGGCGGCCTTCAAGAAGGAGAAGTCCACCCGCAACACCGCGCTTGACGAGCTGCGCAGCGAAACCCTGAAGGCGGTGGGCGAGCGCTTCCCCGACCAGTCGCTGGCGATCGGCGCGCTCTTCGACAAGAAGGTCAAGGACCGCGTACGGCAGCGCATCATCGAAGAGGGCGTGCGCCCCGACGGCCGCGGCCCGCGCGATATCCGGCCCATCAGCGTCGAGGTCGGGGTGCTGCCCCGCACCCACGGCTCCGGGCTCTTCACGCGGGGCCAGACCCAGGCTCTGACCATCCTCACACTGGGCACCATGGGCGACCAGCAGAAGCTGGACGGCCTCGGCCTCGAAGAGACCAAGCGCTACATGCACCACTACAACATGCCGCCCTACTCCGTCGGCGAGGCGCGCCCCCTGCGCAGCCCCGGCCGCCGCGAGATCGGCCACGGGGCGCTGGCCGAGCGGGCGCTGCTGCCCGTCGTGCCGAGCGTCGAGGAATGGCCGTACACGATGCGGCTGGTCTCCGAGATCCTGTCCTCCAACGGCTCCACCTCGATGGCCTCGGTCTGCGGGTCGACGCTGGCCATGATGGACGCCGGCGTGCCGCTGAAGGCGCCGGTGGCGGGCATCGCCATGGGCCTGGTCACTCGCGAGGGCGGCTACAAAGTGCTGACCGACATCCAGGGCGTCGAGGACGCGCTGGGCGACATGGACTTCAAGGTGGCGGGTACCCGCGAGGGCATCACCGCGCTGCAGATGGACATCAAGATCAAGGGCCTCACCCGGGAGCTGATGGCCGAAGCGCTGGAGCAGGCTCGCGAGGCGCGCCTGCACGTGCTGGAGCGAATGCTCTCCGTAATTCCTGAGCCGCGCCGGGAGATGAGCGCCTACGCGCCGCGCATCACGACCATCCAGATCAATCCCGACAAGATCCGCGATGTGATCGGCCCGGGCGGCAAGGTCATCCGCAAGATCGTCGAGGAGACCGGCGCCCAGATCGACATCGAGGACGACGGCCGGGTCTTCATCGCCTCCACCGACCAGGACGGCGCCAAGCGCGCCATCGACTGGATCAAGGGCCTCACCGACGAGGTCGAGGTGGGTCGCATCTACCGGGGCAAGGTGGTGCGCATCCTGCCCTTCGGCGCCTTCGTGGAGGTGCTCCCCAACCAGGACGGGCTGGTCCACATCTCCAAGCTCACCGACCACCGGGTCGAGCGGGTCGAGGAGGTCGCCAACGTGGGCGACGAGATCATGGTCAAGGCGACCGAGATCGACAGCCAGGGCCGTCTCAACCTCTCCCGCCAGGCCGCCATCGAGGAGCTCACCTCGCGCGGTGAGCCCATCGACGAGAAGATCGACCCCGAGGCCATGGCCGCCGCCCTGGCCTCACCGCCGCAGGAGCGCGAGGAGCGCCGCGGCGGGCGCAACGGCCGCGATCGCGGCGGCCGCGACCGGGGCCGGCGCTAAAAGAGAGGGGCGGGGCTGCAGCCCCGCCCCTGCAAGCTCAGACCGAGGCCACCTCGTGGCTCTCGTAGCGGCGGCCGATCTGCCTGGCCGCCTGCGGGTTGCGGGCCCGCACCAGCGCGAACCAGAGAATGCCCACCGCCGCCCAGGCGAAGAAGACGTAGGGCAGCTTGTCGTAGGGATTGGTCAACGCCGAGAAGTACTTGCCGAAGAACGGAATCGTGGTCGGCAGCCAGCTCGCGTAGAAGACGATCACCATCGAAGCCGCGCCCACCACGCCGGCCAGCCAGACCAGTGGGGTGGCCTCGCCGCTCCGCCGTAGCGAGATCGGAGCGGCGGCCGAGACCAGGCCGTAGCCCAGCATGAAGCCGAAGGTGGCCAGGGTGCCGGCCCAGCCGGTCACGTCTACCGCCGAGCGGCCGCCGAGCACGAAGGCGGCCGGCAGCACGAACATGGGGACGCCCACGACCCAGATCGCGATGTGGGGGGTCTGCCGGGTCTTGTGGGTCCGCTTCAGAACGGGATGGCCGATCTCGTCGTGCGACATGGTCAGCAGCATTCGCGCGCCGGCGTTGATGCAGGCCAGCGTGCAGGCGAACATGCTGCACACGATCCCGATGTCGATGATCGGGGCCAGGAAGCCGAGACCCACCACTCCGGCCAGGTCGGGCATCGGCGCGTTGCTCTTGGCGAACTTGTCGGTGCCTTGAAAGCCGAGCACCTGGGAGTAGGAGACGACCACGTAGAAGATGCCCACCATCAGGGCGCTGTAGATGATGGCCCGGCCGATATTGCGCTGCGGGTTCTTGGCCTCCATGCCCAGCGATCCGGCGCTCTCGAAGCCGACGAAGGCGAAGATGGCCAGCGTGACGCCGACCAGGATCCCGCCCGGCACCACGCCGCTGAAGGTGAGCTGGTTGCCGTCGATAGGACCCTTCACGATCCAGATCGCGACGCAGAGCACGATGATGATGGCGACCGAGATCGATTCCAGCGTCAGCGAGGTGCGCGCCGACAGTCTCATGTCGGCGATCGCGACCACGATCGGCAGGATGGTGTCGACCGCGAGCAGCGCGGTGACCAGGTACCTGTTGGTGGCGTCGAGCCCCGTGATGCGGTTGATGAAGTCGCCGCCGAAGATGGCGAAGCCAAGGGTGGTCGCGATTCCCGTAACGACATAGCCGAGCAAGAGGCCCCAGCCGGCCGCATGACCGGCGGCGGGACCGAAGCCGCGGGTGACCCAGACGTAGAAGCCGCCCGCCGAGTTCATCTTGCGGGCGAACTGCGATGCGCAGTAGCCGACGCAGACCATCGTGATGATGGCCACCACGAAGGCCAGCCAGGTGCCGTTGGCGGCGTTGAGGAAGACCAGCAGCGGCAGCAGCGCCATGGCCGCGCTGGGCGCCATGTTGGCCACCGACTGCGCGAGGACCTCCGGCATCGAAAGCGTGTTGCGACGGAGCGAGGTGGCGCCTGCGGCCATCGAAGGCTCGGCCACCACCACGGTTTCACGGAGCGGCGCCGGGCCGGTCGGCGCTCCTACCGGGCCGCCGGGCGGTGTCTTGATCTCGGACATCTCTTTACCCCCTCTCTAGTGCCCGTTGTGATGCACGTGGTGACCGACATGAGACATGGGTACGTCCAGCGACGGGTTGCCGTCGAAGAAGCCCTGCGGCTGCAGGTGGAAGCCGATGTACTTGACCGGCATCACCGGCCACTCCTCCGGGCGCACCGGGTGGTGGGCGCCCATCGTGTACCAGAGCACCACGTCGGTGTTCTCCAGCGAGCGGTCGCCCTTGACGTACTCGGGCAGGCCCGCGCCGCCGGGGTGCTGGTTGGGATAGTCCCCCGCCGCGAACATCTCCTTCTCGTCGTACGCGGTGACCCAGAGATGGTTCTTGGTGAACTGGGCGCGGGCCAGCGCCGGGGCCTCGGGCTGGTAGAAGGGCAGGATGTTCTCGCCCGGCATCAGCTTGTAGGCGACCGGTTCGCCGAGGGCGTTGAGCTGGTTGGGATTGGCGATCTTCCAGTAGCGGGCCGCCATGGGCTCAAGCTTTCGCTGGGCCTCCGACTCTTTTGCCAGCAGGCGCTTGTTGACCACCCACGCGTTGCCGTGGGGGTTCTCCGGACCCGGCGGCACGGCGGCGCTCTCACACTCGTATACCGAGTTCTGCAGGCCGTCGACCATCATGTCGAGGCGGACGCTGAAGAAGTGCTGGTGGTTGGGGCCGTAGATCCCCGGCGCCACCACCTCGCCGTACTTGGGCTTCTCGCCCGGCGCCACGGCGCCGTTGGACATGACGCCGGTCATCTTGACCTCGTAGCCGATGCCGCCGTCCTGGTAGAGGTACCAGAAGTAGCCGTACTCGTAGTTGCCGACGGTCGCGATCATCGAGATCACCAGCCGCCGCGAGCGCCGGACCTCGGTGGCGCCCGTCCGGAAGTCCATGTGCTTCCAGAGGATCCCGTAGTCCTCCTCGTGCATGCAGATCGCGTTCTTCAAGACCAGCGGATTGCCGTCGTTGTCGTTGACGACGCCGTCGAAGTAGCGGATCTCCCCCAGGCAGTCGCAGCCCAGTTCGAGGCTGTTGGCAAGCATCCCGATGCCGTACTCGCCCATGTCGAACACGTTCTTGCGGTGATGCGTGGGCGCGGGGTCGCCGTAGGGGATGAACATCTCGGACAGCGAGGCGCGGTAGAGGATCGGCCGCTCGCGTCCCTTGTCGTTATAGGACAGCGTGTACAGGACCAGCCCTTCACGAGGCGTGAACCCGATCCGGAAGCTCCACTTCTGCCAGCGCACCAACCGGCCCTGCACCTCGAAGCTAGTGCCCTCAGGTTGCGTGATCTCGATCGGCTTCAGGTCGCTGCGTGGACCGTCCGGGAAGTGAGGGAAGTTCTGGGGATCGCTGATGCGGTCGGATTCGTAGTTGGCCTTGGCCTCGGGGATGGGCACGATCCCGTGGTCCTCGAGCTCGACCACCTGGTTGGTGTCGAGGTCGAACTTCACGACCAGCCCCTCGACGGGGCGCGCGTAGGCGAATTCGCCCTCGCCCGTACGGAGCCAGGTCAGCGGCCGGACGAATCGGCCTTGCTGCGGATCGTCGGCGGAGCTGTTCCAGCCCACCGACCACGGATCCAGGATGGCCAGGTCGAAGTCGGTGACGCCCCGCTTGCGCATGGCCTCCTGCCAGCGGGGATCCTGCCGCACCGCCTCGTCGGCGGCCATGAACTCCTCGAGCATGATCGAGGGCTGCACTTCGTCCAGGCGCTTGAAGGAGACGACCTTCTCCTCGGTGAGAGAGACCACGGCCTCGTAGGTCGTCTTCTCGGCGCGCTCGCGAATCGCGATAAAGGCCTGTCGGTCAACGCCGCCGTTGCCCTGGTAGGAAAGGACCGCCTGCTTGTCCGGCTCCATGAGGGAGACATAGACGAAGCGGGCGCTGTCTTTGAGACCTTCCTCCCGCTTCAGAATTCCGGACGCCGCCGAAATCTCTTCCGGCGTCAGCGGGTCCAGCGGGTGCGTTACACCCGCCGAAGTCTTGGGCGCCGTTTGCATGCCACCACCCCCGTGTGTGAGCCGAATGCGCGCAAAGCGAGAGTAGTCTCGGAAACCGCTTTCGTCAAACGCCGCCGGCGCGCGTCAGAAACTAAGGTGACGTGATGATTCGAGTGCTGCTGAGCGGTCACCGGGGCAAGGTCGGCGCCGCCCTGGTGCCGGCGCTGACGGCGGCCGACGACATCGACTACGTGGGCGGCGTGGGCCGCCAGGACGACCTCGAGGACGCGCTCGCGGCGCACCGTCCGGACGTGCTGGTCGACTTCACGCATCCGGCGGCCGGCCTCGACAACGCGCTGGCGGCGGTGGCGGCCGGCGCGGCGCCGGTGGTGGGCACCTCCGGCATCCCCGCCGCGGGGGTGGAGCGGCTGGAGAGGGCCTGCGCGGAGCGCGGTTTGGGCGGCATCGTGGCACCCAACTTCGCGGTGGGAGCGGTGCTGATGATGTGGCTGGCGGAGCGTGCGGCGCCCTACTTCGACGCCGCCGACGTGATCGAACGCCACCACGCGGCCAAAGCCGACGCCCCCTCGGGGACGGCGGTGGCCACCGCCCGGCGGATGGCCGAAGCGCGCGGGGAGCTGCCGTTCGCGTACTCGCGCACCGAGAAGGTGGTTCTGGAGGGCGCCCGCGGCGCTGAGAGCGGGGGCGTGGCCGTGCACTCGGTGCGCCTGCCCGGCGTGCTGGCCGACCAGGAGATCGTCTTCGGCCTGCCCGGGCAGACGCTCAGCATCGCCCACCGCACCATCTCGCGCGACTGCTACGCGCCCGGCGTGCTGCTGGCGATCCGCCGGGTGGCGGCCGGCCCGGGCTTCTTCCGCGGTTTGGAGCCCCTACTCGGCCTCGCCGTCCCGTAACCGCCCTTTTCATGAAGAAGGCCCCGGGGCCGCAGCGGGAGGCAGCCGATTTCATGAAAAGGCCCCGAACCCGGCCACTAAACTTGGCCTATGCCTCCCCCCGCCGGTGAATTGAACATTGCCGTCGTCGGCGCGACCGGCATGGTCGGCCAGGAGATGCTGCGCATCCTGGCGCAGCGGGGGGTCGCCGCCAAGCGGGTGAAGGCGCTGGCCTCCGAACGCTCGCAAGGGCTGGAGGTGGGCTACGACGGCACCCGGCTCCCGGTCGGGGTTTTGGACGACCACGCCTTCGACGGCGTCGAGCTGGCCCTCTTCATGGCGAGCGGCGACGTCTCGCTGCGCTACGCGCCGGTCGCGGCCGAGGCGGGCGCGCTGGTCGTGGACAACTCCAGCGCGTGGCGCATGAAGGAGAACGTGCCCCTGGTGGTGCCGGAGGTCAACCCCGAGGACATCCGCGACAACGAGGGCATCATCGCCAACCCCAACTGCTGCGCCATCCCATTGACCGTGGTGCTCAAGCCGATCCAGGATCGGGCCGGGCTGGGGCGGGTGCTGGTCTCGACCTACCAGTCGGCCAGCGGCGCCGGCAAGGCGCTGGTCGAGGAGCTCGAGGACCAAACGCGTGCGATCGCGGACGGCCGGACGCCCGAGGTCAGCGTGTACAGCCACCAGCTGGCGCACAACGTTGTCCCCGGCGGCTGGAAGCCGGAAGCCGAGGGCTACAACGAGGAAGAGGTCAAGATCGTCAACGAGTCGCGCAAGATCCTCCACGAGCCTCAGCTGAGGATCACCGCGAACTGCGTGCGCGTTCCCGTGCCTGTGGGCCATGGCGAGTCGGTGTTCGTGGAGACCCGCGACATGATCTCCGCCGAGCAGGTGCGCGAGCTTCTAGGCTCGGCGCCCGGCGTCATCGTGCAGGACGACCCCCACGCCAAGCTGTACCCGACGCCCCACGAGGTGGCGGGCCGCGACGAGGTCTACGTGGGCCGCATCCGCAACGACCTCTCGGCCAGCCGCGGTGTGGTGCTCTGGGTGGTGGCCGACAACCTGCGCAAGGGCGCCGCGCTCAACGCTTGGCAGGTGGCCGAAAAGGCCGTAGAGATGGGAGTGATTTAGAGATGGCGACCAACATCGGGCGGCTGCTCACCGCGATGCTCACCCCGTTCACCGCGGACGGCGCGATCGACTACGGCAAGGTCGGCGAGCTGGCGGGGCTGCTGTGTGAGGACGGCTCCGACGGCGTGGTCGTGTTCGGCACCACCGGCGAGGCGCCCACGCTCAGCGACCAGGAGAAGATCGAGCTGGTGCGTGTGGTGCGCGCCGCCATCCCGGGCAAGAACGTGGTCGCCGGCGCCGGCACCAACAGCACCCACCACTCGGTCGAGCTGGGCGAGAAGGCTATGCAGGCTGGCGCCGACGCGCTGCTGGCCGTGGTGCCCTACTACAACAAGCCGCCCCAGGAGGGCATGCTCCAGCATTTCAAGGCCATCTCCGAGGTCGGCCCCACGATCATGTACAACATCCAGGGCCGCACGGCCATCAACATGACCGTGCAGACCACGCTCCGCTGCGCCGAGCTGCCCGGCATCCTGGGCGTCAAGGAGGCCAGTGGCTCCCTCGACCAGATGAGCCTGATCTGCGCGGCCAAGCCGGAGCGCTTCCGAGTCTGGGCCGGCGACGACGGCATCACGCTGCCGCTGCTGGCGGTCGGCGGCTACGGGGTGATCTGCGTGGTCAGCCACCTGGCGGGCGGCTCGATGAAGCGGATGATCGAGGCCTACCTGGCGGGCGACGTGGCGACGGCGCGCGACATCCACCTGCGCCTGTCGCCGGTCATCAACGCGCTCATGACTACGGCAGCCAACCCCGTGCCGGTGAAGATGGTCGTCAACGAGCTGGGCTTCAAGGCCGGTCCCTTCCGGCTGCCGCTGACGCCGCTCAGCGACGAGGAGCTGGGCAAGGTCATGAAGACCGTGCGCGCCGCCGGCGACGTCATCACGTTTAAGCCGGGGGTCAAGGTCGCCTAGCACTTCCGCGGAGCTCGAGCTCCTGCACACGCAGGTGCTCGCCTGCAGCCGGTGCGGCCTGCACGCCACCCGCACGCAGGCCGTGCCCGGCACCGGTCCCTGTCCGGCCGACGTGATGGTGGTGGGCGAGGCGCCCGGCTTCAACGAGGACGTCCAGGGACTGCCCTTCGTGGGCGCCGCCGGCAAGCTGCTGGACAAGCTGCTGGAGCGCATCGGCCTGGGCCGCGACAGCGTCTACATCACCAACGTGTTGAAGTGCCGGCCGCCGCAGAACCGGGACCCCATGCCCAACGAGGCCGAGGCCTGCCTGCCCTACCTGCGCGCCCAGTACAAGCTGGTGCAGCCGAAGGCGGTGCTCATCCTCGGGCGCCATGCGCTGGAGCGGATGCTGCCCGGCGTGGGCTCTATCAGCCGCGTGCACGGCCAGATCTTCATGCGCGGCGGGGTGGCCTTCATGCCCGTCTATCACCCGGCGGCGGCGCTGCACAACGGCTCCCTGGTGCGCGACCTGGAGCAGGACTTCGACAAGGTGCGCGGTTATCTGGACGAGGTGCTGAAGCCGCCCGAGCCGGAACCACTGGCCGAACCCGAACCGGAACCGTCCGCGGAGCAGCTCTCGCTCCTGAATTAGGTTGTACGGCTTACGGGATGAGGCGACAGATCGGCTGAGGTGCCCCAGATGCAAGGCGGCGCCGAGCACCGCAGCGAGCGCAGCGGTAGCTGCGTGAGTGAGGAGCGCAGAAGCCAAGGCCGCAGATGGGGTGCATCAGCCGAGTCCGCCAGGATGACCGGCGTTCAAGCCGGTCACTGTCGCCACATCCTGTGAGCCGGACAACCTAGGTGAAGCTGCGCTACGTCCCCCTGGGCGGCCTCGGCGAGGTCGGCCTCAACATGTGGGCCCTCGAGTGGGAGGGGCAGGTCCTGGTGATCGACGCGGGCCTCATGTTCCCGACCGAGGAGATGCTGGGCGTCGACCTGGTCATCCCGGACGTCTCCTGGCTGCTGGAGGAGGGCCGGCACGTGCTGGGCATCTTCCTGACCCACGGTCACGAGGACCACATCGGCGCGCTGCCCTTCGTGCTCAAGCGCCTGAACGTCCCTGTGTACGGAACCCGCATGACGCTGGGCCTCGCCCGCCACCGCCTCAAGGAGCACCGGATCCTCCGCGAGTCGGACCTGCGCGAGGTGCGCGCCGGCGACCGGGTGCAGCTGGGGCCGTTCCGGGTGGAGACGGTGGCGGTCTGCCACAGCATCCCGGACGGGGTGGCCCTCGCCATCCAGACCCCGGTGGGCAGGGTGGTCTACACCAGCGACTTCAAGCTCGACCCCGACCCTCTGTATGGTCCGCCGACCGACCTCGAGCGCTTCCGCAAGCTCGGCGCCGAGGGCGTGCTGCTGCTACTCAGCGACTCCACCAACGCCGAGCGGCCTGGCGTCAGCGGGAAGGAGCGCGACCTGGTGCCGGTATTCGAGGAGATCTTCCGGGACGCGCCGGGCCGCATCGTGGTCTGCACCTTCGCGTCCAACATCCACCGCATCCAGCAGGTGCTCTCCCTGGCGGCCCGGCATGGGCGCCGGCTGGCGATCGTGGGCCGCAGCATCCAGAACGCCTTCCAGACCGCGCGCGAGCTCGGTCATCTCGAGGTGCCGCCGGGCGTGGTCGCGCGCATCGAGGACCTGGCCGATGACCCCCGCGCCGTGCTGCTGAGCGCGGGCAGCCAGGGCGAGCCGCTCTCCGCGCTTTCGCGCTTCGCGGCACAGCGTCACAACCTGGTCAACGTGCAGGCCGGCGATTGGGTGCTGCTCTCGGCGCGACCGATCCCGGGCAACGAGCGGCTCGTCAACCGGACGGTCAACAACCTGTACCGGCACGGCGCGCGCGTCTTCTCTGCTGACACCGACCACGTACATGTATCCGGCCACGCCCACCGCGGCGAGCTGCGCGAGCTGCTGGACGCGGTGCGCCCGCGCTTTTTCATCCCGGTGCACGGCGAGTACCGGCAGCTGGTCATGCACGCCGACCTGGCCCGCGAGGCCGGACTGCCACCCGAGCGCGTGCTGGTGGTGGAGGACGGGCGCGCGGTGAACCTGACCGCCGAGACCATGAGCGCCGGCGAGGAGATCAGCGCGGGCTTCGTGTTCGTGGACGGCGTGGGCATCGGCGATGTGGAGCGGGTGGTGCTGCGCGACCGCCGGCATCTCGCCAACGACGGGATCTTGGTGGTGACGGTGGCCGTGGACCGTGAGAATGGGGCCGTGCTGTCCGGCCCCGAGCTCGTCTCGCGAGGCTTCATCGAGAAGGAGACGTCGGAGGAGCTGATGCGCGGTGCCCGCCAGGAAGTCCTGGACACGGTGCGCAAGTTCCAGGGCGGGCGTCCGGATGTGGAGATCCTGCGGGATGCGGTGCGCGAGGCCGCCTCGCGCTTCCTGCACAGGCGCACCCGGCGGCGGCCGATGGTGATCCCAGTCATCACCGAGATATGACCACCCCACGAAATCTGCGATTTCGCGGGGACCCCGGATGACCGCGTGAAGTTGCCGCCGATGGCGCTCACCGCGCCATCACTCTGCCCGCGCTGCGACGCGCCCGCGATCATGACCGACCACTGCATCCAGTGCGCCCTGCCGCTGCGCCAGTGCGGCTCCTGCCAGGGCATCGCCGGTCCTTTCGACCGGTACTGCGGGTTCTGCGGTTACGAGCTCGTGCAGGGCGCGCGCCGGGCGCCTCTGTGGCGCCTGTGGCTGCTGGCCGCGCTGATCCCATTGGCCGCCGGGATCGCCTTCGGCTTCTCGCCCTGGGCCCGGCCCGCCGCCCACACCGTGGCCGGCATAGTGGGCAACCCGGAGCCGACGCCCAATCCCGCCACCAGCACCCAGCTGCGCAGCGACAGCCTGGCCTTCTCCTACGCCGCCCCCAAGGCCTGGTTCGAGACCGACTACAGCCGCGCCGCCGACCCGACCCAGGCGCAGCCATACGTGGTGGTGGTCCACTACGAGCCGGACGGGCCCAAGGTGCCCGCGGCCAAGGGCGACCTGCTGCAGGTCAAGGGCCAGGCCGCGATCGTCCTGCGGGGGCGGCCGGCGGGGTCGCCGCCGCCGGCCGTCGACCCCTCCGACCCGCAGGCGGTGCTGGCCGCCGAGGTGGCGCCCCTCGTCGCCGCGCCGCCGACCGGGCTCAAGTTCGACGTGGTCACGCCGGTCCACGCTCTGACGATCAATGGACGCCCGGCGGCGGCCGTCGTCTTGCGCCTGACGCGCGACAGCGGCACCTACTACCTGGAGCGCGCCTACATCGCCTCGCCTACGCCCGGGCGGCCCCCGCTGTTCGTCGTCTCGGCCCTGGTGCCCGGCAACGACTGGGACAGCGCCGGTGACAACCAGCGCGTGGACCAGTTACTGCGCTCGGTGAAGCTCTCGTAGGGGCGGGGCTCGCCCCGCCCGTCAGAGGCCCGTCCGGTTCAGCTGGGTCCCGCACTCCACGCAGAAGGTGTGGCGGGTGAGGTTGTGGTGCCCGCAGCGCTGGCAGACCAGGCGGCGCGGCGGCTCCGCGGGGACCCAGCGCTCCCGGTCGTGGCGATACCAGCTGCCATCCTCCGGCCCCAGCACCCAGGACCGCCCCTCGCCGTCGACCACGGCCAGCCCGCGCACCGCCGCTCTGAATGCCCTGGCATCGAGCACACCCCTCCGGCGCTCATCCTGGAGGGTGCGGAAGCGGTGCTCGGCCATACCGAACGGGTCGACTGCCACCGGCTGATCCTATAAAGTCCGCTGCAGGCAGTCCCGCAACCGTCCCACACATGCGTCGCACCACCACCAAGAGAAGGCCCTCGCGCTCCCGCGCCCCCAGTCGCGCCCGGCCGTCGAAGCGCGCCCGGCCGCGGGGTCCGCTCCTGACCGCCCGCCAGGCCCGCGAGGCGGCGGGCGTGGTCCTGATCGGAACCGCCCTGCTGGCGCTGGTGGCCGAGCTGGTGGGCGGCGGGACGCTGCTCCAGGGCCTGGGCGCCTCGCTCAGTCACGCCTTCGGCTACGGCTGGCCCCTGCCGGTGGCGGGCGCCCTGGTGCTGGGCGGACTCTGGATCTACCCCCATGCACCCGCCCTGCGCAAGACCGACGTCGCCGCCGTGCTGGCGGCCGCGCTCGCCCTGCTCGGCCTGCTGGCCTTCGACAAGGCCGGGGGCACCGCGGGCGCCTCGGTCCACGGGCTGGTCGCCGGGCTGCTCGGGGAGTGGGGGAGTGCGATCCTCCTCGTGGCGGCGCTGGTCGTGGGGCTGATCGTGGCCTTCCACTTCAGCCCGGGTGGCCTGGTCCTGGGCGCCGTAGGTGCGGCCCGTGCCGGCTATGCCGAACGCCGGCGCCTGGAGGCCCTGGTCAAGGTGGCCAAGCCGGCGGCCAAGGCGCCCAAACCGGTGACGGTCGCCGCGGCGGTCACGCCGGCGCCGCTTCCCCAGCTGGCGCCTGAGCCCCGACCGCAGCCAGCACCACCGCCTCCCGCGCCCGTGGACCTGCCGGCCTGGGTCACAGAGTCGGAGGAAGTGCCCGAGCCGGAGCCGGACGTGATGAGGGTCAGGGCCGACGTCGAGGACGAGCCGCCCGACGTCGATTGGAAGCTCCCCCCGGCCTCGCTGCTGGACAGCGTCACCGCCCGCAAGGAACGTATGCAGGACGAGATCAAGCGCAACGTCCGGCTGATCGAGCAGACGCTGGCCACCTTCGGCGTGCAGGCGCGCGTGATCGGCGTCAACCCGGGACCGGCGGTCACCCAGTACGAGATCCAGCCGGGCGCCGGCGTCGCGGTGAAGCGGATCACCGCCCTCCAGCACGACCTGGAGCTGGCCCTGGCGGCCGCGCCGCTGCGCATCGAGGCGCCCATCCCCGGCAAGTCGGCGGTCGGCATCGAGGTGCCCAACAAGTCGGCGTCCCTGGTCTCGCTGCGCGAGGTGATCGAATCCAACCCCTTCCGGCTGGGTGGCCACAAGATCGCCCTGGCCATGGGCAATGACGTCAGCGGCAACGCCGTGGTCGGCGACCTGACGCGCATGCCGCACCTGCTCATCGCCGGCGCCACCGGCCAGGGCAAGAGCGTCTGCATCAACGCGCTCATCGGCTCGCTGCTCTTCCAGCTCACGCCCGAGCAGCTGCGGCTGGTGATGATCGACCCCAAGCGCGTCGAGCTGTCCGGCTACAACAACCTGCCGCATTTGGCGGTGCCGGTCATCGTGGAGTCGCACGCGGCCGCCGCCGCCCTGCGCTGGGCGGTGGCCGAGATGGAGCGGCGGTACAAGCTGCTCTCCCACGAGGGCGTCCGCAACATCGCCGGCTACAACGACAAGGCCACCGCCCAGAACGCGCGGCCGATGCCCTACGTCGTGATCGTGGTCGACGAGCTGGCCGACCTGATGATGGTGGCCGCCGGCGAGGTTGAGGAGCTGATCTGCCGGATCGCCCAGCTGGCGCGGGCGGTGGGTATCCACCTGGTGATCGCGACCCAGCGCCCCTCCACCGACATCATCACCGGCCTCATCAAGGCCAACATCCCCTCCCGCGTGGCCTTCGCCGTGGGCTCCCAGGTGGACAGCCGCGTGATCCTCGACCAGGGCGGCGCCGAAAAGCTGCTGGGCCGGGGCGACATGCTCTACCAGCCCGTGGACGCGGGCAAGGCGACCCGCATCCAGGGCGCCTTCGTCAGCGACGCCGAAGTGGAGGCGCTGGTCAAGTTCTGGCGCGCGCAGGGCGAGCCGCGCTACATGGAGGAGGTCCTCGACCAGCACTCAGGCCCGCTGGCCGACGAGGAGGGCGGCTCGGAGCGCCGCCTGGACCCGCTCTTCGCCCGCGCGGCGCGCGCGGTGGCCGCCGAGGGGGCGGCATCTGTGTCGCTGGTCCAGCGCAAGTTCAACGTGGGCTACTCGCGGGCCGGCCGCATCATCGACATGCTGGCCGAGCACCGTGTGATCGGCGGCTACCAGGGGTCCAAGTCGCGGGAGGTCCTGATGAACCTGCCCGACGTCGACGAGCTGCTGGAGCGCCTCGGCCTCGAATGACGTCGTGGGTGCGGCTGGCCAACCGCGCCCGATCTTTGCCGGCTAGGCGGTCCATGCGTACACCGGCGTCTCCGCTCCTCGGTCACGCATCCGACGATGCGCTCCCTCCGGTGCTCGACGCCGGCTGGCGCCTGGACGCACCGATCCAGCAAATCTCTGGGCCCGGCCAGCCAGCCGCACCCATCCTGGCCGAGGAGCGCGAGCGGCGCGGCCTCAGCCTGGAGCAGGTGGCGGCCGCCACGCGGATCCGGGTCGCTCATCTCGACGCCATCGAACGGGGTGAGCTCGACGCCTTGCCGGGCGCCGTCTACGCGCGCGGCTACGTGCGCGCCTACGCGAGCTATCTGGGCGTCGAGGTCGAGGCCCCGGAGGCGGGGGCCGAGAGCTCACTCTCGATCCATGGCGTGGCGCCTCGGCGTGCCCCGCGCCTGGTCGTGACCGGGCCGCTACTGGGCGGACTGGTGCTGGCGGTCGCCACCGCCCTCTTCGTTCTTTATGCCTGGCGAGAGATCGACTCAGCGCGCCAGGACCTGGTCCCCGCGGCCACCGCCAGCCCGGCGCTGGCCGCCCCGCCGATCGCCTCGCCCATGCCTCTGCCCTCGGTGGCCCCCAGCGCCGCGCCTACCGCGGCCGCGCGGCCGCTGGCCGTGCTGCTGCGCGCCACCGACCAGGTCTGGGTGTACGTGGAGGTCGACGGCAAGGCGTACTACGGCCCCAACGGCACCTTCCTGCGGCCGGGCGAGGAAGCGGGCTACGTGGGCACCGACATCAAGATCCGGACCGGCAAGCCCGCGGCCACCCTGGTCTCGACCGACGGCCGCACCTACACCGCCATGAGCGCGACCAGCAAGGAGTGGCACGCTTAGCCCCGAGGGACTCTTTTTGAACCTGCCCAACCTGCTGACGCTGAGCCGGCTGCTCGCGATCCCCGTGCTCGCGCTGCTGCTCTTCGGGCGCTACCCGGGCCACGACCAGCTGGCCGCCGGGGTCTTCTTGATCGCCTCCCTCACCGACACCCTGGACGGGACCCTGGCCCGGCGCCAGGGCACCGTCACCGAGCTGGGCAAGTTCCTCGACCCCCTGGCCGACAAGCTCTTCATCCTCTCGGTCCTGATCTTCCTGGTCGCCCAGCAGGAGCTGCCCGCCTGGGTGGTGGTGGTGATCTTCGGCCGCGAGATGCTGATCACGATCCTGCGCTCGCTCAGCGCCGCCCAGGGCCACGTGGTCGCGGCGACCCCCTTCGGCAAGACCAAGACCGTGACCCAGGTCGGTGCCGTGCTGCTGCTGATCCTGGCCCGGCCCTACCCGCAGCTGAGCCTGATCTCGCTGGTCGGGATCGGCGTGGCCGTGGTCTTCACGGTCTGGAGCGGGGTCGACTATCTCTACCGGTTTCGCCACGTCATCGGCCGCCAGGCGCCCATGGCGGCGCCGCCCGACCACCTGGTCGACTGGCTGGCCGAGGACCTGGCCGGCAGCGGCAGCACGCTGGCGGTGGCGGAGTCCTGCACGGGCGGGGCCCTGGGCGCGCGCCTGACGGATAAGCCGGGCTCCTCGCGCTGGTTCCTGGGCGGCGTGGTCGCTTACTCCAACCAGGCCAAGCGCGACCTGCTGGGCGTCGATGAGGAGCTGCTGGACAGGCACGGCGCCGTCTCCGCGGAGGTGGCGGTGGCGATGGCGCAGGGCGTCCGCCGGCGCCTCGGCGCCGACGTGGGCGTGGCCGTGACGGGCATCGCCGGGCCCGAGGCCGACGCGACCGAGAAGCCGGTGGGCCTGACCTTCGTGGCGGCGGCCGCAGAGGGCGGAGAGCTGCACCGCCGCCATCTCTTCAAGGGTGATCGGCTGGCCAACCGGCAGCAGGCCGCCGAGGCCGCGCTCAAGGTTCTCCTTGACCTGCGAACAGACGTTCGCTACAATCCAAAGGCCCTCGACACTCGCGTCCAGGAGCCTTGGTTAAGACGGTTTTGACCTCGACCAACCATCACGCCACACTCACGCCGAAGCACATGGAGGGCATCTGAATGGAAAAAGAAAAGGCGCTCAGCACCGCCGTCACGCAGATCCGTCGCAGCTATGGGGAAGGGGCGATCATGAAGCTCGGCGAGGCGGCCGCCCAGCGCGAGGTCAGCTCGATTCCCACCGGCGCCCTGCCGCTCGACCTGGCGCTGGGCGTGGGCGGCATCCCCAAGGGCCGCGTGATCGAGATCTACGGCCCCGAGTCGGCCGGCAAGACCACGGTCGCGCTGCACGTGGTGGCCGAGGCGCAGAAGCTGGGCGGGGTGGCGGCCTTCGTCGACGCCGAGCACGCGCTCGACCCCATCTCCGCCTCGCGGATCGGCGTCAACATCGATGAGCTCCTGATCTCCCAGCCCGACACCGGCGAGCAGGCGCTGGAGATAGTCGAGGTGCTGGTGCGCTCCAATGCCGTCGACGTGATCGTCATCGACTCGGTGGCGGCGCTGGTGCCCAAGGCCGAGATCGAGGGCGAGATGGGCGACTCCCACGTCGGCCTCCAGGCGCGCCTGATGTCGCAGGCCCTGCGCAAGCTCACGGCCGCCATCTCCAAGTCCAATTGCGCGGTCATCTTCCTGAACCAACTGCGCGAGAAGGTGGGGATCATGTTCGGCAACCCCGAGGTCCAGCCGGGCGGCCGGGCGCTCAAGTTCTACGCCTCGGTGCGCCTCGACATCCGCAAGGTGGAGACGATCAAGAGCGGGCTCGACTCGATCGGCGCCCGGGCCAAGGTCAAGGTGGTCAAGAACAAGGTGGCGCCTCCATTCCGGACCGCCGAGTTCGACATCCTCTTCAACGAGGGCATCTCCCGCGAGGGCGCCCTGATCGACGCCGCCGTGGAGTTCGGGATCATCGAGAAGAGTGGCACCTGGATGTCGTTCGGCGAGATGCGGCTCGGCCAGGGTCGCGAGAACGTGCGCAACTTCCTGCGCGAGAACCCGACCCTGGCAGGTGAGATCGAGACTCGCGTGCGCGACAAGGCCGCCGGGCAGGCAGTCCCGCTGAAGACCTCCGCCTCGGTACGCACCGCGGCGCCGGTCGGCGCCGACGACGACGCGCCGGAGGACTGACCCGGGACCGGCTTACGACGCGGCGGTCCGGCTCCTGGCGACGCGCGCTCACTCGGGTCGCGAGCTGCGCACCAAGCTGCTGCGGCGGGGCCACCCCGAGCCTGAGGTGACGGCCGCCCTGGAGCGCCTCCGCCAGGGCGGCTACCTCGACGACGCCGCCTACGCCCGAGCCCTGGTCGGGCGGCGGTCCGGGGGCCGGGGCGCACGGGCCATCGCCTCCGAGCTGGCTGCCAAGGGCGTCGATCGCGAGGTCGTGCGCGACGCGCTGGCCGAGCTCAGCTATGAGGACCAGCTCCAGGCCGCACGTGCGCTCGCGGGTCGCCTGCGGCGCGCGGGCCCGATGGACTTTGAGCGGCTTGGAGCGCGGCTGTTGCGGCGCGGTTTCTCTGTCGAGGTCGCGCGCGCCGCGCTGCGAGATTTTCAGTCTTAAACTTGGGCGTTACGCATCCGGGCACGCCCGGGTGCTTCGAGATCCCAAGGATTGAACGCCGGGGACCGTTGCGTCCGCGGCAGCACCTTGAAAACCGAATACGCGAGGTGAACCAAGCACATGCCTACCTACCTGATCGTGATTTTGGTAGCGGTGGTGACAGCGGTCCTCGCCGGTGGAGTCGGTTACCTGCTCGCCGCCTCGACGGTCGGCAAGCGGCAGCGCCTGGAGCTTGGCGAGCTCGAGGCAAAACACCAGCAGCGGTTGCTCGACGTGGAGGCCGCTGCCAAGGAAAAGCTGCTGGAGGCCAAGGAAGAGGCGGTCCGCATTCGAACCGCGGCCGAGCAGGAGGCGCGCGAGACCAGGGCGCAGGCCCAACAGGTCGAGCGACGCCTGCTTCAAAAGGAAGAGAACCTGGAGAAGCGATCCGACGACCTGACCCGCCGGGAGGAGGGCTTTTCAGCGCGGGAGCGCGGGCTGGAGGAGATCCGGGCCCAGCTCGAGGAGACCTACAGCGCCCAGCTGCGTGAGCTGGAGCGGGTGGCCCAGATGACGCGTCAGGAAGCTCAGGGCGTCCTCATGACCCAGGTCGAGCAAGACCTCCGCAACGAGGTCGCGCGCAAAGTCCGGGAATCGGAGCTGGCCGCTCGCGACGAGAGCGAGCGCCGGGCCCGGGCGATCGTGACCGAGGTGATCCAGAGAATCGCCGCCGACCAGACTGCCGAGACCTCGGTCTCGGTCCTGCCACTACCCAACGAGGAGATCAAGGGCCGGATCATCGGCCGCGAGGGGCGCAACATCCGCGCCCTGCAGCAGGCCACCGGCATCGATCTCATCATCGACGACACCCCCGAAGCCGTGATCATCAGCGGCTTCGACCCGGTCCGCCGCGAGGTGGCCCGCACCGCGCTCAACAAGCTCATCGTCGACGGTCGGATCCATCCGGCCCGGATCGAGGAGGTTGTGAGCAAGGCCCGCCAGGAGGTGCTCCTGCGGGTCAAGGAGGAGGGGGAAGCGGCCGTAATGGAAGTCGGCTTCCAGGGCCTGCACCCGGAGGTGGTCCGCCACCTCGGCATCCTTCGCTTCCGCACAAGCTACGGCCAGCAGGTCCTCAACCATTCCAAGGAGGTCGCCTACCTGGCCGGCATGATGGCTTCCGAGATCGGCGCCGACGTCCGCATCTCCAAGATGAGCGGGCTCCTGCACGACATCGGCAAGTCCATCGACCACGAGGTGGAGGGTTCGCACGCGGTGATCGGGGCCGACCTCCTGCAGCGGCACGGGGTCCCGGCGCCGGTCGTGCACGCGGTGCGCGCCCACCATTACGACGAGGAGCCTCACACCATCGAGGCCTTCCTCCTGATCGCCGCCGACGCCATTTCGGCCGCCCGGCCGGGCGCTCGCCGGGAGACGCTGGAGGCATACATCAAGCGGCTGGAGAAGCTGGAGGAGATCGCCAACTCCTTTCAGGGCGTCCAGCAGTCCTACGCCATCCAGGCCGGGCGCGAGATCCGCATCCTGGTCCGGCCCGAGCAGATCGACGATTCGTCGGCCCAGCTCATGGCTCGGGACATCGCCAAGCGGATCGAGAGCGAGATGAGCTACCCCGGGCAGATCCGGGTCACGGTCGTCCGCGAGACCCGCGCCGTCGAATACGCCAAATAGGGGAGGCCCCGCACCGGGGCCTCCCTTTTTTCGTTCTGTAGGCTTCGGCGGAGTGCCTGAATCCGAGTTCCGCATTCTCTTCGTCGCAGACGTCGTCGGCCGCCCGGGCCGTGAGGCTTGTCGGGCGCTGCTGCCGGAGCTGAAGGCCGAGCTGCGCCCTCACCTCACAGTGGTCAACGGGGAGAACGCCGCCGGCGGCTTCGGGATCACGGCCAAGATCGCCGAGGAGCTGCTGCGGGCCGGCGCCGACCTGGTCACCACCGGCAACCACGTCTGGGACCAGAAGCAGTTCGTCGAGGAGCTGCCCGGCCTGCAGCGGGTGCTGCGGCCGCACAATTTTCCGCCCGGCGCCCCCGGCACCGGCGTCGCCGTGCTGGAGGCCGACGGCGAGCGGGTGCTGGTCATGAACCTCATGGGCCGCCTCTACCTGCAGGACCTGGACGACCCCTTCCGGGCTGCGGACGCGGTGTTGGCGGCACATCCGGATGTCCGCATCAGCCTTTGCGACATGCACGCCGAAGCCACCAGCGAGAAGGTCGCGATGGGCTGGTACCTGGACGGCCGGGTCAGCGCGGTGGTGGGCACCCACACCCACGTGCCCACCGCCGACGCGCGGGTGCTGCCCGGCGGCACGGCCTACATCACCGACGTGGGCATGGTGGGCCCGCGAGATGGCGTTATCGGCGTCGGCAAGGAGGCTGTCCTCAAGCGCTTCCTGACCGGCATCCCGCATCGCTTCGAAGTCGCTGAAGGACCGGTGACATTCAACTCGGTCGCGATTAGCATTGACAGGCTCACCGGCCGGGCGAATTCGATTTCACGCAACGATCGAGAACACATTTCATGACGGGGGTTCCAGCAATGACGGGGGAGGGGCGCCAACCGGTAGAGGTGCTCAAGGTTTCGGCGACGTCCAAGCCGGTCGCGGTGGCGGGGGCGATCGCGGGGGTGATCCGCTCTCAGCAGCGGGTGGAGGTCCAGGCCATCGGCGCCGGCGCCATCAATCAGGCCATCAAGGCGATCGCCATCTCGCGCGGCTACGTGGCGCCGGGCGGGCTTGAGCTCATCTGCATCCCCTCCTTCATCGACATCTCGATCGACGGCGAGGAGCGCACCGGTATAAGACTGCTGGTGGAGGTCCGATAACCCGCTCTTTCCACGTCTGGACCATCGGGTGCCAGATGAACGTCGCCGACTCCGAGTCGCTCTCCCGCCGCCTGCTGGCCGCGGGCTACGTCGAAGAGCCCGATCTGGAGCGGGCCGACGTGGCCATCCTCAACACCTGCGTGGTCCGCCAGGCCTCCGAGGACAAGGTCTATTCCAAGCTCCACGAGCTGCGGGCGTGGAAGACGCCGGCGCGGACGCTGGCGCTGACCGGCTGCCTGGTCCGCAAGGAGGGCGAGACCCTGCAGCGTCGATTCCCGCAGCTGGACCGGGTGGTGCCGATCGGCGAGTACGACGAGTTCCTGGCCGAGCTGGGCGCCCGCTACGACCTGTCGATGGGCGAGCCGCTGCCGGTGGCGGGCCGCACCGGCATCAGCCATTTCGTGAACGTGGTCGAGGGCTGCGACCACAACTGCACCTTCTGCATCGTCCCCAAGGTGCGCGGCCGGGAGCGCCACAAGCCCCTGTGCGCGGTCCTGGCCGAGTGCCGGGCGGCGGTGGCCGACGGCGCGCGCGAGGTCGTGCTGCTGGGCCAGAACGTCGACGACTACCAGGATCCCGAGGGCCACGGCGGCCTGGCGGCGCTGGTTTCAGAGGTGGAGCTGATTCCCGGTCTCAAGCGCCTGCGCTTCCTCACCTCGCATCCCCAGGACCTGGAGCCCGAGCTGCTCGAGGTGATGGCGCGCAGCCGCCTCATCGCGCACGAGCTGCAGCTGCCCATCCAGTCCGGCGACGACCAGATCCTGAAGCGGATGGCGCGCGGCTACCAGGTGCGTCATTACCGGGCCCTCGTGCAGCGCGCTCGGGAGCTGATGCCGGACCTCGGTTTGTATACAGACGTGATCGTCGGGTTCCCCGGCGAGACCCGCGAGCAGTTCGAGAGCACCCGGCGCGTCATGGAGGAGCTGGAGTTCGACGTCGTCCACCTGGCCATGTACTCGCCGCGGCCCGGCACCTATGCCGCCGACAAAATGGCCGATGACGTGCCGGCCGAGGAGAAGCGCCGGCGCATCAACGAGCTGCTGCAGCTGCAGCGCGGCATCGCCGCCCGCCGGGCCGCGCGCTGGGTGGGCCGCACCGTCGAGGTACTGGTGGAGGGCGCCGACGAGCTCGGCAGGCCCTATGGGCGCAACCGCCAGGGCAAGCGCGTCATCGTGTTGCGTCAACGCCTGCAGCCGGGAGAGATGGTCGAGGTGGTCGTCAAGGAGGCTTCCGCCGGTCAGCTGACCGGAGTTGCGGCTTGACCGACACCCCCGCGCTGCGCCAGTACCGCGAAGCCAAGGCGGCGCACCCGGACTCGATCCTCCTCTTCCGGATGGGCGACTTCTACGAGATCTTCTTCGAGGACGCCCAGGCCGCCGCGCCGATCATGGGCGTCACCCTCACCTCGCGGCCCATGGGCAAGACTGGCCGCGCCCCCATGTGCGGCGTGCCCCACCACTCCTGGCAGGGCTACGTGGGCAAGCTGCTGCGCGCCGGCCGCTCGGTGGTGATCTGCGAGCAGATGGAGGCGCCCGGCCCGGGCAAAGGCGTGCTCAGGCGCGAGGTCACCCGCGTGTTAACGCCGGGCACCGTGGTCGAGGAGGCTTACCTGGAGCCGGGGCGCTCCAACTACCTGGTGGCGGCCTGGACTCAAGGCGGGTGGGCCGGCCTGGCCGCCTGCGAGGTCTCGGCGGGCGAGCTCCTGCTCTGCCAGCTTCCCGCCGAGCGGCTGCCCGCGGAGCTGGACCGCCTGGCGCCGGCCGAGCTGCTGACGCCGCCCGCGGTCGACACCTTCCGCTTCGACCCCGAGCGGGGCCGCCGCCGGTTGCAGGAGATGCTGGGCATCGCCCACCCCGCGGCGGTGGGAGCGGAGGAGGCGCCGCTGGCGCTGGGCGCCGCCGGCGTCGTGCTCGACCACCTGAGCCGGGGCCAGGTGCGGGTCGAGCCCGGGCTCTTCCGGGTCCGCACCTACGCGCCCGAGGCCACCATGCAGCTTGACCCGGCCACCGTTCGCAACCTGGAGCTGCCGGCGCTGCTGAAGCTGGTCGACCGGACGTCGGCCGCCATCGGGGCGCGCCAGCTGCGCGCCTGGCTCTCGGCGCCGCTGCGCGACGTGGAGGCGATCGAGCTGCGGCTGGGCGCCGTCGCCGAGCTGGCGGCGGGCGGCAGCCAGCGTGAACGCCTGCGCGCGGCGCTGCGCGAGGTGGGGGACCTGGAGCGGCTGGTGAGCCGCGCCGCCCAGGGCATCTCCTCGCCGCGCGAGCTGGTGGCCCTGCGCCGTTCGCTGGAGGCGCTGCCGGGTGTGATCGAGGTGCTGGCCGACGCCGGCGCGCTGGCGCTGCGCGCGCTGGCGGGCCGCTTGCAGCCGGCGCCCGTGCTAACCGCCGAGCTGGCGCGGGCATTGGTCGAGGACCCGCCCGCCAGCGCGCGCGAGCCGGGCGCCGTGCGCGCGGGATTTGACGCGGCGCTGGATTCTATCCGCGACGCCTCGCGCACCGCCCGCGAGTACATCGCGGCGCTGGAGGCGCGGGAGCGCGAGCGCACCGGCATCCGCGGCCTGCGGGTCGGCTACAACCGCGTCTTCGGCTACTACATCGAGGTCGGCCACGCACATGCGGGCTCGGTGCCGGCGGACTACGTGCGCAAGCAGACCCTGACCGGCGCCGAGCGCTACATCACGCCGGAGATGAAGGAGCAGGAGGCGGTCGTCCTCAACGCCCAGCACGACGCCCTGGCCCGCGAGCAGGAGGTGCTGAGCGGGCTGTGCGAACGGGTCGCGGCCATTGCCGGGCCGCTGCTGGCCACGGCCGAAGCCCTGGGCGACCTGGACGCGCTGGCCGCGTTGGCCGAGACGGCCTCGGCTCTGGATTGGGTGCGACCGGAGGTCAGCGCCGGCCTGGAGCTGCGGATCAGCGGCGGCCGCCATCCGGTCGTCGAAGCCTCTCTGCCCGCCGGCAGCTTCGTCGCCAATGACGTCGAGCTCGACCCCGACGGCCAGCAGGTGATCGTGCTCACGGGCCCCAACATGGCGGGCAAGTCGACATACCTGCGCCAGGTGGCGCTGATCGTGCTGCTGGCGCAGTGCGGCTCTTTCGTGCCCGCCGACCAGGCGCGCATCGGGCTCGCTGACCGGGTCTTCACGCGGGTGGGCGCGCACGACGACCTCAGCTCGGGCATGTCGACCTTCATGGTCGAGATGACGGAATCGGCCAACATCCTCAACCACGCCACCCGCGCTTCGCTGGTGGTCCTGGACGAGGTGGGGAGGGGGACGTCCACCTACGACGGCATCTCGATCGCCCAGGCGCTGGTCGAGCACATCCACGACCGCGTTGGCTGTCGCACGCTTTTCGCCACCCACTACCACGAGCTGACGGCGCTGGCCGACCGCCTGCCCCGCGTCTGCAACCAGCGCGTGGAGGTGGTGGAGGAGGGCGACCGGGTGAGCTTCCTGCACCGGGTGGTGCCGGGCGGCGCCGACCGCTCTTACGGCATCCACGTGGCGGCGCTCGCCGGCCTTCCGCCTTCTTTGATCGCTCGAGCGCGCCAGGTGCTGGGCGAGCTGGAGCGGCACCGGCCGCTGGAGCCGCCCGCCCAGCAGCTGGGCCTGCCGCTGGAAGCGGCGCCCGACCCCGTCTCCGCCGAGCTGAGCGAGCTCGATCTCGACCAGCTCACGCCCATCGAGGCCCTGCAGAAGCTGTACGAGCTGCGCTCACGCCTGCCTTGACGATCCGCCAGCTGCCGCCCGAGGTGGCCGACGCTATCGCCGCCGGCGAGGTCGTGGAGCGCCCGGCGTCGGTGGTCAAGGAGCTGGTCGAGAACTCGCTGGACGCAGGTGCGCGTCGGATCAGCGTGGAGGTGCGCGCCGCCGGCCGCGGCCTGGTGCGCGTTGCGGACGACGGCGGGGGCATCTCGCCCGAGCAGCTGGAGCTGGCTTTCCGGCGCCACGCCACCAGCAAGGTCGCGCGCCTCGAAGACCTGGCCGGGATCGGCACCCTCGGCTTTCGGGGGGAGGCGCTGGCCAGCATCGCGGCGGTCTCTGAGGTCGAGTGCCGCACGCAGGCCGCCGCCATCCGGCTCCGCGCCGGCGAGGTGGTGGCGCGGGGCGCGGCGCCAGCCACGCCGGGGACCGTGGTCGAGGTGCGCGAGCTCTTCGCCAACACGCCCGCCCGCCTCAAGTTCTTGAAGTCGGACGCCACCGAGACCGCGGCCGCCGCCCAGGTCGTGCGCAGCTACGCCGTGCTGCGGCCGGACGTCCGCTTCGAGCTGGTGGTCGAGGGCCGCCGCGCCCTGGCCACGCCGGGCGACGGCGATCGCCGCGCGGCCCTGGGCGCCGTGCTGGGGCCGCAGGTGGCGGAGGCCATGCTGGCCGTGGAGGCCGAGGGTCTGCAGGGCCTGGTCTCCGAGCCGCGCCTGAGCCGGGGCAGCCGGGAGGCCGTGGTGCTGGCCGTCAACTCCCGCCCCGTCGCCTCGCACCGGCTCCAGCACGCGCTGGAGCAGGCGTACCTGGGCCGCCTGGAGCGCGGCCGCCACCCGGTCGCCGTGCTGGACCTGACGGTGCCCGCCGCCGAGGTGGACGTCAACGTGCACCCGGTCAAGCGCGAGGTTCGGTTCCGGGACGAAGGCGCGCTCTACGGCCTCGTTCAGCGCGCCGTGCTGGCGGCGCTGGGCGGCTCTCGAGTGTTCGCGATGTCGCTGCAGACTGTGGCCGCCGGCCCGGCGCCGCGCACCGCTGACATCGCGCTTCCGATGGAGCCGGCGCCCCCCAAGCCCGCCACCCTGCTGCGGCCGCTGGGGCAGGTGCTGGACGGCTACCTGGTGGCCGAGGGTCCCGACGGCATCCTCCTGGTCGACCAGCACGCCGCCCACGAGCGCGTGCTGTACAACCGCTTCCTGGCCCGCCTCCGCGGCGCGCCGGCCCCCAGCCAGCCGCTGCTGCTGCCGCAGGTGGTGGAGGTGGAGCCCGCCCTGGCGGCGGCCGCCAGCGACCAAGGCTCGAGCTTGACCGCCGTGGGCTTCGAGGTCGAGGGCTTCGGGCCGGGCGCGCTCCAGGTGCGGGCCGCACCGGTGGAGACGCCTCCTCAGCGCGTCGAGGAAGCTCTCGTCGACCTGCTCTCCAGCCTGGCCGGGGCGCGACCCGACGACCGACTGGAGCGAGCTGCCGCCTCCCTGGCCTGCCACTCGGCGGTGCGCTTCGGCGATGCCATGGACGCCGCCGAGCAGCGCCGGCTGCTGGAGGAGCTGGAGGGCACCGAGGATTCGATCACCTGCCCGCACGGCCGGCCCACGCGGCTGGAGCTGAGCGCCCAGGAGCTGCGCCGCCACTTCCGGAGGAATTACTGACCCCGATCCTGGTCGTGGTCGGGCCGACCGGGATCGGCAAGACCCGAGCGGCCTTCGAGCTGGCGCTGCGTCTCGACCAAGACGTGCTGGTGGCGGATTCCCGCCAGGCCTACCAGCGGCTCCACATCGCGACCAATCACCCGCCTGCCGAATACCGGCAGCGCGTCAACTACCGGGGCATCGAGTTCGCCGACCCGGTCACCGAGGTGGCGACCGTGTTCGACTTCCTGAAGCAGTCCAGCTCGAGCCGGCCGCTGTCGGTGGTCGAGGGCGGCAGCATGCTCTGGGTCGACGCGCTGACCGAGGGCTTCAACCTGGCCGGCGTGCCCCCCAATCCGGAGCGGCGGGCGGACCTGCAGGATGTGCCGGTCGAGGAGCTGGCCGAGATCGTGCGCCGGCTGGATCCGCAAGCCGAGCTCGACTTTCGCAACCGCGTGCGGCTGATCAGGGCGATCGAGATCCTGGAGGCCAGCGGTCCGCCCTTGGGCAGCACCCGCCGATGGCGACGCACCCCCGAGTTCAGGCGCTTCGGCCTCGACGCGCCCATGGAGGTCATCGAGCGGCGCTTGCGGGCCCGCTGCCAGGAGCAGGTCGAGCGCGGCCTGCTGGCCGAGACCGAAGCCGCCCTGGCGGCCGGCGTGCCCCGCAGCCACCCGGTGCTGACCGGCATCGGCTACCGCCAGGCGCTCGATTGCCTCGAAGGCCGGATCAGCCAGGCCGAGCTGCCCAACCGCATGTTCATCGCCAACCGGCGGTACGCGCGCCGCCAGCTGGCCTGGTTCAAGCGCCATCCCCACACGACGTGGGTGGCGGCGGAGCCAGACCCGGTGCCCGCTATCCTGAGATCGCTGGAGACCGCCGTCTGATTCCCACCCAGCCCGTCAAGGAGCGGGCGTACCTGATCGGCGTGCTCCTGCCCGGGACCTCACCGGCCGCCGTCGAGGAGCAGATGCGGGAGCTGGAGGAGCTCTCGCTCACCGCCGGCGCCGAGGTCGTGGCCTCCGAGGTCCAGCGCCGAGACGAGGTCGAGCCCGGGCTCTTCGTTGGAAAAGGCAAGGTCGAGGAGATCCGCGAGCGGCGCGAGGAGCTGCGCTACGACCTGGTGGTCTGCAACGAGGACCTGAGCCCGCGCCAGCAGCGCAACCTGGAGCGCGAGCTGAAGATCAAGGTGGTAGACCGGACCGAGCTGATCCTCGATATCTTCGCCCAGCACGCGCGCACTCGCGAGGGCCGGCTGCAGGTCGAGTCGGCGCAGCTGCACCACCTTTTGCCGCGCCTGATCGGCGCCTACGACTACCACCGCCAGGGCGGCGGCATCGGCACTCGCGGCGGCCCCGGGGAGCAGCAGATCGAGGTCGAGCGCCGGCGCATCCGCAAGCGCCTGAAGGACCTGGAGCGGGAGCTGGAGGACGTTCGCCGACAGCGCCAGCAGCAGCGCGCGGCCCGCCGCAGCTCCGAGCTGGTGACGGTGGCCATCGTGGGCTACACCAACGCGGGCAAGTCCACGCTCCTCAACACCCTCACCCGCGCCGGCGTGCGGGCCGAGAACAAGCTCTTCGCCACCCTCGATCCCACCACCCGGCGCCTGCGCCTCGAGAGCGGGCGCGAGCTGCTGCTGACCGACACCGTGGGCTTCATCCAGAAGCTTCCGACCGACCTGGTGGCGTCCTTCCGGGCGACGCTGGAGGAGGTCACCCACGCGGACATCGTGCTGCACGTGCTCGATGCCAGCGCCCCGGCCGTCCTCGAGCACGCGGCCACGGTGGACCAGGTCCTGGGCGAGCTGGGCGCAGCCGACAAGCCGCGGGTGCTGGCGGTGAACAAGGTCGACTTGCTGGGACCCGCAACACGGCGGCGGGTGCTGGGCGAGATCAGCGAGGGCCACCCGGGCGCGATTCCCATCTCGGCCCTGCAAGGGAACGGCCTCGAGCGGCTGCTGGCGGCGCTGGAGGCCGCGGCCGAGCAGGATATGGTCCGGCTCAAGATGCTGGTGCCCTACGGACGCGAGCAGGTCCTGCACGAGCTGCGCCAGCTGGGTGGGCTGGAGGGTTCCGAGTTCACCGAGCGCGGGACCGTGGCCTGGGGCCGGGCGCCGCGGGCCTCCCTGCACCGCTTCCAGCCCTTTTTGCTGGAGGGCGCCTGAGATGCCGGTCCAGATCAACCCGGTCCTCACGCGCATGCGGCCCTATCCCTTCCTGAAGCTCAACGAGGCCAAGAAGGCGGCGCTGGCGCGGGGCGTGAAGCTGATCGACTTCAGCGTTGGGGATCCCCACGAACGCACCGACCCGGCCATCCGCGAGGCGCTGCTGGAGAGCGTGGAGGAGCGCTCCCGCTACCCGATGTCGGAGGGCCTGCCGGAGCACCGAGAGGCGATCGCGGCCTGGATCCGCTCGCGTTACGGAGTGACGCTGGATCCCCACCGGGAGGTGGTGCCCACCCTGGGGAGCAAGGAGGCCATCTTCAGCCTCGCCCAGGTTGTGATCGATCCCGCGTCGGAGCGCAAGCTGGTGGTGGTCACCGAGCCCGGTTATCCCATCCCGGAGCGCGGGGCCGAGATGGTCGGAGCGCGGGTGCTGGGCCTGCCCCTGCTGGAGGCCAACGGCTTCCTGCCCGACCTGGACTCCGTGCCGGCCGAGGACTGGGACCGGATCGCCATCTTCTGGATCAACTACCCCAACAACCCCACGGCGGCGGTGGCGCCGCTGGATTTCCTGAACGAGCTGGCCGCGCGCGCCGTGCGCCACGGCTTCCTGCTGGCTTCGGACGAGGCCTACAGCGAGATCTACTTCGGCGAGCCCACCGCCTCAGCCCTGCAGGTGCGGGACCGCTCCCAGGTCGCGGTCTTCAACACCCAGAGCAAGCGCTCCTCGATGACCGGCTACCGCGCCGGCTTCGTGGCCGGACCCCCGGAGCTGATCGCGGCCCTGAAGCTGTACCGGCCGCTCAACGGCACCGCCGTGCCCGAGTTCATCCAACGGGCCTCGATGGAGGCGTGGGGAAGAGAGGACCACGTGGAGGCCATGCGCGCCGTCTACGCGGAGAAGCGCGCGCTCTTCATCGACTTTTTCCGCCGCAAGGGCGTGCGCATCGCGGGCTCCGAGGCCACCTTCTACCTCTGGTGCCAGGTCCCCGAGGGGCAGTCGTCGGAAGCCTTCGCCACCCGGCTGCTGGAGAGCGGGGTGGTGGTGGCGCCGGGGTCCTTCTTCGGGGAGGCCGGCGAGGGCTACTTCCGGCTGGCCCTTGTGCCCACGGTCGAGGACTGCCGGCGTGCGATCGAGATCCTGGAGCTGGTGCTGTGAGCTCCGACCTGGCCGCGGTGATCGACCGCGCCTACGGCGAGCCGGCCGCCCTGGAGGAGCCCGGGGTGCGGGAGGCGGTCGAGCGCACGATTTCGCTGCTGGACCGGGGCGAAGTGCGCAGCGCCGAGCCCGGCCCCCAGGGCTGGACCGTTAATGACTGGGTGAAGAAGGCGATCCTCCTTTACTTCCGGCTGCGGGGGATGGAGACCATTGAGCTGGGCCCCTTCGAGTACCGGGACAAGATCCCACTGAAGCACGACCTGGCGGCGGCGGGCGTTCGCGTGGTGCCGCCGGCGGTGACCCGCTACGGCGCCTTCCTCTCCGAGGGCGTGATCCAGATGCCGTCCTACGTCAACATCGGCGCCTGGGTCGGCCCGGGCACCATGGTCGACACCTGGGCCACCGTCGGTTCCTGCGCCCAAATCGGCGCCCGTGTGCACCTGGCGGGCGGGGTCGGCATCGGCGGCGTGTTGGAGCCGGTGAACGCGCGGCCCGTGATCGTGGAGGACGACGCCTTCATCGGCTCCCGGGCCATCGTGACCGAGGGCGTGCTGGTGGGCGCGGGCGCCATCCTGGGGGCCAACGTGGTGCTGACCGCGTCCACGCCGGTCGTGGACGTCACCGGCAGCCGGCCGGTCGAGCATCGCGGGGCGGTGCCGGCCAACGCGGTGGTGGTGCCGGGCACGCGCTTGAAGCAGTTCCCGGCCGGGGAGTTCGGGGTGGCCACCGGCCTGATCATCGGCTGGCGCAGCGCGCGCCAGGAAGCACGGGTCTCCCTGAACGACGCGCTGCGCGAGTTCGGCGTTTCCGGCTAGGGGTCGGGCCGAAACGGGGGTCGACGGATTTCGCGATCCAGACGCTCCGAGGCGTCAGCCGGCGACGAGGCGCGGAAGGAGCGCAGCTGAGGCTGCGTGACTGAGCACCGCAGAAGCTGGCGTCCGCATCGGACGCCTGGGCGCGAAAGACGCGGCAGCCGGTTCGGTACGACCCCCTAGTTGAGGAACCTCATAACGCCCTTGACCAGGCCCACGACCTGGGCGTTGGGCGCCACGATCGGCTGGTAGTCCTCGTTCTCGGGCAGCAGCCGGACCTGGCCATTGCGGCGGTCCAGGCGCTTGCAGGTGGCCTCGCCGTCGACCATGGCCACGATGATCTGGCCGTTGTCGGCGCTGGGCTGGGGCCGGACCAGTACCAGGTCGCCATCCAGGATGCCGGCGTTGACCATGGAGTCCCCGCGCACCTTGAGCAGGAACCAGCCGTCCTGGGCCAGGGACTCGGAGATCAGGATGTGGTCCTCGATGTTCTGCTCGGCCAGGATCGGGGTGCCGGCGGCGACATTGCCGACCACCGGCACGCGGACCGCGCCCCGGACCTCGTCAGCGTCACGACCGGCCTTGACCAGCTGCACCGTGCGCGACTTGCTGGGGTCGCGGTGGATGAGGCCGCGCCGCTCCAGCTGGTTCAGGTGGTTGTGCACCGTGGAGCTGGAGGACAGCCCGACCGCTTCGCCGATCTCGCGCACGCTGGGCGGGTAGTTGCGGGTGCGGCTGACGTGCCGGATGTACTCGAGGATCCGGGATTGCCGATCTGAGAGTTCTTCGTTCAATTGCTACCTCGTGAAAAAGTGCTGAGCTGATGAGGCGAGGCTCATGCTAGCACCGAACAAGTGATCGCGCAAACCTTTGTTCGTGCTAAGCTTCCTGCGAACAGATGTACGCGTTGCGCCGCGGTTGGCTTTTGGTCCTGGTACTGGCCTTGCTCTGCTTCGCGTGCGCGCGCTCGGCCTGGAGCGCCTCGGCGGCCGACTACGCCACGGTGACCGTGCGCCCGGGCGACACCGTCTGGTCGATCGCGGCCCAGCGCTATCCAGGCGCCGACACCCGCGACAAGGTGGGGGAGATCCTCGCCGCCAACCGGCTCCATGACTCCCTGTTGCGGCCGGGCCAGAAGCTCAGGGTGCCCAGCAGCTAGAGGTCCGTCGCTACGCTGGCGCCGTGGCGCTGCAGTTGGTCACTCGAGGCGGTTGCCATCTCTGCGAGCAGGCCGAGTCGATGCTGGGCGAGCGCGGGGTCGAGTTCGAGGCAGTGGACGTGGACGGTGACGCCGAGCTCTCGCGGCTCTACGACTTCCGGGTGCCGGTGCTGCTCCGCGGAGGGCGGGTGCTGGCCGAAGGCAAGATCGACGCCGTTGTCCTGGAACGGGTGCTGCCGGCGGTCCAAGCCGCCGGCGCCGAGTCCGCGCGTGAGGTGCACCGTCTCACGCAGCTGGCGTTCGCCGGCTACGGCTGGCTCACGCCGCCCTCCGGCGCCCTGTCCGAGACCGAGGACGACGTGCGGCGCGATCTCCAGCAGCACGGAGGGGCCCTGGCCCGGCTGGACGGCGCCGCGGTCGGTGCCTTGCGCCTGCGCCAAGAGCCCAAGGCGTTGTGGGTGCGGCGGGTGGCGGTCGACCCCGCCCGCCAGGGCGACGGCGTGGGGCGGGCGTTGATGCGCTGGGCCGAGCGGCAGGCGGCCGCGCACGGGCTGGCGGAAGCGCGCTTGGGAGTTCGGGCGCAGCTGCCCGGCAACCGGGCCTTCTACGAGCGGCTCGGCTACCGGGTGCTGCGGGCCCACCCCAGGCCCGGGAGCGAAGAGGTGCACTGGCTGGAGATGGGGAGGTCGATAGCGACGGAGTAGGGCTGAGGCCGACCTCTCCACCTCACCAGGTCATGCGCCACATTACAGCACGTTTCATCACGTGTTGTCAAGTGCCGCATCGTGGCGTATGGTGGGCGGCGTGGACACGCCGGAAGCTGGCGCGATGCTGGCCGCTCGCACCCGACTGGGGCTGACTCAGCCGGCCTTCGCCGTCGCCCTGGCCAGCCAACTCGGCAAGCCGGTGGATCGCACGCAGGTCGCCAAGTGGGAGACCGGGGTCTACACGCCCCGGCCCCAGGTGGTCATGGCGGCCGCCCGGCTGGCGGGCCTGACGCTGCGAGAGCTGATCGCGGAGGGCGCCCAGTTCGACCACCGAGCCCCACGGTCCGGGTCGCGCTCGCGGCGTGCACTCTCCGTCGATCACCCGCGCGAGCAGCTCAAGGCTTTGCTCGAGTTCGGATTCAGCCTGCCCGAGGCGATCGAGCTGGTCCGGACACACGCTTCCTAAGGCGCGACAGCCCCGTCTGTATACAAACGAGGCCGTCTGGGAAGCGCGACTGCCACCTCTGCACACAAACGTGGCAGTCGGGACCCATGGCAGCGCGACGGCTCAAAATCCGGCTGTGGGAGGTTACGTTCGAGCAGTTGCGCGGAGAGCATGGCGGACGGTGCTGGTCGCTGCGTTGTTGATCCTTGGCGGGGCGCTCCTGATCTTACTACCTGGCGTCGCTATACCCAACGCGGTTCGGGCAAGGTCTGTTGGGATGATCGGGGAGGAAATGAGTTCCGGAGCCGGCGCTATAGCCAGAATGCTCTCGATAATCGCCGGAGTTCGTTCGTAACCGAGGTCTTGCGCGCGGGAGTAGGCGGACGCTTAGCGGAGGGGTCGAGCGCGCCTCTGGCGAGCAGGCGGAACGAACAGATGGGCGGCTGGAAGGGGTGCCTTGGTGGGGCCCCGCCACCGGCCCGCCAGCCGGTCCTCCCTGGCGGTGTTGAGGCGCAGCGGGACCCCGTAGCTAGTCCGCGACTACGAAGCGCGCCGTCCTTGTCTAGAGGCACATATTGGGGGCGTTGGGAATGTGCCTCGTATTGCGCCGAACAGTGTGAGGCGCTGTCTGCAAACGCTGAGCCGCGCCTAACGGTCGGTAGTGGGTCGGACATTGGCTTGCAAGCGACCTTGGAGCGGCTCTGGCCGTCAAGGGCCCCGGCGGCGGGCTCCCTCCTGCCCGCCACCTTCGGACCTGACCCCGGGGCCCACGAGTCGCCGCAGGCGGCGAGGGGTGGGGAGCTGGCCAGCTCGGACAGTGCCGGAGCCGTGGCTCCGGCGGGCGCGCTAGCGCCCAAGCCGCGTAAAGGTCGCCGTCGTTGCTGTCAGTACTGTTCAGGCGTTATCGAGAAGGGTGATGCGACTACTGGCTACCTGTATCACTCGGCTTGTTGGCAGGCTGCGGCCGAGCGTAGAGCGCCAGCTCTAGCCGAGGTCCGCGCTCAGGTTGAGAGTACTAACGCTGTGGCGGCCTACCTGGTCGCGCAGACACAAAATCGGCTACCGTCGCTGCTGGTGCCGTCAAGAGCAAGCCTCACGGTAAGCAGCGCAAAGTCTGGCGCGGCTCCTGACGCCAGTCAGATTACTCGTGTCGGTACTGATGCGTGGCGCGGAGCGCCCGCTGCCCAGGGAGGAGGCACGGGTTCCAACAGAGTTGGAACGCCGATCAGTACCGATGCTGTTGATAATCGCCGTTTAGGAAAGCACCAAGCCGGTTAGGTTAGGCTGCCACCAGCTCGGCCGGAGCCTCCTCCAGGCCGCGCAGGAACAGCGAGAGCGGCAGCGCCGCGTCCTGGAAGCGCTGGTGCAGCCAGGACCGGTCGGCCGCCGGGCGCGCCAGCTCGGCCACAACCGACTCCAGGACGCGCAGCGTGCGCTCGACATGACGGTCCAGGACCGCGGCGCCGCCATCCAGGGCCGGTCGGCCGCCCGCCAGGTCGTCGCGCCAGGAGCCGCGCACGTCGGCCACCAGCTGCGCCAGACGGGCCCGGGCCGCCAGGGCCAGTTCGCCGTCGGCCGGCTCGGCCGCCAGGCGCTCCAGGTACTCGGCCTCCAGGCGGATCAGCCGCCGCAGCCGCATCTGCGTGGTCAGCGTACGCATGTTCGCATCGACATCATAACGAACAGGCGTTCGGAGCGCAAGTCACGCCGGTGAAGGGGCGCGGCCCACGATCAGGTTGAAAAAGCCCAGCGCCCAGCGCCGCGTCCAGGTCACCTCGACCCCGGCCTCGCGCACGAGCGCGGCCGTCCTCCGGTTGAAGTGGTCGGCGTCCAGGCGCACGGTGAGTGGGTTGATCAGGTCCTGGAGCAGCGCCACCGGCCAGAGGTGCGAGCGCACGTGCTCGAAGAAGACCAGCGCGGCGCCCGGCCGGGCCACCCGCAGCCCCTCGCGCACCGCCCGCAGAGGGTCGGGCACCGTGCAGAGGACCAGGTTGAAGGCCACCGAATCGAACACGGCATCGCCAAAGGGCAGCGCCTGGGCGTCGTCCTCGATCAGCGCCACCGGCAGCCCCAGCTCGGCGGCCCGCAGCCGGCACAGCCGCAGCATCTCCCGCGAGAGGTCGACGCCGGTCAGCTGGACCGCAGCCGGGTAGTAGGGCAGGGAGAGCCCGGAGCCGATGCCCACCTCGAGCACGCGGCCGCGCACGCTCTCCCCCACCTTCTGCCGGGCATCCCGGGTCAAACGGTCCAGCAGCCCGATGCCGCGGTCGTAGCGCTCGGCGTTGCGGTTGTAGTTCTTGCGGATCCGGCGCAGCTCTCTCGCCGGGGTCAAGTCACGTCTCGGGCGCGAAGATGGCGCATAAGCCCCGGATCAGGGCCTCCAGGTCGACGTCGGGGTCGACCAGGAAGTGCGAGGTGGCCTCGTAGACCGCACCCACCACGGCCCGCCCGAAGACCTCGGGGTCGATGTCGCGGTAGAAGGGATCGGCAGCGCCGTGGGCGCGCACCTCGGCCTCCACGATGTGGGCGAAGCGGCCCAGCACCCGATGCCGGGCCTCTTCCACGGCCAGGTTGACGCCCACCGACTCCACCAGCAGCAGCCGGGCCAGCTGGGCCCGGGCCATGCAGTAGCGCACGAAGTGGGCGATGCCCCGGCGCAGGCGGGCGCGGTGGTCGCCGCCCTCGGCGCTGAACTCGAAGACCTCGGCGATCAGAGCGCCGCCCTGCTCCTCCAGGAGGTCGCGCACGCAGTCCTCCTTGGAGGTCCAGAACTCGTAGAAGGCCGACTTCGAGGTCCGGGCCTCGGCCACGATGTCGTCGACCGAGGTCTCGTTGAAGCCGTCGCGCGCGAACAGGCGCATGGCGGCCTCGACCAGGCGCTGCTTGCGGGCGCCCCGCCGCTCTTCCCGATTCCCCGCCACCGCTGCCACAGGAAAACCCCTAGTTGTTGGCGGCCAGCGTCCTCGAAATCACCAGCCGCTGGATCTCCGACGTGCCCTCGAAGAGCGTGTAGATCTTGGCATCCCGGTGCCACTTCTCGACCGGGAACTCGCGGATGTAGCCGTAGCCGCCGCAGATCTGGATGGCCTGCTCGGTCACCTTGACCGCCACCTCGCCGGCCTTGAGCTTGGACATCGAGCCCTCGGCCTTCTTGAACTCGCCGCCGTGGCGGCTCTCCCAAAGCGCCTTCCAGATCAGGGCCCGCGCGGCCTCGATCTCGGTCGCCATGTCGGCCAGCATGAAGGCGATGGCCTGGTTCTCGATGATCGGCTTGCCGAACTGCTTGCGCTCCTTGGCGTACTGGAGCGCGAACTCGAAGGCGGCCCGGGCGATGCCCAGCGCCTGGGCGGCGACCACGGGGCGAGTGCCCTCGAAGGTCTTCATGGCCACGTTGCCGCGCGAGCTCTGGCCGGTGCGGGCGCGCTCCAGCTTGGCCTGCAGCTTCTCTTCGCCCCCCAGCAGGCAGTCGGCGGGCACCTTGACGTCCTTCAGGACCACGGTGGCCGTGTGCGAGGCCCGGATCCCCATCTTCTTTTCCTTCTTGCCCTGGGACAGCCCGGGGGTGCCGGGCGGCACCACGAAGGAGGCCTGGCCGCGGCTGCCCAGCTCGGGCTCGACCGAGGCCACCACCACGTGCACGTCGGCGATGCCGCCGTTGGTGATGAAGACCTTCTCGCCGTTGAGGACCCAGCTTCCGTTCTGCCGGATGGCGCGGGTCTTGTAGGCCGAGACGTCGGAACCGGCGTCGGCCTCGGTGGCGCAGAAGGCGCCCAGGGCCGGCTTGTCGGGGGTGCCGTAGCAGCGCGGGATCCACTCCGAGATCTGCTCGGGCGTGCCCTGGTTGAAGATGGCCGCCACCGGCAGGCCGGTGCCCTGAATGGCCAGAGCGATGCCGGCGCAGCCCCAGGTCAGCTCCTCGGCGACCAGAGCGGGCATGATGCCGGTGCCGTCGCCGAAGGTCTGGCCCAGGAACTCGTGCGAGTAGAGCCCGATCTCGGCCGCCTTCTTGACCACCGGCCAGGGGAACTCCTCTTTCTCGTCGTACTCGTGGGCCACCGGGCGGATCTCCCGCTCCGCGAAGTCGTGGACCCAGTCGCGGATCTCGCGCTGCTCGTCGGTGAGCTCGAATGAAACTCCCAATTTGTGTCCGGCTCCCTCTTCGATGGACTCAGTACGCAACCGTACTGGTTTGCGCGCTTAAGCGTACGGCCGGCCGGAGTACGGCGTCAATGCTTTAACAGGATCGCCAGCCCGTAAACCGTGCGTAGATGCGGGAGTGGCAGCCGGTGGCGGTCCCCCAGTTCGCAGACGGCGCCCACCAAAGCGTCGATTTCCAGCGGCCGACCGGCCTCCAGGTCCTGGAGCATCGAGGTCTTGTGCTCGCCGACCGCAAACCCGGCCTCCATGCGGCGTTCGATGCCGATGTCGATGGCCACGCTTTCGGCGGTCGCCACCGAGTCGACCTCTTCCATGAGGGCCCGGATCAGGTCCCTGCCCTGGGGCGCGGCCCCGATCTGGCCCAGGGTGGCGCGGGTCAGCGCGCTGACCGGGTTGAAGGTGGCGTTGCCCAGCAGCTTGAGCCAGATCTCCTGCCGGATCCGGGTCGACACGGGCGCCTTGAGGCCGGCCGAGATCAGGGCCTTGCCGATCTCGGCCGCGCGCTCCGAGCGGCCGCCGTCGGGCTCGCCCAGGGAGAAGCGGTTGCCCTCGACGTGCTCGACCACGCCCGGCTCCAGGAGCGAGGTCGCCGGGTAGACGACGCACCCGAGGACCGACTCCCGCGGCACGTGGGCCGCGATCAAGCCGCCCGGATCCACACACTGCAGACCCTCCGCGTACCACCAGGGGATCCCGTTTTGCGCAAAAACCGCGATCGCCCCGGGGCGCAGGGCGGCTCCCAGCTCGGGCGCCACACCGGGCAGCGAATGGGCCTTGAGAGTCAGGAACACGACCTGGGCCGATCCCACGGCCGCTGCCAGGTCGTCGGTGCATTGGGGGCGGGTGATGAAGCTGGAGCCGTCGGGCTCGCGCACGGTCAGGCCGCGCTCGCGCATGGCGGCCAGGTGCGGTCCCCGCGCGACCAGCACCACGTCGGCGCCGGCGCGGGCCAGGCAGGCGCCAAGGTAGCCGCCGGTGGCGCCAGCGCCCACGATCGCGATGCGCATCAGCCCGAGTTGATGGCGCTGGCCACGTGCCGGCGTTGGACCTTGCCGGTGGGAGTGCGCGGGATCTCCTCCACCACGTGGAAGCGGCGCGGCACCTTGAACTCGGCCAGCCGCTCCCGGCACCAGGCGGCGAGCTCCTTTTCGGACACCGGCTCGGCCAGCACCACGGCCACCGCCACCTCCTCGCCCCAGGCCGGGTGCGGCGTCCCGAAGGCCACCGCCTCTTTCACCTTGGGGTGCGCCTCCAGGACCTCGTCGATCTCCCGGGGCGCGATCTTCTCGCCACCGCGGTTGATCAGCTCCTTGATGCGCCCGACCAGCTCCAGGTAGCCGTCGGCGTCCAGGCGGCCGCTGTCGCCGGTCCGGAACCAGCCGTTGACGAAGGAGCTGGCGTTGGCCTCCGGGTTGCCCTCGTAGCCGTCGATCACGTTGGGACCTTTGATTGCCACCTCGCCGTCCTCCAGGATCCGGATCTCGACGCCCGTGCCGGGCCCCACCGTGCCGGGCTTGCGAGGCGCGGGCGGGAGCGGGTTGGAGGCCATCTGGTGGGAGGCCTCGGTCATCCCGTAGGCGTCCAGGACGGGAGCGCCGAGGCGCTGCTCGAGCTCCGCCATGAAGGCCGGCGCCAAGGTGGAAGAGCACGAGCGCACGAAGCGCAGGCGCTCGCTGCCCGCCGGCCGGCCCTCGCCGGCGCGCCGAAGGATCAGGTGGTGGAACGTGGGCGACGCGCTGTACCAGGTCGGCCGGTGCGCGCGCGCCACCGGCCAGAAGCCGAGCGGCGTGAACTTGGCGGGCGCCACCACGGTGCCGCCGCTGGCTAAGGTCGAGAGCGTGGACGCCATCAGGCCGTGCACGTGGAACAGCGGCATCACGCACATGGAGACATCCTCCGGGCTCAGCTGATAGGTGCGGACGATGTTGGCCACCGAGGCCAGCAGGTTCCGGTGCCGCAGCGGCACCCGCTTGGGACGGCTGGTGGTCCCAGAGGTATGGAGCACTAGTGCCACATCGTCGGGACCCGACTCTTCCACGAAGGCGCGGTCGCCCTCCATTTGCAAGCGCCCTGAGACGTCTATGGCGGCATCGACGACCTTGCCTCTGGAGCCCATCGCCGCCCGGGCAGCTGGCACGCCTCCCGGCGGAACTAGCAGAAGACGGGCGTCGGTGTCCTCGAGGTAGAACCGAAATTCATCCTCCGTATAAGAAGGGTTAAGCGGGCAGGCGGTGCCGGCCAGAGCTGCACCGAGAAACAGCACGATCGCCTCGGGCCCGTTGGGGAAGGCGAGAGCGACCCGGTCCGCGCGCCGGACTCCCAGGCCAGCCAGCCGATGTGCAGCCTCCACGACCACCGATCGCAGCTGTGCGTATGTGTAGGTGGGGCCCTCGGGGATGACCAGCGCCGGGTCTCCGTCGTGGCCGTTGCGGAGGACGTCGAGAGAGATCACTCATTAACAGTCTCCGACTTGCGCGGCCAGAGCCGGTAGGCGGCGAAGAGCAGGATCAGGCCGAAGGCCCGGGTCAAGATCTCACGGGGCAGGTGGATGGCGACCACCGCCCCCACCACCGCGCCCAACGTGCTGCCGGCCCCCATGTAGAGCGCCGGCCGGCGCAGCACACTGCCCCGCCGATCGTGAGTGACGGCACCCACGGCCGCGGTCGGGATGACGGCGGCCAGCGAGGTGCCCTGGGCGACGTGCTGGGTGAGCCCGAAACCCAGCGTCATCAGTGGCACCAGCAGGATCCCGCCCCCGATGCCGAGGATCCCGCTGGCCAGGCCGACGAAGAGCCCCGCCCCCACCGTGAGCAGGTCGCGCAGGATCAAGGCAGGACCAGCTCCTTCAAGCCGACCAGCAGCAGCGTCACCGCGAAAGCGATCCGCAGCGGCCGGTTCGGGATCCGGTGCGCGACCCGCGCGCCCAGGTAGGCGCCGATCGCCGAGCCCACCACCAGGAGGACCGCGAATCGCAGGTCGACCTGGGGCCTCGTCGAGCCGTAGTAGTAGATCAGGGCGCCCACCACGGCGCCGGGGATGATGGCGGCCAGCGAGGTGGCGTTGGCGTGGAGCTGGTCGACGCGCGCGAACATCACCTGCAGCGGCACCAGGGCGAAACCGCCCCCCACGCCGAGCAGCCCTCCCAGCAGACCGGCCACCAGGCCGATCGCTAGGAAGGTCCCTGCTATTCCCGGCTCTCGGTGACGGGCGGCGGTGTGGGCGCCGGCGTCGGCGTGAAAGAGGACACGGCGTGGTGGCGGAACTGGACGTTCTCGGCGGCCGCCAGCGTTTTGTCCTTCTTCTGCTTCTTCTTTTTCTTGTCTTCGCGCCCGCGGTTGTCGCGTCCTTTGGCCATCTAGTCCTCCTTGGCCTCCAAGGATAGGACCAGCTCGCGCAGGAACGACTCCACGTCGGTCACCAGCCCGATCGACTGCCAGGAGCCGCGGTCGGCCAGTTTGGTCACCACCGCCGGGTTGATGTCGACGCAGACCGTGCGCACGCCGGCCGGCAGCAGGTTGCCGGTGGCGATCGAGTGCAGCATGGTCGAGAGCATCAGGGCCAGGCGCACGCCCGGCACCGCTTCCCGCATGCGCTTCTGCGCCTCCACCATGTCGGTGACCACGTCGGGCAGCGGCCCGTCGTCGCGCACGCTGCCCGCCAGCACGATGTCGACCCCGTGCGTGATGGCGGTGTGCATCACGCCCCGTGTCAGCCGCCCGGAATCGACCATCGCCCTCAGGGAGCCGGCGGCGCGCACCCGGTTGATGGCGCGCATGTGGTGCTCGTGGCCGTGCTCGATGGGCAGGCCGCTGTCCAGGTTGACGCCCAGGGCGGTTCCGAAGAGAGCAGCTTCGACGTCGTGCACGGCCAGGGCGTTGCCTGCGAACAGCACCTGCACGTAACCCATCTCGATCAGCTGCGAGAGGTAGCGGCCGGCCCCGGTGTGGACCACGGCCGGGCCGCTGACGACCAGGATGCGTCCGCCCTCGGCGCGCACCTGGCGCATCTCGGAGGCGATCTTGGAGATGAGCAGCTTCTTCGGCTTCTCGGCCGAGACCTCGCTGGCCATGAAGGTGAAGATCTCGGTCTGCCGGGAGCGCTCCAGCGGGACCACGCGCACGCCCGCATGGCCGACCACCACCCGCACGCCGGGCCGGGCCTCGTAGAAGGGGATGCAGCGCGCGCTCCCCTCCGCCTCGTCGACGGCGATGGCGCAGTCCATCTCCTGCTTCTGCACCGGCAGCCACTTCTCCCCGGCCAGCACGTACGTGGGCAGGTTGGTGGTCGAGTAGAAGCCTTCGGGGTAGACGCCCTGCTTCTCCACGGGCACCAGCCGAGCCGGCGCCTCCTCGGCAGCCTGCGCACCCAGCTCCTTGGCCCGGCGCACGATGCGATCCAGGGTGCCGGCGTCGGGCGCCACCACCTCCATCCGGCAGAAGGAGGTGTCGTCCTTGTGCTGGCCGACGCGCAGCTCCTCGATGTTGAAGTTGCCGCCCAGGTCCATGACCAGGTCCATGACCTGGGGCAGGATCATCGAGTCGATGATGTGGCCCTCCAGAACTAGGAGAGTTCTCATACAGCGGCGAGGACGGAGTTGATCGCTTCCTTGAGCTCTTGCGCCGCCGCGCTCGGGTCCTCCGCGTAGAGGACCGAGCGGCTGCTGGCAATCAGGCAGGAGGCCGCGTCGCCGTTCCAGGCCGCCCGCACCGAAGCCTCCAGGTCGCCGCCCTGGGCGCCGATGCCCGGGATCAGGAAGGGCAGGCTGCTGGCCGCGCGCACCTCGCGGATCTGCTCGGGTGCGGTCGCTCCCACCACCAGCGCCACGTTGCCCTGCTGGTTGTGGCGCTCGGCCAGCTCGGCCACCCGCAGGTAAAGCGGCTGGCCGCCGGCATCCAGGTGCTGGAGGTCGACGGCCCCGGGATTGGAGGTGCGGCAGACCACGTACACGCCGCGGTCGGCGTAGCGGGTGAACTGAGCGATGGAGTCCGAGCCGTGGTAGGCGTGGATGGTGCAGGCGTCCATGTCGAGCGTCTCGAAGACGGCGCGCGCGTACGCGCGCATGGTGTTGTCCATGTCGGCGCGCTTGGCGTCGAGCAGCACAGGCGTGTCGCTGCCGATGTAGCCGCGCAGCTCCAGGAGCGCCGTCCAGCCGTCGGGGCCGTACTGCTCCCAGAAGGCGGAGTTGGGCTTGTAGCAGCAGGCGTGCTCGGCGGTGGCGTCCACAACCGCCATGCAGTGGCGAAGCGCACCTGCGGCGCCGCCCGGGATGCGCTCGGGGTCCGGGTCCAGGCCCACGCAGAGCTGCGTGTGGCGCGCTTGGGCGGCGCGGCGCAGGCGCGCGAAGTACGTGGTCACGCGGGCGCCCGCATCTTCTCGAAGCGCTCGAGCACCTCCTCTGCGCTGGGCGGCTTCCGCAGCTGCTCGGCGGTCTCGGCGGCGGTGTCCCAGCCCCGCACCGCCGAAAGCCGGGGGACGGCCCGGTCCAGGTCATACGGCGTCTGGCGCAGCTGGACGTCGGGTCCGAGCAGAGCCCAGCAGGCGGCGGTCGCTCCGTAGGGCATGCCGACGCTACCGGCATTGACGAGCCGATGGGAGGTCAAGCGGCGGTCGCCCTGTACGTGGATGTGCCCATAGACGACCACCGCCGGCGCACCCTCGAGCTCCGCCTCGACCTCCTGGTCGGGCGTGAGCGGCGTGAGGATGGTGGTGTCCGAGCGCGGCGTCGCGTGGCAGAACAGCACCCGGCCCAGGCCGTCGATCTCGGTCTCGACAGTGGGCTCGAACGCGGCCATGAAATCACGCTGTTCGCGGGAGACCTTGGCCGCGGCCGCCCTGGTCATCTGGTAGCGCTCGTCGCGGGCGCCGTCGAAGACCTCGATCATCTCGCGCTCGCAGTTGCCGGACACGAAGCGCGCGTTGGGCAGCGCCCGTACTCGCTCCAGCACCTCCACCGGGTACCAGCCGGCAGCCAGGTCGCCGCCGAAGATGATCAGGTCGGGCTGCTCGCGCTCCACCTCGGCCAGCACTGCCTCCAACGCCGGCAGGTTGCCGTGCACGTCGTACAGCGCGGCGACCTTCCTCATGCCCGCAGCGCCTTGCGCCGCTTGCCGCGCTCGACCATCCGGCAGTAGGCGCAGACCTCGGCCGTAGTGGGCTGGCCGCAGTTGGCGCACTCCCGCAGGGTCACGGGCTCGGCGCCCTTCACGGCCTGGCGGCCCTGCTTCAGGAACCCGACCAGGAAGCGGTGCTTGGCGCCCGGCTGAGTCTCCTCGAGGCGGTTGAGCAGGTCCTTGTACTCGAGTGACTTGGCGCCCTTCGCCATCGGGCACTCCTCGAGGATGTAGTCGATGCGCTCGATCACCGCGTAGGCCGCGGTGTCGCGCTCGGCCAGCCGGTACAGCGGCTTGACCTTGCGCACCAGCTTGGGATGCGTGGACTCCAGCACCGGACCCTGGCGGCCCAGGTAGTCGGTCTGCCAGTGCACGACGTTCCCGAACAGCGTCGCCGCCTCGTCGTCGAGGTTGTGGCCGGTGGCGACCACGGAGTAGCCGAGGTCGGCCGCGAGCTTGTTGAAGTGGTAGCGCTTGACGGTGCCGCAGGAGGCGCAGGGCTTGCCGTCGCGCTCGTGGGCCAGGTCGGGCACCTTGAATCCCTCGTCGCCTTCGAGGTCTACCTGGTGCAGCGTCAGGCCGTGCTTTTCCGCGAAGGCCTCGCTCTTGGCCTGCGACCGGCGCGAGTACTCGGCGATGCCGAGCCGGATGTACATGCCGTCGACCTGGTAGCCCAGCTGGTGCAAGGCGTGCCAGAGGGCGAGCGAGTCCTTGCCGCCGGAGACGGCGACCAGCACCTTCTGGTCGCGGGTGAACATTTTGTCGTGGCTGACCGCGCGCTCGATCTGGTCGCGGAACCAGCCGGGGTAGCAGCCCGCGCAGAAGGCCGAGCGGTGCCGCCGGACTTCCACGTTGGCCGGCTTGCGGCACTTTATGCAGCGCATGAGCCGCCTGAGATGACGGGAATGACGTCCACCGCATCCTCCGCTCGGAGCCGCACATCCCGGGTCAGGATCTCCTCGTCGCGCACCACCAGGTAGGCGTCCGAGTGCAGCCCCAGCCGCTTGAGCACCTCGGCCACGGTGGACGGCTCCATCTCCTCGACCCTGCGATCGGGCAGGATGGTCACGCGCATCCGGATCATGCTAGCCGCGGTTCAAGGGCACAATGAGGCCGTGGAGACCCACCTCGCGCGTCCGCTGAGGGTGGCGCTGGCCCAGCTCAACAGCACGGTCGGCGATCTCGGCGGCAACACCGAGAAGATCGTCGACTGGATGGCGCGGGCGCGCCGCAAGAAGGCCGACCTGGTGGTCTTTCCGGAGCTGGCCCTCACCGGGTACCCGCCCGAGGATCTTCTCCTCAAGCCCAGCTTCATCCGCGACAACCTGCGCCAGCTGGAGCGGGTGGTGGCGGCCTCCAAGGGCATCGCCGCCGTGGTCGGCTTCGTCGACCTCGACCTCGACATCTACAACGCGGCCGCCTTCATGTACGACGGCGAGCTGAAGGGCGTCTACCACAAGGTCTACCTCCCCAACTACGGCGTCTTCGACGAGGAGCGCTACTTCCAGCGCGGCCGCGACTGCCCGATCTTCGAGTACGGCGGCGTGCGCATCGGCGTCAGCATTTGCGAGGACGCCTGGTATCCCGCCGGCCCGGTGTCGCTGCAGGCCAACGCCGGCGCCGAGCTGCTGGTCAACATCAACGGCTCGCCCTACCACAAGGCCAAGCGCGTCACCCGCGAGACCATGATCGCCACGCGGGCCATGGACTCACGCGCCTTCATGGCCTGGGTGAACCTGGTCGGAGGCCAGGACGAGCTGGTCTTCGACGGCAACAGCGTGGTCTTCGGCCCCGAGGGTCAGCTGATCGCGCGCGCGCCCTCCTTCGAGGAGGAGTTGCTGGTCGCGGACCTCGACATCGGCTCGGTGTTCGGCGAGCGGCTGCACGACACCCGCCTCCGCCGCGAGGCGCAGGGCCCCATCCATGTCGAGCTCGAGCTTTCCGACATCACAGTCACCGAAAATCCGCGCCCGCAGCCCGCCGGCAAACGGCTGGCGCCGGTGACGCCGCCACTGGAGGGCGTGGCCGAGGTGTACCAGGCCCTGGTCGTGGGCACCGGCGACTATCTGCGCAAGGCGAGCCCCTTCCAGAAGGCCGTGATCGGGCTCTCGGGTGGCATCGACTCGGCGCTCACCGCGGTGGTGGCGGCCGACGCCATCGGACCCAAGAACGTGACCGGGGTGCTGATGCCCTCCCGCTACAGCTCGCCGGAGTCGCTTGCCGATGCTGAGGCGCTGGCGGAGGCGCTGGGCATCCGGACGCTGGAGCTGCCCATCTCGCTGGCACACGAGGCCTTCGAGAAGACGCTGGCCGAAGCCTTCAAGGGCACCAAGCCCGGCGTGGCCGAGGAGAACGTGCAGGCCCGCGTGCGCGGCGTCCTCCTGATGGCCCTCTCCAACAAGTTCGGCTGGCTGCTGCTGACGACCGGCAACAAGTCGGAGATCGCGACCGGCTACTGCACGCTCTACGGCGACATGGCGGGCGGCTTCGCAGTCCTCAAGGACATCCCCAAGACGCTGGTCTACGAGCTGGCGCGCTATCGCAACTCGGTGGACGGCGAGATCATCCCCGAGCGCATCCTCACGAAGCCGCCGAGCGCCGAGCTGCGGCCGGACCAGAAGGACTCTGACAGCCTGCCGGCTTACGAGGTCCTCGACCCCATCCTGGAGGCGTACGTCGAGGACGACCGAAGCTTCGAGGAGCTGGTCGCTGCAGGGCATCCCGCCGCGGTGGTCAAGCGCGTCATCCAGCTGGTCGACGCCAGCGAGTACAAGCGCCGCCAGGGAGCGCCGGGCGTCAAGATCACGCCGCGCGCATTCGGGCGCGACCGCCGGATGCCGATCACCAACCGCTACCGGCCGAACGGACTGACCAGCTAATGCCTGCGTACGACATCGCGATCGTGGGCGGAGGCCCCGGCGGCTACACCGCGGCCATCCGCGCCGCCCAGCTGGGCGCCAAGACCGCGATCGTGGAGAAGGACCGCCTGGGCGGCACCTGCGTGGTCCGCGGCTGCATTCCGACCAAGGCCATGCTGCAGTCGAGCGAGCTCTTCGCCACGATCGCGAGCCAGGGCGCGACGCTGGGCGTGGTCGCGGACAAGCTGAGCTTCGACTACGCCGCCGCGCAGAAGCGCCAGCGCGACATCGTCGACTCGTTGGTGAAGGGCGTGGAGACGCTGATGAAGTCCAATGGCATCGACTACCTGCGCGGCACCGGGGTGCTCGCCAAGCGCGGCAAGGTCGCCGTGAACGGCCAGGAGATCAGCGCGCGGGACATCGTGATCGCGACGGGGTCGGCGGCCTCCAAGATCCCCATTCCCGGCGTCGAGCTGACCATCAACTCCGACCAGATCCTGGAGCTGCCGGAGGCGCCCAAGCGCCTGGCCGTGATCGGCGGCGGCGTGGTGGGCATGGAATGGGGCGCCCTCTTCGCCAGCCTGGGCACCGAGGTCACGGTGCTGGAGGCGCTGCCCCAGATCCTGCCCATGATCGAGGGCGACCTGGTGCAGCTCTACCGCCGGCACTTCGAGAAGATGGGCGGCCGCGTGCACACGCAAGCCAAGGTCTCCGAGGTCGCGAAGGCGAAGGGTGGGCTCAGCGTTCGCTACGAGGCCGAGGGCGAGGGCATGGCCGTGGATGCCGACGTGGTGCTGCTGGCCACCGGGCGCGTGCCCTTCACAGAAAAGCTGGGGCTCGAGAGCGCCGGCGTGCAGACGCAAAAGGGGCGCGTCATGGTGGACGAGCACCTGCGCACCAACGTCGACGGCGTGTGGGCCGTCGGCGACGTGATCGGGGGCATCATGCTCGCGCACGTCGCCATGTACGAGGGCGTGTGCGCGGTGGAGAACATCGCGGGCGAGGGCGAGCCGCGCGTGCCCGACTATCACGCCACCCCTAACTGCATCTACACCGATCCCGAGATCGCCAACGTGGGCCTCGGCGAGGCCGCGGCCAAAGACGCCGGCTATGAGGTCAACGTGGGCCGGTTTCCGCTGGCCGCGTCAGGCCGCGCCAAGACGCTGGGCCAGACCGACGGCGCCGTGAAGGTGGTCTCGGACGCGCGCACCGGCGTCGTGCTCGGCGTGCAGATGGTGGGGCCGCACGCCAGCGACGTGATCGCCGAGGCCACGCTGGCAGTTCAGTACAAGCACACCGTCCAGGAGCTCGACCTCACCATGCACGCCCACCCCACCATGGCCGAGCCGCTCCTGCAGGCGGCGCTGGCCTCCCAAGGTCGGGCCATCGAGATCCCCAACCGGAGAGCGAAGCCGCCGGAGGAAAATGTGGCCGTGGCCCGGCGCGTGGAACCCAAGCAGCCCTCCGCCAAGGCGCGCGTGACCAACGGCGAGGGGCCGATGGTGGCCGTCAAGGACCCCGAGGGCGTCAAGCTCGACAAGGCGCACAAGCAGGAGCTGCTCGGCCTGTACCGGCTCATGTTCCTGATCCGGCGCTTCGAGGAGCGCGCCCAGGTCGAGTACACGCGGGCCAAGATCGGGGGCTACTGCCACCTCAACCTGGGTGAGGAGGCGACCGTGGTCGGCGGGATCGTGCCGCTGCACGCCGGCGACTACATCTACACCAGCTATCGCGAGCACGGCCATGCCATCGCGCGTGGCGTCGACCCCAAGGCGGTGATGGCCGAGCTGTTCGGCCGCGAGACGGGCGTCGCGCACGGCCGCGGCGGCTCGATGCACATCTTCGACTACAGCCACCGCTTCATGGGCGGCTACGGCATCGTCGGCGGCCACCTGCCGCTGGCCACGGGCGCGGGTTTCTCCATCCGCTACCGAAAGGGCAAGGACATCGTCTTCTGCATGTTCGGCGATGGCGCGGTCAACATCGGCGCCTTCCACGAGTCGCTCAACTTCTCGAAGGTCATGAAGCTGCCGATCGTCTGGTTCTGCGTCAACAACCAGTACGGCATGGGCACGCCGGTGGCCAAGGCTTCGGCGGTGGCGGAGATCTACAAACGCGCCTGCGCCTATGACATCGAGTCCATCCGTGTCGACGGCATGGACGTGCTCGAGGTCATGCGGCGCACCCACGAGGTGATCGAGAAAACTCGCGCAGATTCCGAGCCGCGCTTCATCGAAGCCGTCAACTACCGGTTCAAGGGCCACTCCGTCGTCGACCCCGACAAGTACCGCTCCGAGGAAGAGAAGGAGAAGTGGCGCAAGGGCGACCCGGTTGTGCGTTTCGAGCACGAGCTGGAGAAGGCCAAGGTCGCGACCGAGGAGGAGCTCAAGGAGGTTCGCAACCAGGTCGAGACCGAGGTCGACGAGATCGTGAAGTTCGCCGACGAGAGCCCGGAGCCGCCGGTCAAGGAGCTCTATCGCTTCCTGTACGCGGACAACGGCCATGGCTGAGAAGCTCTTCCGCGCCGCCCTGCGCGAGGCCCTCGACGAGGAGATGGAGCGCGACGACTCGATCTATCTGATCGGCGAGGACATCGGCAAGTTCGGCGGCGCCTACCGCGTCACCGACGGGCTGCTCGACAAGTACGGAGAGATGCGCGTGGTCGACGCGCCCATCGCCGAAGAGGTGATCGTGGGCTGCGCCATCGGCTCGGCGATGACCGGGCTGCGCCCGGTGGTCGAGCTGATGACCATCAACTTCTCGCTGGTCGCGTTCGACCAGATCGTCCAGAACGCGGCCAAGATCCGCTACATGTTCGGCGGCGAGGTCGGCGTCCCGATGGTGATCCGGATGCCCGGCGGCGCGGGCCATCAGCTTTCCTCGCAGCACTCGCACAGCTTTGAGGTGCTGTATGGGATGATCCCCGGCCTGATCGTGCTGGCGCCGACCACGCCCGAAGACGCCAAGGGCATGCTCAAGACCGCCATCCGTGACGAGAACCCGGTGATGTTCCTGGAGTCGATGAGCCTCTACAACCTGCGTGGCGAGGTTCCCGACGGCGATTACACGGTGCCGATCGGAAAGGCCGCCCTGCGCCGGCAGGGCTCCGACGTGACGATCGTGGCGGTCTCCCGGCAGGCGGTGCTGGCCGGGGTGGCGGCGGAAAAGCTGGAGGAGGAGGACGTCGACGCCGAGGTGATCGACCTGCGCTCGATCCGCCCGCTCGACTGGGACACCATCACCCGCTCCGTGCGCAAGACCAACCGGCTGCTGGTGGTGGAGGAGGGCTGGCCGACCTACGGCGTGGGCGCCGAGATCACGGCGGGCGTGCAGGAGCGCTGCTTCGACGACCTGGACGCGCCCATCCTGCGCCTCGGCGGCGCCGAGGTGCCGATGCCCTACAACCAGAACCTCGAGAAGGCCGCCATCCCCTCGGCCGACGACATCGTGCGCATGGCGCTCAAGACCATCGGCCGCAACGGCCGGGGAGCCGCCTAGCCGTGCCCGATGTGAAGATGCCAAAGCTCTCCGACACCATGGAGGAGGGCACCGTCCTGGAGTGGAAGAAGCAGGACGGCGACGAGGTCAAGCGCGGCGACGTGCTGGCCGAGATCGAGTCGGACAAAGCCTCCTTCGAGATCGAGGCCGAGGCCGACGGGGCGCTGCACATCGTGGTCGAGAAAGGCCAGGCGGTGCCGGTGGGCGAGCAGATCGCCACCATCGGCGAGGGCGCTGCCGCACCGGCCAAGAAGGCGCCGGCCAAACCCAAGGCCGAGCCCAAACCAAAGGCTGAAGCTGAGCCACAGCCTGAGCCGGAGGCTGAACCCGAGCCGGAGCCCCCCACCCAATCTCCTCCCGCTCCGCGGGGGGAGGAAACATCGGACGACGGCCAGAAGGCGTCGCCGCTGGCCCGGCGTCTGGCGCGCGAGCGTGGGGTCGACCTGGCCTCCATCCAGGGCTCCGGCCCGGGCGGGCGGATCGTGAAGGAAGACGTGCTGGCCGCGGGCGAGAAGGTTGCGCCGGCCGAGAAGCCCAAGCCGGCGCCCGCGCGCCGGCCCGAGCAGGACGTCGAGGTCGAAGAGCCGACCCGCATGCAGGCGACCATCGCCCGCCGCATGTCGCAGTCGAAGTCGACCGTCCCTCACTTCTACGTCACCGTCGAGTGCCAGGTCGACGAGGCCGTGAAGATGCGCCAGCAGCTCAAGGAGACGGTGCCGGGCGCCGAGCGCGTGACCATGACCGACATGCTCATGCGCGCCTGCGCGCTGGCCCTCCAGCGCTAC
>DASUVY010000047.1:0-15723 GCA_036378695.1 Candidatus Dormiibacterota bacterium
GACCTGGGCCTGATCAAGATGGACATGCTCGGCCTGCGCACGCTTTCGGTGGTCGCCGAAACGCTGGAGATGGTGGAGCGCGAAACCGGCGTCCGCCCCTACCTGGACGCGCTGCCGCTGAACGACCCCGAGGTCTTCGCGATGTGCTCGGAGGCCGACACCATCGGCGTCTTCCAGATCGAGTCGCGCGCCCAGATGATGACGCTGCCGCGCACCCGGCCCAACACTTTCAACGACCTGGTAGTGGAGGTGGCGATCATCAGGCCGGGGCCCATCCAGGGCAACGCCGTGCACCCTTACATCCGCCGCAAGCAGGGTCGCGAGCCGGTCACCTACGCGCACCCGCTGCTGGAGCCGATCCTGCGCGACACCCTGGGCGTGATCCTTTACCAGGAGCAGATCATCGAGATCGCGATGGCGGTCGGCGGTTTCACGCCGGCCCAGTCGGATGGCTTCCGGCGCGCCATGACGCGACATCTCAACCGCGTCGAGATGTCGTCGCTCAAAGAGGGCTTCATCAACGGCTGCCTCGGCAACGACGTCAGCCTGGAAGTCGCCGAGCAGCTCTTCTCGGCGGTCGAGGGCTTCGCGGCTTTCGGCTTCTGCCGCTCGCACGCGGCGGCGTTCGCGCGCACGGCTTACGAGACCGCGTGGCTGAAGCTCAAGCATCCCGCCGCGTTTCTGTGCGGGCTGCTGAACAACCAGCCGATGGGCTTCTACCACCCCAGCGTGCTGGTCGAAGATGCCAAGCGCCACGGCGTCACCGCGCTGCCCGTGCACGTCAACCGCTCCGACGTGCGCTGCCTGCCCGAGCCGGGGCGCGCCAACACCTTCCGGTTGGGCTTCAACTACCTGCGCGACCTGGGCGAAGAAGGGCGTGCGGCCATCGTCGCCGAGCGCGCGCGCGGCGGCGACTACGGGTCCTTCACCGACTTCCTGAAGCGCCTGCGCGGCGCGCCGCTCAACCCGCGTGCGGTGCGCAACCTGGTCATGGTCGGTGCCTTTGAGGGTCTAGGTCAGGTGCGGCGCGAACTGCTCTGGGATTGGCAGGAGCGCACGCACGGCGTGGGGCTGCGGCGCAAACTCGCCTCCCAATCCGAGCTGCGTCTGCCGGCCGACGCGCCGCCTCTGCCTTCGTTGACCGAGATCGAGAAGACGCGTCTCGAGTACCGCATCTCCGAGGTGTCGACCGGCAAGCACCTGGTCCATTTCTGGCGCGCGCGGCTGGACGAGAAGGGTGTCGTCAACAGCCGCGAGGCGATGAAGATGCGCAGCGGCGCGCGCGTGCGCGTGGGCGGGCTGGTGATCACGCGCCAGGCGCCGGGCACGGCGCAGCGCATCAGGTTCTTCACGCTGGAGGACGAGTTCGGCCACGTCAACCTGACCATCTATCCCGACGTCTACCAGCGCTTCCGCCGCGAATCGGCGCAGCCGATCCTGGTCGTCGACGGCGTGGTCCAGCGCCAGGACGGCGTGTGGTCGGTGCTCGTGGACAGCATCGAGGCTCTCTCGGGCGCTGCCCAAGAGCACTCGCGCTCACACGACTACAAGTGATGCAGGCAGTACTTGCACATCACGGTCGGACCGGTCGGAATCGGATGCACCTGCATGGGGTCGACCGACATGCGGGCGCCCGCAGGTCGGTCGGGCACCTCCACCTCCAGGCTGCGCGGCCCGCTGCCCGTCACGCGTCCCTCCCACAACCGATAGGGAGGCTCGGGGTCGTGCACGAGCACCCGCGCGCCGGTCCCCAGGGGCGCCGTGGCCACCGATGAGCCCAGCGGCGAGTCCTCGCCCTCATCCGCGCCGGCGGCGATCGCGGCGTGGATGGCGGCGGTGATCTGTTTGCGCCCGGCCCCCAGGTCCTGCAGGACGTGGGCGGCGATCCCCTCGCCCTCAATCACCAGCGCCGTCAGCAGCTGAGCGGTGCCCACGTGCGGCTGCTGCTCGCGCTGGGCCTCCTGGAAGGCGATCTCGATCACCTTCTTCACCCGCGAGGTTGGGATGATCGACTGGACCAGGATCCGCTCATTGCGGCCGAGCACGGTGGCGATGGTCTCGCGTACCGGGCCCAGCTCGATGCCGAGCGAGTGCAGCGCGATCGCCGCCACGCCGTCGCGAGCCCTCAGCAGTCCGAGCAGCAGGTGCTCAGTCCCGATGTAGGAGTGGTGATATTGCTCGGCCTCCTCCTGGGCGAGCGTCAGCACCTTCTTGGCGGTGTGGGTGAAGCGCTCGAACGGGTACACGAGGCCTGGCGCATAGACTCCCACAGAACATGGCCCGGATCACGGACCTCCTGAAGGCTGGCCGCACCTTCTCCTTCGAGTTCTTCCCGCCCAAGAACGACGAGGAGCAGGCGCGGCTCACCAAGACGATCAGCGACCTCCAGCCTCTCAATCCGGACTTCGTGTCCGTGACCTACCGGGGCGGGCGCAGCTCCCGCGAGCGCACCACCCGCGTGGTGATCGACATCCTGGGCAGCACGCAGATCACCCCCATGCCCCACCTGACCTGCGTCGCCCATCCCCGGTTCGAGCTGGGCGAGATCGTCGGCGGCTTCCGGGCCGCGGGGCTCGAGAACCTGCTGGCCCTGGGCGGCGACCCGCTGCCCGAGGAGGAGTCCTACAAAGAGCTGGCCTACGCCGAGGAGCTGGTGGCCCTGGCGCGGCTGCTCGGGTTCGAGTCGATCGGCGTGGCAGCCCATCCGGCCGGGCATCCCCGTTCCCCCGACTTAGAGTCCGACCGCCGCCACCTGGCGGCCAAGCTGCGGGCGGCGGACTTCGCGATCACGCAGTTCTTCTTCCTGGTCGAGGAGTGGCAGCGTTTGGTCGACGAGCTGGCCCACCTCGGCATCGACAAGCCCGTGATCCCGGGCATCATGCCGATCACCAACCTGGGCTCCGTCCAGCGCATGGCCCAGCTCAGCGGCTACGCGGTGCCGCGCTCCGTGGTGGCGCAGCTGGAGAAGGGCGGCGACGACCCGCAGGCGGTACGCCGGATCGGGATCGAGCTGGCCTGCGAGCTGTGCTCGGGCCTACTCGAGGCCGGGGCGCCCGGCCTCCACTTCTTCACGCTCAACTTCTCGACCGCTACCCGCGAGATCTACAGCGGCCTGGGTTTGGTCACGGCCTGACGCCTGGTCAGCAATGACCTTGCCGTCCTTCAGGCGGACGATGCGCCGGGTCTGGGCGGCCAGGTCGAGGTCGTGGGTGACGATCATGAAGGTCACCTTCTCCTCGCGGTTCAGGCGCTCCATGATCCCGATCAGCTGACCCGCGGTCTCACTGTCAACCGAGCCAGTGGGCTCGTCGCCGAGCACCAGGGTGGGGCGATTGATCAGGGCCCGGGCGATGGCGACCCGCTGCTGCTGGCCGCCGGAGAGCTCGTCGGGCCGGTGGCTGAGGCGGTCGGTGAGCCCCACTATCTCCAGCAGCTCCAGCGCCCGCGCCCGGGCGCCCGGAAGGGGGCGGCGGCTGTAGCGCTGCGGGAGCAGCACGTTCTCGACCACGTTCAGCGCCGGGAGCAGGTTGTACTCCTGGAAGATGAAGCCGATCTTCTGGCCGCGCAGGTCGGCGCGCTGGCCGTCCTTCAGCGTCGCCGTGTCGACGCCGTCCAGCAGGATCCGCCCCGACGTCGGCCGCAGCAGCAGGCCGACCAGGTCCAGCAGGGTGGTCTTGCCGCTGCCTGAGCGACCGACCACGGAGAGGAACTCGCCAGCGGCCATCTTGAGGCTCACGCCATCGAGCGCGCGCACCAGGTTGCCGCCCTGCCGGTAGTGCTTGGTCAGCTCGATCAGCTCGACATCGGCCATCGACGACAGGCTAAGGCTTACTTTTCGTAGCCAGTGGCCGCGCTTTTACCGCAAGCTATGCGCCGATGAGCGCGGCGAGAGAGATAGAGGACATCCAGCGGCAGCTGGTCCGCCACCAGCACGACCACCCGCCTGTGCGGGATCTGAACCGGGAGGCGGACCGCCGCCTCAGCTCCGCCCAGCGCCTGGGCGATGACTTCGCGCGCCTGGTCGGGAGCTGGACCTTCGTCGTCATCCAGGTCGTCCTGACGCTGGCCTGGCTGGCGCTCAACGCGCTCTCGCTGGTCAACCACTGGGACGGCTATCCCTTCCAGCTGCTCAACTTGGTGATGAGCCTGGAGGCCGCGCTCTGGATCTCCATCGCGCTCATGGCGCTGAACCGCCTGGCGGATCGCGACCGCCTGCGCGCGCAGCACGACTACGAGGTCGACGTCAAGACCGAGGAGGAGATGCGCACGCTGATGACGCACCTCGAGGTCCAGGACGACGTGCTGCTGCAGGTCCTGCACCGCCTCGACCGGATCGACCGCGACCTGCGCCGGATGGCCCGCCGGATGGGCATCGGCGAGGACGCCGAGGGCGCTACGTCTAAAGGCGCGTGAAGATGTCGCTGAGGCTGAGCGACGTGAACAGGTTGCCCAGCAGCACGAAGCCCAAAGCCAGCCCCACCAACATGCGCGCGTAGCCGCGCAGCGGCGCCAGCGCGGGCACCGCCAGCAGCGCCGCCGGCGCCACCACCACGGCCAGGATTCCGACCAGCAACGCCGGGTGCGGGATCCAGTTGGAGCCGCCGTAGCCGAGCCAGTACTCCGTGGCCATGGCCCCGCCCAGCAGCAGCACCGCCAGCAGCCGCGCCGGCGAGGGCTCCACGAAGGCGCGCCAGGCCAGGTTGCCGGCGGCCAGGTACGCGAAGGGGATGACCATGACGTGGTACCAGCCGTACTGCGCCGCCAGCTGCTCGCCGGCCAGCACCGTGATCGCCGCCAGGTACGCGAAGAGCGGCCAGGCCAGCAGGCGCTCGGCGTCCGCGCGGCGGGCGTGGAAGAGCCAGACCCCGGCCCCGATCCAGCCCAGCAGCCACCAGCCGTCACGCAGGCGCCGGTTGGCGCCGGTGGGGTCGGCGACGAACTCGAAGGCCGCCATCACGCCCCGCCGGTTGAGCGCCTGCTCGCCGACGATCTTCCAGAGCAGCGACCAGTCGACCAGGGCGCCGTACAGCAGGTAGAGCCCGATGCCGGCGGTGGCGCCCAGGACGCAGGCCAGGCCCCAGTACCAGCGGGCGTTCATGGCCAGGATCACGGCGGCGGTCGCGCCCACCGCCACTCCCGTGACCTTGAAAAAGGGCTCGAGCACGCAGATCGCCACCAGGGCGACGCCCGTGACCACGCCGGCCCGCCCGTCGGCCAGGCGGGCGGCCAGCAGCACCGCGAGCAGGAAAAGCGGCGCCATCACAGCCTCCGGCTCCGCTTGCCGGGAGAGCAGCACGGCGCCCGGCCCGGTGGCCAGCACCACCGCCCCGAAGAGGGCGCCACCGGCGCCCAGTGGGCGCCGCGCCACCGCGTACCCAAGCGGGATGGTGGCGGTGGCGAAGAGCACGGCCGGAAGACGCACCAACTCCGGCGTGAGCCCGGTCATGCCGCGCTGTCCGGCCAGCCACAGGTAGGCGCCCATCAGCAGGCTGAAGCCGGGGGGATGGTCCATCCAGTGGTGAACCATCGGGAAGGCCGTGCCGTAGGCCTGGAGCACGTCGCCCTGGGGGTAGGACTTGAAGTAGGACCAGGTGTAGGCGTCGCCGTGCTGGAGCAGGTTGAGGCCCGCCCAGGAGAACTGGAGCTCGTCCCAGTTGTCGAGGAAGGCGGGGGCGCTGCCGTAATCGTGCAGGCGCAGGCCGAGCCCGACCAGGGTCACCAGGGCCACGAGCGCCGCCTCCCAGCGCCGTGTGGTCAAACCTTGTAGATGGTGTAGCCGCCCGACTGGTAGACGGCCCGGCCGTGGGCGGCCCAGTACTCGGGATTGGCCCCTTGCGACAGCTCCTGGGGACCGATGACCACGTAGCTCACCTGGTCGCGGGCCACCAGGTCGGGGGTCTCCGGATCGCCGGCCAGGATGCGCTTCTCCTGGTCGGTCTTCTGGGTCCAGTCGGAGAGTCCGTAGGTCCAGAGCCAGCCGCCGTAGCCCGCCACCACCCGCCGCCCGCCCAGCGCCGCGATGGGCTCGTTGTGGTCGGGCGCCACCGCGAAGATCGCCCGTGGCTCGGTGTGCGCGCGCGTCCAATCCGCGGCCTGGATGCCGCTGCTGTCGACGAAGACGGCGGTGAGCTGGGAGCGGTCGAGCGCCCGGGCCAGGTCGAGACCCCCGCTGGCACAGAGCACCAACGCCAGGAGGCCGGCGACCACCGCGCCCTCCACCCCGCGCCCGGCCAGGCGCACCAGCAGGCCGCCCACCAGCAGTGATCCGAACAGCGACCAGAAGACCAGGAACTTGGTGTTGTCCCACTCCCAGGGCTGGAAGACCACGAAGTTGGGCACCAGGAACCAGAGCCAGATGGGCGCCAGGCGGGCGGCCGCGGCGCCGGCCCAAACCTGCGCAGCCATCAGCGAAGGGATGAAGAGGCCGCTGTTCTTGATCCAGAACCAGAGGCCGCCGTCGTGCTGCGGGGGCAGGTCGGCCAGCCAGCCGGGCAGCCAGCGCACGTCGGCCGTGCCGCCGCCCAACGTCCAGGCCACGACCGGCAGGCCGAGGCCGAGGGCCGGTACGAAAAATGCCACGTAGGCGGGGCGGCGGTCGACGAGCGCCCAGAAGCCCGCCAGCGCCACGGCGGTGCCATAGCCGTGCAGGTGGAACAGTGGCGCCAGCCCGGCCACCGCTCCCGCCAGCGCGTAGGCCGGCCAGCGACCCTCCTCACGCGCCACCCAGAGCAGCGCGGCCACGATCAGCGCCACCGCCAGGCCGAAGAGGATCGAGCGCTGCGGCACCATGTAGGCCAGGACCGGGTTCATCCACTGGTAGTTGCGGTCGGGATCCATCGTGTAGAAGCGTGGGATGTGCTGGAGGGCGGCGCCGCCGAGGCGGTCGAGGTCCGAGAAGAAGGTGAGGAAGCCCAGCCCGCCGCCGCCCAGCAGGAAGACCAGGCAGCCGGCGGCGCCCGCGGCCAGCGAGCCCACCAGCCGGGCGCCCGCCAGTGCGACCACGGCCGGCAATGCCAGCGCCAGGTAGCCGCTGCTCAGGACCAGGCTGGAGGTCAGCGAGGCGCCCAGGCTGACCAGCGAGGCGGCGAAGAAGTCGACCAGGAACGGGTACGCCATGCGGTGGCCGGGGTCGACCGGGAACTCGGGCGGGAAGTTCTGGCCGTAGGCGAAGGAGCCTGTGTAGGCAAGGTGCGCGGCCCAGTCCCCGTAGAAGCCGTTGCCGGTGGTGAGCAGGCCCTCGATAGTCAACTGATAGCCGCCGCCCAGGTAGTAGAGGGCGAAAGCCCAGCAGATCGCCAGCAGGCCCCACAACGGCCAGCTCTGCCGCCGCCGGCCGGCCAGTTCGGCCGCTTCGGCGGCCAGACCGGCGCGCAGCGCCAGCCGCCAGCCGGGCGCCGAGACCGCCAGTGCGACCGCCAGCCCGAGCAGCGCGATGGTGGCACTCAGCCTTCCGGCCGCCAGCGCTATGACAAAGCCCGCGAACGTCGCCGCCATGGCCCCGATGACCATGCCGAATGCCATGCGCTCCTCCAGGCGCAGGGGCAGCCCGCTCAGGTAGGTGATGCCGGTCCCCGCCACCAGGCAGAGCGCCAGGTAGAGCGCGACCGCCGGCGGCATGAACAGAGCCATCACGACCAGCAGGGCGACCGCGCCGATGGCCGCCAGGACCGGCCATCCCAACTGGATGGTCAGGGGCGGCGCAGCGGCGGGGGCGCTAGACCCAGCGCGGGAACCAGGCCTTGCCACCCGGGAACCCTCCCAGCAGTGCCGTGTCGCCAATGGGCAGCCCGGTCCACAGCGGATAGAAGTAGAGGAAGAAGAGCACGGCGATGCCGAGGTGCGCATAGGCCACGTAGCGCCAGGGGCCGCCCAGCGCCTCCAGGCGCGCCAGCACGAAGGCCAGCGCCAGGACCATGAAGATCAGGCCTCCGAACATGTGGTACAGGAAGAGGACGCGCGTGATCCGGAACCAGGGCAGGTACTGGGAGACGAACCCGACCAGGATCAGCGCCGCCGGAAAGCTGCGGTCCTTGAAGAGGAAGTAGACCAGCAGGAGCAGGCAGGGCAGGCTCGTCCACCAGATCCAGGGGTTGCCCAGGTTGTTGATCCAGCTCTCGAGGGGGTGCCCCGTCCACTGGTCGACGCCGAGCCCCTGGTTCTCGAAGTAGTAGGCGACGGGGCGCACCAGGAACGGCCACGACCAGGGCGGCGAGCCGTAAGGGTGGGTCGCGGTGAGGGTGGCGTGGTAGTGGAAGATGTCGCGCTGGTACTTGACCAGGTCCGCCAGGTTGTGGAACTGGCCGCGCAGGAAGAAGGGGAACCAGGAAGCGACGTAGATCACGGCCGGGATCAGTGCCAGGGACACCACGCCCACGCCCAGGTATTCCGGCAGCGGCGCGCCGCCCGGGAACGCCGGGCCCTCCCCCGTCCCCCAGTCCCACGCGCCCTCGCCCGACCCCAGGCGCAGGGCCACGTGGCGGCGCACCCAGCGCGCGGCCAGGAAGAAGACGACCGACGCCCAGGCCGCCAGCGCGATCCACTTGGCCGATATGGCCAGCCCCAGGACCACCCCGGTCAGCAGCAGCGTCAGCAATGACGCGCGCGGCGTGCGGCTGCGGAGATGCGTCAAAAACACGAAATAGGCGAGCAGGATCAGGAAGATCGGGAAGATGTCGATCATCCCGATCCGCGACTGCACGAAGAACATGCCGTCGAAGTTGGTGAGCAGGCCGGCCGCCAGCGCGAAGAAGCGGTTGGGCCACAGGCGCGAAGCGGTCAGGAACATCATCGGCGGGCACAGGCTGCCGAAGAGGCAGGCCATGATCCGCCAGCCGAAGGGCGTGAAGCCGGCGTCCGCGAAAGAGCCGGAATAGCCCTCGAAGGTCACCCGCCACCAGCCGTACAGCCATTCCCCGGCCGCGATCAGCTCCTTGGACAGCGGGGGCTCGGGGTCGAAGTAAGCAATCCCCTTCAGGTCGTCGTGCGCGAAGACGCCGAAGTAGATCTCGTCGAAGATCTCGCCGTCGGGCGGCGATAGATGGCCCTGCGTGTCGGGGTAGCCGCGCTGGTAGGGGTAGGCCAGCCCGCACAGGGTGCCCGGGTGGCCGGCCGTGTCGATCGGCGTCTCGTTGACGCAGATGCTGACCGGCGAGCTTTGCAGCGGGTGGGCGATGAAGTCCGGGAAGAGCGGGCTGAAGAAGCGCAGCACGAAGGCCAGCGCCAGCAGGCCGGCGGCGACCCAGACCTCGGACCCCCTCCCCTGCGGGGAGGGTTGGGGTGGGGCGTCGGCTTCGCTCACCGGCGCTTGCGTCGGCGCTTGCCTCCCAGGTTCTGGCCGGCGCGGGCGGGCAGCCGGGAGGTGATCTCCCAGGCCGCCGCGTCGGGATCGGGCACGGGCAGCGCGATGGTGTCCTCATAGGCCAGGCGGAGGCCCAGCTTGCGCACGTGCCCGGCGGTGGCGGGGTGGTCCTTGCGCAGCCGGATGAACAGCGCCGGCTTGTCCATATAGGGCTTGGCCATGGGGTGCCGGTAGCGCCGGCGGTGCGACTCCTGGAAGTGCTGCTCCAGCGGCTTGACGTGCACCGAGCGCACGGCGTCGTAGTCGATGTCGACCGCGCTCAGCAGGTTGGATATGCGCAGGGCGTCCTCGCGCGCGTGGATGTAGTGCCGGCGCCGGTAGTAGAGGAGGACGCCGCCCAGCAGCAGTCCGCTGGGGATGTAGAGCAGCCAGATGATGGTGCCCTGGTCCCAGCGCCGGACCGGCGAGAACAGGTAGAGGTAGACGCTGACGGCGATGCCCAGCACGACCAGGATCACGGCCCAGAAGCGCTGCCGCCTCCACATCTCCTCGGCGTACAGGATGGGCTGCCGCAAAGCGGTGCTAACGCTACTTGGCCCAGCTCAGAGAGCGTTCGACAGCGCGCCGCCACTCGGCCTGCAGAGTCGCTGCCTGGTCGCGGGAGATCCGAGGCTCGAACTCGCGGTCCAGCTGCCACAGCCGCTCCAGGTCGGCGTCGCCGGCCCAGGCCCCGCTGCCCAGCCCGGCCAGGAAGGCGGCGCCCAGCGCGGTGGTCTCCGTGATCCGCGGCCGCCTGACGGGGATCCCGAGCAGGTCCGCCTGGAACTGGCAGAGGAAGTCCATCACCGCCGCGCCGCCGTCGACCTTGAGCTCGCGCAGAGGCTGCCCGGAGTCGGCGGCCATGGCCTCGGCCACGTCGGCGCTCTGGAAGGCCATGGCCTCGACGGCCGCGCGAACCACCTCGGCGCGGCCGGTCCCGCGGGTCAGGCCCACGATGGTGCCGCGGGCGTAGGGGTCCCAATGGGGGGCGCCCAGGCCCACGAAGGCGGGGACCAGATAGACGCCGCCAGTGCTCTCCACCGACTCCGCCAGCGGGCCCGCCTCGGCCGCGGACTTGATGACGCCCAGGCCGTCGCGCAGCCACTGCAGGGCCGCGCCGGTCACGAAGATGGCGCCCTCCAGCGCGTAGCTGAGCCGGCCGTCTCGCAGCCAGGCGATGGTGGTCAGCATCCCGCGCTCTGAAGCCACCCGCTCCCCGCCCGTCTGCTCGAGCAGGAAGGACCCGGTGCCGTAGGTGTTCTTGGCCGTCCCCGGCTCCAGGCAGGCCTGGCCGAAGAGGGCGGCCTGCTGGTCGCCCGCGATGCCGGCGATCGGCGCCTCGATGCCCAGGAAGCTGTCCGGCCGGCTGCGGCTGATCTCGCCGCAGGAGGGGCGGATCTCGGGCAGCACGTCCAGCGGCAAGCCCAGCAGCCCGCCCATCTCCTCGCTCCAGCGTCCGGTGCCGATGTCGCAGAGCAGGGTGCGGCTGGCGTTGGAGGCGTCGGTGAGATGGTCCCCGCCCGATAACCGCGCGACCAGCCAGCTGTCGACGGTGCCGGCGGCGGCCTCGGCCGCGCCCTCCACATTGGCCAGCGCCCAGGCCAGCTTGGTCCCCGTGAAGTAGGGGTCGAGCACCAGGCCGGTGAGCTCGCGCACCCGCGCCTCGTGGCCCGCCTCGCGCAGCCGGTCGCAGTCGGCGGCTGTGCGCCGGTCCTGCCAGACGATGGCCCGGGCCAGCGGCCGCAGTGTCTTGCGGTCCCAGAGCACCAGCGTCTCCCGCTGGTTGGTGATGCCGATGGCGTGCACCTCGGCCGCCGACCGGCCGGCGGCTTTGAGCGCCTCGGCGGCGGCGGCCTGGACAGAGGTCCAGATCTCCTCGGCGTCGTGCTCCACCCAGCCCGGCCGCGGGTAGTGCTGCGTGATCTCGCGATAGCCGCGGCCGGCGACGGCCCCGTCCAGGGCCAGCGCCACCGCGGTGGAGCCGGTGGTGCCCTGGTCGAGGGCCAAGATCACTGGACCCGTGACCGGCCCTTCAGCCACCGATGAAGGCGCCCCGCATGGCCGTGGCGCAGGGGCACCCGCGCTCGCGAGGAATGCGGCCGGCCAGGGCCAGGATCAGCTCCCGGATGCGGGCGTTGTTGCTGGCGAAGAAGCGTTCCACCTCTGCCACGCTGACCGCCTCAACGCCGGGATCGTCCGCAAGCCCCACGTCGTAATCGGTGATCAGGGAGATGTTGGCGTAGCAGAGCTCGAGCTCGCGGGCCAGGATGGCCTCCGGGTACTGCGTCATGTTCACGACCTCCCAGCCCTGCGCGCCGAACCACCTCGACTCGGCCCGGGTAGAGAACCGCGGCCCCTGGATCACGACTACCGTGCCGCCGTCGTGCATGGTGACGCCCAGCTCCCGTCCCACCTCGACCGCCAGCCCTCGCAGCACCGGGCAGTAGGGGTCGGCCGCCGCCACGTGGGCGACCCGCGGACCGTCGGGGTGGTAGGTGTCGGCGCGGCCCCAGGTGCGGTCGACGAACTGGTCGCAGACCACGAAGTCGCCGGGCTTGACGTGTGGCTGCAGCGAACCCGCGGCGGTCGGCGCCAGCACGCGCTCCACGCCCACCTCCTTGAAAGCCCAGAGGTTGGCACGGTAGTTGATGGCCGCCGGCGGGAGCGTGTGCCGGGGACCGTGGCGGGGCAGGAAGGCCACCTCCTCGTCGCCGACCTTGCCGATCGCGATCGGCCCCGACGGGTGCCCGTAGGGCGTCTCCACCTCGACCTCGCGCACGTCCTCCAGCAGCCGGTAGAAGCCGGAGCCGCCGAATACTCCTATGCGCGCCAGGCGCCCGCCTCCTGCAACACGCCTCGTTCTGTGATCAGGGCCGTGACCAGCGCGGCCGGGGTGACGTCGAAGGCCGGGTTCCAGGCCTCGGTGCCGGGCGGCGCGAAGCTGGTGATCTCGGCCGCCGCCCGCTCCTCGATCTTGACGTCCGCCCCGGTGGGGGTGCCAAGGTCGCGCGTGCTCGAAGGCGCCGCCACGTAGAAGGGCGCACCGTGCTCGCGGCAGAGCAGCGCCAGCGGGTAGGTGCCGACCTTATTGACCACGTCGCCGTTGGCGCACACGCGGTCGGCGCCGGCCAGGGCCACATCCGCCAAGCCGCGCTGGAGCAGCAGGCCGGCGGCCGAGTCGGCGATCAGCTTGTGGGGGATGCCCAGCCGGCGCAGCTCCCAGGTGGTCAGGCGGGCGCCCTGGGCACGCGGCCGGGTCTCCATCACATATACGAAGGGCCGCTTGCCCGCCTCGTGCGCCGCGCGCACCACGCCCAGCGCGGTGCCGTAGTCGACGGTCGCCAGGGCGCCCGTGTTGCAGATCGTCACGACCCGCGGCTCGGCGGGCAGGAGGGCCGCTCCGTGGGCGGCGATGCGCCGGCACTCCTCGGCGCTCTGGCGGGCGATGGCGTGGGCTTCTTCGAGCGCGGCGTCGGCGCCGCCCCGGCCGAAGGCCGCCTCCACGCGCTCCACGGCCGCGAACAGGTCGCGGGCGGTGGGCCGGGCCGCGCGCAGCTCGGCGGCGCCCGCCTCCAGGACCCCGCAGCGCGCGGCCAGGGCCGCGCCGTAGCCGGCGGCCGCCCCGATCGCGGGCGCGCCGCGCACGACCATCTCGCGGATCGCCTTCGCCACCTCAGATGCCGTTCGGCAGGTGAGGTAGACCTCGGCCAGAGGGAGCTCCGTCTGGTCGATCAGGCGCAGGCCGCCCGCGGCCTCGTCCCACTCGACGGCTGCCATCACTTCAAAAAATCTCGCACAGCGGCGATCAGCGCGGTGGGGTTGTCCAGGTGCACGGCGTGGCCGGCGTCGGGGATGTCGACCAGCTCCGCCCGCTCGATCGCGTGCGCCACCCGCTCCAGCTCCTGGAGCGGGATCGGGCTGCGCTCCCCGTGGACCAGCAGCACCGGTACCTCGATCTTGTGCAGCAGGCGGAAGTCGTCGTCGCGGGTGTGCTTCAGCTCCTCCCGGGTCTGGCGATCGAGCTGAGGGTCGTGCGCGTGGACGTAGCGGCCGTCGTCGCGGCGCCGGTAGTTGTAGGCGAAGCGGTCCTTGAAGAACAGCTCGTCCACGCGCGAGCCCAGCCGGCGCATGGCCTCCAGCGCGTCCTGCGGATCGGTGAAAGACTCCGTGTGCTCCGCCGGCGGCACCTCGCCCTCCGGATGGGGCCGAGCGGGCGGGATGTCGACGACCACCAACCGCTCCAGGCGGCCGGCGTTGTGGGCCGCGAAGCGATAGGCGATGCGGCCGCCCAAAGACGCGCCCAGCAGGCAGAAGAGGTCGAAGCCGAGCTGGGCGGCGAACTCGCCGAGGTCGCGCACGAAGACGTCGATGCGGTACTCCGGCGCCCACTGCGACAGGCCCTGGCCGCGCTCCTCGAGCACGATCACGCGCCGGTCTAAAGCCAGCGCCTCGGCGACGTGCGACCAGTTGTGGGCGCTGCCGGCCAGGCCCGGGACGACGACCAGCGGAGTGCCGCCGGCGTGCTCCCAGTCCAGGTAGTGGAGCTTGACCTCGCTCAGCTGCGCGTAGCGGTCTTGGACTTCCAAACCCTGTTCAGGCTGCCTGTCGCGTAGCCCTCGAGGTCGGCGGCCACGAACTCGTAGCCGGCGGCCCGCACGGCCTCCACCACGGCCTCGCGGCGCGCGGCCAGGCGCTCGATCTCGTCCGGCTCCACTTCGATCCGGGCCACGCTGCCGTGGTCGCGGACGCGCACCTGCCGGAACCCCAGAGCCCGCACGCCCGCTTCAGCGCGCTCTATGCGGCGCAGCGCCTCCATGGTCACGGCGGTGCCGTGCGGGATGCGCGAGGACAGGCAGGCGAAGCTCGGCTTGTCCCAGTTGGGCAGGCCCAGGCGGCGGGCGGCCGAGCGGATCTCACCCTTGCCGAGGCCCGCCTCCAGGAGCGGGAAGCGGACGCCCCGGCGCACCGCCGACCCGTGGCCCGGCCGGTGGTCCCCGGCGTCGTCGGCGGTGGCGCCGTAGGCCAGCCAGCGCAGGCCGAGGCGCTCGCGCAGCGGCTCCAGGGTGCCGAACAGCTCCTCCCGGCAGTGGTAGCAGCGGTCGGGGTGGTTCTGCAGGTATTCGGGGAGGTCGGTCTCGTGGGTCTCGACTTCGACCAGGCGCGCGCCCAGCTCGCCCGCCAGGCTGCGGGCCTCCGCCTGCTCGGCCTCTGGAAACGCCGGCGACGATGCCAGCACCGGGACCGCGGCAGCGGGTCCCAGCTCGTCCAGCGCCAGCTTCAGCAGCAGCGTGGAGTCGACGCCGCCCGAGTAGGCCACCAACACGGATCCCAGCTCGCGCACGATGCCGCGGGCGCGCTCCAAGGCCACTCCGTCGAAGGTGTCGAGCCGGATCACCGGCTGAGACTAACTGACGGTGACCGTCGCCTCGGAAGGCTCGACGGCGGGGGCGCCGCAGAAAGCCTCGTAGTCGATCAGCCCGTGCACGGTGGGCGCGTCGCCGCAGAGCGGGCACTTGGGATTCCGGCGCAGGTTGACCTTCCGGAAGCTCATGTCCATGCCCTCGAAGATCAGCAGCTTGCCGATCAGCGGCTCGCCGATGCCGAGCAGGAGCTTGATGGTCTCGAAAGCCATCATGCTGCCGATGATCCCGGGCAGCACCCCGAAGACCCCGGCCTCGGCGCAGCTGGGGACCGCGCCCGGCGGCGGCGGCGTAGCGAACAGGCAGCGGTAGCAGCCGGTCCCGGCGGCCGGCGTGAAGTCGGCCATCTGCCCTTCGAAGCGGTAGATGGCGCCGTGCACCAGCGGCTTCTTGAGGAAGAAGGCCGCGTCATTGGCCAGGTAGCGGGTGGGGAAGTTGTCGGTGCCATCGACGATCAGGTCGTAGGGCGCGAACACTTCGAGCGCGTTCTCGGAGTTGATGTGCAGGCGGTGCTGGATGACCTTGACGTCGGGGTTGATCGCCTGCAGCGTCTCGGCCGCGGACTGCGTCTTGGGCTTGCCCACGTCGTCGGTGCCATGGAGAATCTGGCGCTGGAGGTTGCTGGCGTCGACCTCGTCAAAGTCGACGATGCCCAGCGTGCCCACGCCGGCCGCCGCCAGGTAGAGGGCGGCCGGGGAACCCAGCCCGCCCGCGCCCAGCAGCAGGACCTTGGAGCCGAGTAGCTTGCGCTGGCCCGCGCCGCCCACCTCGGGCAGGATCAGGTGGCGCGCATAGCGCGAAACCTGGTCGGGCGTGAAGGGCCGAAAGCCGTTCTCGGACATCTCGCTGGAATATACCCACGCGTACCAGGGGGTATTCCGGACAATCAGGGCCGTGGAAAACGAGTATCTCGACGACGAGCAGGTGATCGCGCTGTACAACCGCGTGCGCGCCGGCCGCCGCACC
>DASUVY010000048.1:0-7805 GCA_036378695.1 Candidatus Dormiibacterota bacterium
ATGCCCCAAGCGACCTTCCTGTTTACCCTGAAGTCCCCTATGCGTTTTTCGGCTTCTACCTTGCGGCTTCCACCTACTCGACGTTCGGTATCCTCAGGTTTACCGTACTCAGCCGGTTGGGGCGAGCGGAAAGGTATCAGCGACCCGCTGGGCGGGGATAGTCCCAAAAATCAGTTCGCAGCCAGGCCACTTTCTGCTGCTTGGCTAAGGAGCGGTTAAGCATGCGCGAGGTCGTGATCGTCGAAGCCGTCCGCACACCCATGGGCAGGCGCAACGGCAAGCTCAAGGACTTCCACCCGGTGGTGCTCGGCTCCCTGGTCCTGAAGGAGCTGATCAACCGGGCGGGGATCCAGCCCGGACTGGTCGAGGATGTCGTCTTCGGGAACGTCATGCAGACGGGCGAGCAGTCCGTCAACATCGCCCGCAACGCCTGGCTGGCCGCGGGCTTCCCGGTCGAGACCCCGGCGACCACGGTCGACCGCCAGTGCGGCTCCAGCCAGCAGGCGATCCACTTCGCCGCCAATCTCATCCAGGCCGGCGTCTGCGACGTCACGGTGGCGGGGGGCGTGGAGTCGATGACGCGCGTGCCCATGGGCTGCACCGTCGCCCAGGGTCCGGGCCATCCCTTCCCCCCCGAGCTCACCGAGCTCTACGAGATGGTGCCACAGGGGATCTCCGCCGAGCTGGTCGCGCGGAAGTACGGCATCGAGCGCCAGGCCATGGACGAGTTCAGCGTGCAGAGCCACCTGAAGGCGGCGGCGGCCAGCGACCAGGGCTATCTCAAGTCGCAGATCATGCCGATCGAGATTCCCGCCAACGGCCACGCGGCCGAGGTCATGACGCGCGATGAGGGCATCCGCGCCAACGCCACCTACGAGGCGGTGGCCGCCCTGCAGCCGGCCTTCAACCCCGAGCACAAAATCACCGCCGGCAACTCCTCGCAGATCACCGACGGCGCCGCCGCCGTGCTCCTGATGGCAAAGGAGAAGGCAGCGGAGCTGGGGCTCAAGCCCCGCGCTCGCATCGCCGCTCAGGCCGTGGTCGGGTGCGACCCGGTGCTCATGCTGGAGGGTCCCATCCCGGGCACCGCGGCGGTGCTCAAGAAGGCGGGCCTGGAGCTGAAGGACATCGACCTCTTCGAAGTCAACGAGGCCTTCGCGTCGGTGCCTCTGGCCTGGCTGAAGGAGACCGGGGCCGACTCCGACAAGCTCAACGTCAACGGCGGCGCCATCGCCATCGGGCATCCGCTGGGCGCGTCGGGGGCGCGGCTCATGAACCACCTGCTCTACGAGCTGGAGCGCCGGGACCTCCGCTACGGGCTGGAGACCATGTGCTGCGGCGGCGGCCTGGGGACCGCCACCATCATCGACCGCCAGGTCTGACGCGGTGAGCTCCTTCGACGCGCTGGACGCGGTCAAGCCTTACAAGATCTGGGAGGGCGCGGTGGCCCGCGCCGTCAAGGGCGACCGGATCACCCTGGCCGTGGTCGACATGGAGCCGGGCGTCGGGGTGCCCATCCACCAGCACGCCAACGAGCAGGTCGGCTTCGTGCTTCGGGGCACGATGACGATGACCATTGGCGACGACACCCGGGAGCTCCGCGCCGGCGAGACCTACGTGATTCCCGGCGACACCCCGCACGGGGGCGCCGCCGGGCCCGAGGGCGCCAGCGTGGTCGACGTCTTCAACCCGCCGCGGGCGGACTGGGAGGAGCTGGAGAGGCTGGAGCCTTCGGCCGGAAGCTGGCCGTAGGGCGGCGCAAACCCGGCCGGGGCAAGCCCCGCCCCTACAGCTGGTACAGGCGGCGCGCGTTCTCGCTGAACACCTGCTCGTCTGACCCGGCCAGCTCGCGCACGATGCCGGCCCACTCCGCGTAGCCGACCACGGCTTCGGCCACCGGCCAGTTGCTGCCGAAGAGCAGGCGCTCGGGCCCGAAGCAATCCAGGACATGACGGACGAAGGGCGCCAGCCGCTCGGCGCTGTAGTGCGCGTCACGGTCGCTGTGCACCACCGGTGACAGCTTGCAGTGCACGTTGGGCAGCGCGCCCAGCTCCTCGAGCGCGCGCAGCCAGCCGGGCTGCGGCGGCTGGCCGAGGTCGGGCTTGCCGATGTGCTGGAGGACGAAGACCGTGTCCGGGCAGGCGCGCACAAGGCGTGGCATCGCGCTGATCTGCTCCAGGCGCACGCAGATCTCGCAGAGCAGGCCGCGCCGGCCCAGCCGGCGCGCGCCGCTGATGTAGGCGTCCGAGGCGCAGAAGGCGGGGTCCTTCTCGTACTGGCAGGTTCGGCGCACGCCACGCACCAGGTGCAGCGGCTCGAGGTCGTCCAGCTCGTCGTCCAGGTAGGGCTGCTCGAGAGCGGCCCAGGTGACGTAGGCGCCCAGTCCCGGCTCCGACTCCGCGACGCCGGCGGCGAAGGCGGCCTCCCAGAGCGGGTCCACGAAGTCGTTGACCTGGACCTGCACCGCCTTCTCCACCTGCTCGCCGCCCCAGGCCGCGCGGTAGTCGTCCCACAGGATGTCGCGCTGCAGGTAGGGACGCGCCAGGATGCCGCTCTGCTTGGCGTCGGCGCGCCGCCAGAGATGGATGTGGGTGTCGATCACCCTCGGCCGATACTACTTGGCGGTGGCGAGCGTGGTCGGGTTCGTGGGTCTGGGGGCTATGGGCGCGCCCATGGCCGCCAACCTGGCACGCGCCGGCTTCCAGGTGGCCGCCTTCGACCTCGACCCCGCTCGGGTGGCGCCACCGGTGCAGCGCTGCGCGTCGGTGGCCGAGGTTTGCGACCGCTCGGACGGGCTGGCGATAAGCCTCGTGCGCACCCTCGACCAGACCGAGGCGGTGGTTGCCGAAGTCACTGGGAAGGAACTGCTGCTGGTGGTGATGAGCACCATCAACCCGGACGCCATGGCCCGGCTGGCCGGTGAGCTGGAGGGCCGCGGCGTCGAGGTGCTCGACGCCCCCGTCAGCGGCGGCGTGGCGGGCGCCGAGGCGGGCTCGCTGGCCATCATGGCGGCCGGATCCGACGCCGCTGTGGAGCGGGCCCGGCCGGTGCTCGACGTGCTGGGCCGAACCGTCTTCCACGTCGGGCGCCGGCCCGGCGCGGCCCAGGCCGTCAAGCTGGCCAACCAGGTCATGCTCGCGGCGAACATCGTGGGCGCCCGCGACGGCTTGCGCCTGGCGGAGACCCATGGCATGGGGCCGGACCAGGTGCTGCCGGTGATCGCCGCCTCCACCGGCGCCAGCTGGGTGTCGGAGCACTGGGACACGGTCGCGACCTGGCTGGACGATCCCACCGGCGCGCTGGGGATCATCCTCAAGGACCTCCGGTCCGCGGGCGCCCGGAAGCTGCTGGACGAGCTCACCCCACCCCGACCCTCCCCGGAGGGGAGGGGCTTATGAGACGGAAGCGCCAGGGCCGCGCCGCCCACTCACCGGCGTAGGCCACGCCGACCCGGGGCCCGGTGACCACCTGGGAAGGGTCGACTCGAAAGCCGTCGTCGGCGACGTAGAGGTCGGGCGGCACCAAGGGCCGTCCGTTGAGCGAGCGATCGATTCCCAGGGCCCGGCAGACCAGGCCCGGGCCGCTCGACCGGCCCACCCCCGGTCCCGGCTCCAGCGCGCGCACCAGAACCGCCTGGGGCACGCCCTCGGGCCGGGTCACGAAGTTCAGGCAGTGGTGCATGCCGTAGATGAAGTAGACGTAGGCGTGGCCCGGCGGCCCGTACATGACGCGGGTGCGCGGCGTCAGGCCGCGGGCCGAGTGCGCGGCCTGGTCCTCGGGTCCCAAGTAGGCCTCGACCTCGACGAGCCGCCCGGTCAGCACCTGGCCATCGAGCGAGCGAACCAGCACCTTGCCGAGCAGCTCGCGCGCCACCTCCAGGGTGTCGCGGGCGAACCATTCCAGCGCTAAGGGCTCAAGCCCCCCGGCGATCACTCTCCCTATGGTGCTTGCGCTTGTTCTGGTAGAGGCGCGCGTCGGCCTTGCGCTCCAGCGCCGCCCGGTCCATGCCCTGACCCCAGCTGGCGATCCCCGCCGAGACCCGGTAGCCGTCGCGCGCCAGCAGTACCTCCACGCGGTGCAGCACCTCGACCGCCTGCTCGATGGTGGTCTCGGGCATGGCCAGGCCGAACTCGTCACCGCCCAGGCGGGCGCTGGTGTCGCTGGCGCGGACCGTGTGCTGGAGCGCGCTGCCCACGGCGTTGATCGCGGCGTCGCCCGCCTGGTGCCCGTGGAGGTCGTTGATCTGCTTCAGGCCATCGAGGTCGAGGAGGACCAGGGTGAGCGGGCGCTTGTGGCGGCCGGCGGCGGCGATCGCCCGCTCCAGGGCCCGCTCGAACTCCTTGCGGTTGGCGAGGCCGGTCATGAAGTCGGTGCGGGTGTCCCGGCGGTGCTGCTCGGCGCGACTCAAGGCGGCCGCGAAGTGGTCGGCCACCGCGTCCAGGAAGGCGACCTCGGAATCGCCGAACTCGCGCAGCTCGCGGGTGCCCACCACCAGGACGCCCACCAGGCGGGCGCGCACGTGCAGGCGGACCGCCATCGCCGACTGCAGCAGCGGCCGCCCCGCTGTCCCCAAGCCGGCGCCGGTGATCGCCGAGCGGCTGCGCGCCGCCCGCTCCACGACCTGGAAGGGCTCGACCGCCGCGGCCCGCAGGCGCCGGTCCTCGTCCCAGCGCAGGCCGTGCGTGTAGGCGAGGCCAAGCTCGTGGGGCTCCTCGGAGCGCAGCCAGAGCGCGCCGGCCTCGGCGTTGGTGGACTTGATGATGGCCGCCAGCCCGGACTGCGCGACCTCGCTCAGCTCGACGGGTCGGTTCACGGCGGCCGCCACCGCCACCATGGCCTCCATCAGGTGGCGCTGGTTGCGGCTGCGCTCGTGCATGGCGTCCATGTAGCCCCGCGCCAGCTGGACCACCATGGCGGTCTCCACGCGCTCCAGGCGCTGGACGCCCAGCAGGATGGCGTTCTCGGAAGCGCCCTGCCGACGGGCGGCCCGCTCGAAGGCGCGGGCCAGGTGCTCGCGCAGGATGGTGACCGCCTCCAGCAGGGAGTCCAGGGGGACGCCGATCTCGGAGCGGCTCCGGCCCATCTGGCGCACCACCGGCCGCACACGGGAGAGCAGGTCGCGGTCGCGGAGGCCCTGGAGCATGAGGCCGAGCGCGCCCGCCACCAGGGCCGAGGGATCCTCGAGGGCGTGCTCCAGGGCGCGCGAGTACTCGGGCACCCGGGCCTTGATCTCGTCCACCGAGTCCGCGACCAGGCGGTCCAGATCGACCGCCAGCTCCCCCGTAACCTGCTCGACCATAACCACGGACCTAGACAAGGGTCCAAAATCTAGAACGGGTTTCGGGGCCGGTTTCCGGTGGGACCCAATTCAGCTGGAGGTAGGCATGGCAACTGCGACGAAGGCGGCGGCGGGTCGGATCGAGGAGCTCCTGGGGGCGGATGCGGACGATCTCCTCAACCACCGCTGCGAGACCGTGCCGGCCAGCCAGCTGCACCTGCCCGGGCCCGACTTCGTGGACCGCATCTGGTCGCTCAGCGACCGGCCGACCCGAGTGCTGCGCAGCCTGGAGTCCCTGCTCGCGCACGGCCGCCTGGCCGGCACGGGCTACCTGTCGATCCTGCCCGTCGACCAGGGCATCGAGCACTCCGCGGGCGCCAGCTTTGCTCCCGACCCCGCCTATTTCGACGGCGAGAACATCGTCAAGCTGGCCATCGAGGGCGGCTGCAACGCGGTGGCCTCCACCTTTGGCGTGCTGGGCTCGGTGGCGCGGCGGTACGCCCACAAGATCCCGTTCATCTGCAAGATCAACCACAACCAGCTGCTCAGCTACCCCAATGAGTACGACCAGATCCTCTTTGGAACGGTACGTGAGGCGTGGGAGCTGGGGGCGGTCGCGGTGGGCGCCACCATCTACTTCGGCTCGGAGCAATCGAGCCGCCAGATTATCGAGATCTCCCGCGTCTTCCACGAGGCCCACGAGCTCGGGATGGCGACCGTGCTCTGGTGCTACGTGCGCAACCCCGCCTTCACCGTCGACGGCAAGAACTACGAGGTGGCGGCCGACCTGACCGGTCAGGCCAACCACCTGGGGGTGACGATCGAAGCCGACATCATCAAGCAGAAGCTGCCCGAGCTGAACGGCGGCTTCAACGCCTTGAAGTTCGGCAAGACTTCCAAGCTGGTCTACGACAAGCTGACCACGGACCACCCCATCGACCTCACCCGCTACCAGGTCGTCAACTGCTACCTGGGCCGCGCCGGGCTGATCAACTCGGGCGGCGCGTCTTCGGGTGAGGGCGACCTCAAGGAAGCCGTGCGCACGGCGGTGATCAACAAGCGCGCCGGCGGCATGGGGCTGATCTCCGGGCGCAAGGCCTTCCAGCGCCCGATGAAGGAGGGCGTGGAGCTCCTGCAGGCGATCCAGGACGTCTACCTGGACAAGAGGATCACCCCGGCCTGAGGGGCGCGGCCGAAAGGTGGGCTGCTGGATTTCGCGATCCCGAAGCTCCGAGGCGTCAGCCGAAGACGAGGAGCGGAAGGAGCGCAGCGGTCGCTGCGTGACTGAGCACCGCAGGAGTCGGCGTCCGCATCGGACTTCTGGGCGCGAAAGGCTCTGCCTGACCTTTCGGCTGCGCCCCTCGCTTTGAGGCTCGCCTTCCTGGGGAGCGGGGCCGCCTTCTCCCAGGAGCGCTACAACGGCGCCGTGGTGGTCGACGGGCGCATCCTGCTCGACGGCGGGGCGCCGCTGCTGCCCCACATGCATCGGCTGGGCATCGACCCCGGCGCCGTGCAGCTGCTGTTCCTCACGCACTTCCACGGCGACCACCTGCTGGGCCTGCCGCCGTTCGCGCTGCACCACGCGCTGGTCTCGGAGACGCCACTCACCGTGGTCGGGCCGGCCGGCGTCGAGCGGGTGCTGGAGACGCTGCTCGGGCTCTGCTGGGGCGACGAGTGGGAGACCGAATTCCGGCGGCGGTTCGAGCTTCGCTACCTGGAGGCGGAGGCGTCGGGCTCGGTGAACGGCGTCGAGTACGAGTCGGTCCGGCTGGATCACGGGAGCCGGGGCTGCACGGGCTACCGGCTGCACCTGGACGGGCGCATCCTGGCCTACGCCGGGGACACTGAGATGACACCCCCGCTGGAGCGGCTGGTGAGCGGCGCCCAGGTGGTGATCACTGAGGCCACCGGGCCCGGCCACCCCCATTCCCACACGGGCTGGGAAGAGGCGGAGGCACTGGCCGCCCGCCACCCCCAAACGCGCTTTCTCTTCAACCATGTGTATGCCGGAGAGCTGGCGGGCGCGGTCCACGATCTTGAAGTGGTCGATGTCTAGCAAAGTGATAAAGCCATTGACGGGTGCCGGCGACGTGGCCGAGAATCCCGGCCGTGGGGGACAAGGGCGGCTATGCCGCCGAGGTCCAGGAAGTGCAGGCGGTGCGCAGCGGGCTCGAGGACCTGGCGCGCTCGCTGCACGCCAGCTACCTGAACCGGTGGAGCCGGCATGACCCGGCCGGACTCGAGCGCCAGGCCGTCGAACGGGCCGAGCGCGAAAGCACCGGCCAGCGGATCTCCGCCGCCTAGGACCGCCGGGCGCCGCCTGGGGGCGGCACTGGTGGCCGGGGCGGCGGGCATCGTGGCTTGCGCGGCGCTCTGCTTCCTGGGCGCGCTCGTCTACCAGCGCATGTTCGAGAGCTCACTGCCGGCACTGCTGGTGATCGCCCTGGTCTTCGGCGGGTCGGGCCTCTACGCGGGCTGGCTGGCGGGCACCATGGCCTTCTCGGCGGTGCGTGGCGACAGAGTCTGA